>CAMEMG010000014.1:0-22448 GCA_945927325.1 uncultured Clostridia bacterium | reverse complement strand
AATCACAATAACAGAAAGGCAGTTTCTAAAGACTGCCTTTTTTCTTTGCTTTCCGCTCCTATGCCCTTTTCGCTTTTGAAAAGAAAGAAGCAGGAAAACTTCATGACTATAATCACAACAACAGAAAGGCAGTTCCAAAAACTGCCTTTTTTCTTTGTCTTTCCACTCCTATCCTCTTTTCGCTTTTGAAAAGAAAGAAGCAGGAAAACTTCATGACCATAATCACAACAACAGAAAGGCAGTTTCTAAAGACTGCCTTTTTTCTTTGTCTTTCGTGCCTACGCTCTTTCCTTTTTGAAAAAGAAGGAAGCAAGAAAACTTCATGACTATAATCACAACAACAGAAAGGCAGTTTCTAAAGACTGCCTTTTTTCTTCGCTTTCCGCTCCTATGCCCTTTTCCTTTTTGAAAAAGAAGAAAAACTTTGCGCTGCAGAATACTCAGTTTATTCCAATGCGCGTTTACCGGCTTTTCATAAAAAAACGCGAATGCAATTACATCCGCGTTTTCCTTTTTTAATCTACCAACTCCAGCTGCTGCCAACGGTCGTTTGTCATCAAAGAAGTCATGCCCAGCTGCAGATCCTTATAGCACTGGGCAAAGCTGGCCCGCGGTGTACTGCCTGTGCGAATCGCCCGATAAAAATCCTCGAACTCTTCCACATATCCGCCGCCATCTCCCTCCGGGAATTCGACGGTCTGTGTTTCCCCGGCCAACGTCTGCAGCGTAACGCGCCGGAAATTTTCTATCGTGATCGTCCCTTCACTGCCCACCAGGATAAACGGCATCTGCTGCACGCCCACAATGCTGGCAATGCCTGTAAACGTACCCATGGCGCTTGCGCAGCGCCACTTCGTGTGCCCTGTCCTGCGTATACATCGTCATACCGCTCCGTTCCATCGTGCCAGCAGCAACGGCAGCTCTTCCAGGCGGGCAATCTGAGCATCCGCCTGAATATCCTCGCGGCCGGGCGCCTGCGCCGGATTAAACCAGACTGTGCGCACACCGGCATTGCGGCCGCCCAAGATATCCGAAGTGAGGCTGTCGCCCACCAAAATGGCCGTTTCCCGGCGGAATCCGGGCATGCGGGCAAAGCAATAGTCAAAGTAAGCCTTCTGCGGCTTGGGCACTCCCACTTCTTCGGAGATGAAAATCTCCTTAAAAAAGCGATCCAGCCCGGCGCTGGCGCTGCGGCTCCTCTGAACAGAAGCCGTGCCGTTGGTCAGCGCATACAAACGGTAGCGGCCGCAAAGCTGCTCCAACAATGCCTCCGCTCCCTCTATAAAATAATGCCCAATGCCCAACTGCTTTTCATAAATGCGCGCCGCCTGCTCTGCCGAGCGCTCCACGCCCAGCTCGGCAAATAATTGCTGATAGCGGCGCACCTTCACCTGTTCGCGCGTGATTTTGCCCTGCTCCAGCAGTTCCCATTGCTGCTGATTCAGCTGGCTATAGCGAATCAGCGTCTTTTCATGCGGCGGAATATTCAGCTGCTGCAGCGTATGGCAAAGGGCGATGCGCTCTGCCTTGCTGAAATCCAGCAGCGTATTATCTAAATCAAATAAAATCGTATCAATCATGCGTTTTCTCCATCGCTGCCTGCACTTCCGCCAGGGTGGGAATCGAAGGAGCTGCGCCCCTGCGGGAAACGGCAATGGCGGCAGCCTGCGCCGCCTGTGCCATAGCCTGCCGCGGTGCCTGCCCCTGCATCAGTGCGGCCAGGAAGAAACCGGTAAAGGTATCCCCTGCGCCGGTGGTATCCACCGCTTCTGCCGGACAAGCCGGCTGCAGGAAGCACTCCTCCGCATCGGCATACCACGCGCCCTTGTCGCCCAGCGTGAGCACAAGGCCCGCGCCCGGGAATTTCTGCCGCAGCTCCTGCAGCAGCTGTACGGGTGTGCGGCAGCTGTTTTCCTCTGCCAGCAGCTGCTCTGCCTCGCCGCGGTTGAGCAGGAAATAATCCACCTGTGCCAGCGGCAATTTCAGTACGCTCTGCTCCATAGGGGATGGATTGAGGCACAGCTTCATGCCCTTTTGATGTGCCTGCTCCATAAGGTAGGGCAGCGCGTTGATTTCATTTTGCAGCAGCAGATAATCCCCTGCGGAAAAATCAGCCATCACTTCGTCTATCTGCGCCTGTGTAATCGTCCGGTTGGCTCCACCGTACAATAGAATGCAGTTATCTCCTCCGCTTTCATTCTGAATGATGGCGTGCCCGGTGCGCTCCTCCGAGCGGATGCAGACACGCTGCGTATCTGCACCGGCCGCCTGCAGTTCTTCCAGCAGAAAGCGGCCGTCTTCCCCAATCGCACCCGCCATAAATACAGGCGCGCCAGCCCGCGCCAAAGCAATGGCCTGATTAAGCCCCTTGCCGCCGCTGTAGCGCGCCAGCGAAGCAGCAGCCAAGGTCTCTCCCGGGCGCACAAAATGCGGCACCCGATAGGTATAGTCGATATTCAGAGAACCAAAACAGAGTATTTTCATGCACAGCCTCCCGGCAGGAAATCTTTTTTCTTATTATATCATGCTTTGCTCCCGCCGCCATCCCCCACCCATAAAAAAACGCTGCGCTGCCGCAGACAGTCTGCCCGAAAATACCCGATCCGCAAAAGCTACAGTTCGCAATACTCTGTAGAAAAGCGGCACATTTTTACAATTTCATAAAGTTTTTAAAGAGCTTTTACATTGCAGTCACAAATTGGTTGTGATAGGATAAATAGGTGGGCGTGAGCCCATCCATACATTATCAAACATCATCAAAAAAGGATCTCGCGATATGAGAAAAATTTATTCCTATCAGGGCGCTTATTCCAAAAAGCAAGCAGCGCCGCATAACAGCAAGGCAAATAAACACGGTGGTTATGGCTACAAACCTCCCAGACAAAGCAGAAGCCGCCGCCCCCGGGAAGCTTCCGAGGCCAAATCCCTTTGGATGATCGCCTTCTTCCCACTCACTTTCCTTTATTATGAACTGTTGCTGCGCATCGCACTGGGCGAGCCCATGTTCAAATATTTCTTTTACGTGCTGTTTTTCTCGCTTTCAGCCGGTTTTCTCTTTTACAGCCTTTGCAACCTTTTCAAAAGCCGTAAGGCGATCCGCATCGCCAGCATCAGTGTGCTGACATTTTTCACACTACTTTTTTTGATAGAATTCTTCTGCAAACAGTTTTTCACCTTTTTTATGGGCCTTTCGGTCATGTTCCAATCGGCCGGTGAAATGATGCGCAGTTATTTTGGCGTGGCTGTCAACCTGGTGCTCAAGAGCTTTCATATTGTACTGCTTTATTTTGTGCCGCTGGTCATCTACTGCCTGGTCTTTAAAGAACCGGTTTCCCGGCGCATTCCGCCTTTCTTCAGCAAACTGGTCCCGGCCTGCCTGTGCGTGCTCTGCTACGGCATTGCCATCATCGGCGTGCTCTGCTCGTCGGCAGGGATCGTCACCAGCCGCGAATACTATACTTCCGAATTCAATATCACCGAATCCTCCATGCGTTTTGGCCTGGTGACCGGCTTCCGCCTGGATGCGCAATACCTGGTTTTTGGCACGCCCAAGGCAAAAGTGCCCGAGATCGAGCCCTCCCAGCTGCTGCCGGTAGATGATCCGGAAAATTCTTCTTCGATCATTTCCAGCGAAGTGAAGCCGGTGGAATACGATTACAACATTATGGATATTGACTTTGATTCGCTCATTGCCAATACCTCCAATGAGACGCTGCTCTCCATGCACAAATACTTTGCTTCCCAGCCGGGCACCAAGCAAAACGAATACACCGGTATGTTCAAGGGCAAAAACCTCATCGTCATCACGGCAGAGGCATTCTCCCACTACGTCATCGACCCGGTGCGCACGCCTACGCTGTATCGCCTGGCGACCAAGGGAATTCACTTTACCAACTACTACCAGCCGGCCTGGGGCGTCAGCACTTCGGACGGCGAATATTCCCACCTGCTGGGTCTGGTGCCCAAAGCAGGCCTCAACAGCATGAAGGCCAGTGCCGAGAATAACCTCTACTTTACGCTGGGGAATCAGACTTCCCGCCTCGGTTACCTCACGCTGGCTTATCATAACAACTCCAATACCTACTACGGGCGCAACCTGACGCACCCCAACCTGGGATACTCCAAATTCATCGCCATGGGCAGCGGTCTGGAAGGGATCGAGAAAGTATGGCCCCGCTCCGACCTGCAGCTGATGCAGAACTCGGTGCAGGATTATATCAACAGCGACCAGCCCTTCAGCATTTATTACATGACGGTGAGCGGCCATGCCGAATATACCTGGGCGGGCAACATGATGGCTTACCGCAATAAGGATACCGTGGCCGATCTGCCCCTTTCCGAGCCCTGCCAGGCTTATCTGGCCTGCAACATGGAGCTGGAATACGCCATGAAATACCTGGTGGAGCAGCTGGAAGCCGCCGGCAAGGCAGATGACACCGTCATCGTGCTCACGGCAGACCATTATCCCTACGGCCTGGAAACCGAATCCTCCGACAAGACGGAGAAATACAAGTACATCAACGAGCTGGCCGGGCATACCATCGATACCAACGCCGAGCTGCATAAAAATGCGCTTATCATCTGGAGCGGATGCCTGGAGGATCAGGAGCCCATCGAAGTGACGGATCCCTGCTACAGCCTGGATATTCTGCCCACCGTTTCCAACCTTTTCGGGCTGGAATACGATTCCCGCCTGCTGGTCGGGCGCGACGTCTTCTCGGATGCCGCACCGTTGGTGCTCTTCCGCAACTACAGCTGGATCACCGATAAGGGCTATTACAACGCCTCCACCCATGAATTCCAGGTGGCAAGCGGCGTAAGCTTTGCCAGCGAGGAGGAGCAGGAGAACTACATCAAGAATATTTCCAACATCGTCAAGAACAAGGTCACCTACTCCAAATATATTCTGGAAGAGGATTACTACGACCTGCTCTTTGGCAATTGAGCTTGTTTTGCAGAAAGGGAACGCCCATGGGCAAGAAACTCATGCTGATCATCAACCCCATATCCGGCAAACTGAAAGGCCTCTCCAATCGGGAAGCGCTTTGCGGGCATCTGGGCAAAACTTATGAAGTCGACACCTACCTGACGGAAAAACGGGGCGACGGCACCGCACTGACCTTGGCACATTTGCAGGATTACGACGTGGTCGGCGGCTGCGGCGGCGACGGCACGCTCAATGAAATCATGACTGCCCTTTGTACATTGCCGCCCGAGCAGAGAAAACCGCTGCTGGTCATCCCCGCCGGCACCACCAATCTGCTGGGAGATACGCTGCTGTTGCCCCACGATGTCGTGGCAGCAGCGGATAAAGCAGCGGGCGGAAGTGCACAGCCCTTTGACTTGGGCATGATGGGCGAGCATTGCTTTGGTAGCGTCGTTTCTTTCGGCGCTTTTACCGATTCCTCCTATGCCACGCCGCAAAAGCTGAAGAACCGTTTTGGCTACGGCGCCTATGTGCTGGGCGGCGCCCGAAGCATTTTCCACCTGAAAAACTATCCCATGACCGTCACCGTAAACGGCGAGCAATTTTCCGACGAGTTTATTTTCGGCGGCATTTCCAACTGTGTGGCCGTCGGCGGCATTATCAAATTCCAGGAGGGTGTGGTGCAGGTGGATGACGGGTTGTATGAAGTGGTGCTGATACGCCGCCTGAAAACGCCCGCTGCGCTGGCACGGGTAGTCAAGGCAGTGCGCAAGCGCCGCTACGACGACTGCCCCGAGATTTTCTATTGTCAGACGTCTTCCATTCGCCTGCAGGCGGATCATCCGCTCCCCTGGACGATCGATGGCGAATACAAAGGCGATTTCGCCGAAGCGGATATCCGGATTCTGCCTCAGGCGCTGGAACTGATTCGCTGAAATAAAATGAATCAACGCAAAAAAGAGTATGCCGATGCATGCTCTTTTCTTTTTACTGCGTTTATAGTATGATAGTTGCGGATCGCCTGTGCAGAGCCGCTTTGCGGCATTCCCTCTGCCGCAGTCAATGCGCAATTCAGAAATTAAGGAGAAACCAGAATATGGCATTACAATTTTCGGCAAACAGCGTTTCTTCGGTGTCTGTGATTACCCGGGAGGTTTTCGCAGACTGATTGAATGCAGAAAACCTCCCAGGCCGGCGAGAAATCACGACTTTCAGGAGGAATTTTCATGCATATACCGAATCAAACGGATCCTATCCAATCGACGTTTATCTGCCGCAGCTGCGGCAAAAAAGTATCGGCGCAGGGCGCAGGCACCAGAAACCGCAATCACTGCCCCTACTGCCTTTGCAGCCTTCATCTGGATCAAACGCCGGGCGACCGCAATGCGGCCTGTGGGGGCATCATGGATCCTATCGGCGTCTGGGTACGCCGGAGCGGCGAGTGGGCGTTGATCCACCGCTGCCGGCGCTGCGGCATCCTGCACTCCAATCGCATTGCCGCCGACGATAACCCGGCGCTGCTGCTGTCGCTGGCTGCACGGCCGCTGGCACAGCCGCCGTTTCCCCTCGGCTGCCTGGAGCAGCTGCTCCGCGCGCAGGCGCAACCCAACCTGCAAAACGGCACCGAGGATGCCAAACCATCTACCGGAAAGGTACAGAAAAACTGACGATACGGAACAAAAAAACTGCCGGAATGCATATCCCGGCAGTTTCTGCTTTTTCCTCAACCCTTCAGGCTAAAATTCATAGCGCGCTCCGTGTGAAAACAACACCCCATGGGTCAGCCGTACGCGCAGTATGACAGTATTTTCATCTGCCAAATTCACATGGCCGTTGCCCAGCCACGCTTTAAATACGGCCGTTAGCTTTTGCGCGATCCAATCGTTCTCCTCTTTACCGAAGAAGCCCAGATTCTCCCCTCTGCCCTGTGCGGTAAACCACTCCCCGGCAATGGCAACCAGCGGATTTTCCCCGATGTGTTTCATTTTATTGGAGCGCGCATCCGTAATGATATAAAATGCGCCGCCTTCATAATAGGCATTCACGTTTCTCACATAAGGGATGCCCCCTTGCGCAGTCGCCAAGGCAATCAACGTATCCTTTCCAAAGCGCTCTTCCAAGATTGCTTCCACTTCCCGATTTTTTTCATCCATATGCTCATTCTCCCTGCCCATTTCTGATTGCACGGTTTGCTTTTCCTGCATAAAGTATATCAATAAAGCGGGATACTTTCCACCGCCTCCGGCCAGAATTTTTCCAATAAACACGGGCGCTTGCTCTCCCTTTGCAATACATCAGGGAGCAGTACAGCCCAGATACTGCAGAAATTCCGGGCTGAATGCTTCCTCCTGCCATGTCTGCCCCCCAAAAGGCACCTCCTGCCTGCCAAACAACATGGCCAGCAGAGCTGCCAGCTGCGGCGCATCGGTATGTTCCCCATAGACGACCACCTTTTCCCGGTGCAGTTCTTGCTCCCCCGCCAACAGCTGCGGCAGCGCATAGCTCTGCCCGCTGCCGCACAGCAGTACGACATAGACAGCCTGTCCCTCAAAACGGTCGGGCTGCTGTGCGTCCAACCAGCTTTCGGCCGCCGCATTGAGCAGCATGGCTTCCTCCCCTTCCGGCGAAATATGCCCGCTATACTGCAGGCTGCCCAACCGCAAAGGCTCCTGCACCTCCAGCGCCTGCCCACAGGCAGCGGCTTGCTGCTCCAGCAGATCCGCCGCCGCCCGCAGCAGCTGCATTGCCTGCTCCGCTTCCTGCTCCTGCCAGGGCCGGGAATCTGTTTCGACAAACAGGCAAAACAAACTGACTTCACCTTGCATAACCCGGCAGCTGCCCCTGTTCTCCGCCTGCCCTGCCTTTTGCGCTACCGAATAGACGGCATTTCCCTCCTGCTTCCCGCAGGAAGGAATCCACGAACATGCAGCCAGAACGGCCAGAAATACTATAAAAACTCGCATTGCGCACCTCCTTTTGCTCAGCATATCATGCCGGCCGCAGGCAGGACAGCCATTCCCGCCCCTTTCGGCAAAAGTAGTGCACAAACCGCTTTTTTCGTGCTTTTCTCCGCTGCCGCCCACAGGCAAGCGCACAACAGACCTCTGCCCATGCGCAAAAAAAAGCATGTGCAGCATATCTCTGCACATGCCTTGCCTTTTATTTGCGGATTGCCGTGGAAGTATAATCCCAGCCGCAGGCATCCAGCTGTTCCAGCGCCTGCGCCACGCAATCTACCAGCACCTGTTCCATCTGCGCTCCCTTTTGGGCAGTGGCCCTGGTAGGATCCCCGGTTGCAGCAGTATCCGTCAATTCCGCAAAATCCCACTTGATTTCGATATGTTCGGGCAGGCGATCGGGCACCACACCCCTCGCCAGCTGCGGTTCACACCACTGCGGAAACAAATGGTAGGCAATGGAGCTTTCCCCCTCACCCGCATGGCCAAGGCCGCCCCAGACTTCAAAGGTATCCGGCGGCAGCAGTTCGCCCGCCGTCACCCACCAGGCAGGCAGCGCTGCAATGCGCGCCTCGGGATACTTCTCCTTAATCTTGCGGGAAGCAATCTCCATAGGGGCAATATTGCCGTCGTGCCCGTTCATGAGGAAGATATGCCGGATCCCGTTGCGCAGGCAGGATTCCAGAATATCATAAATCACTGCGGTAATCGTATCATACGAAAGCGTCAGCGAACAGGGAAACGCATCGTAGTGGGCGCTGTAGCCTACCGTTACCGGCGGCAGCACCAGCAATCCCCTGACCCGCTGCGCCACTTTGCAGCTGAGCATGTAGGAGACAAGGGTATCCGTCCCCGAAGCCAAATGCTGCCCGTGGGCTTCACAGGAACCTATCGCCAGAATGGCCTTATCATAGCCGCCTTCCGCCACCTGATGGGCAGTCAGTTTCATCAATTCATGTTGCATAAAAAATACCTCCTCCGATTCCTCTTCACCAATCCGATTATAGCACGTCTGCCCTGTTCGTACCATCGCTCTATCAAGAATTCCCGCGCAGGCAAAAAAAGTGCTTGCATTTTTGCATATCGGCCGCTATAATAAAGCAAAATTGATATGTTCGGCAGAAGACGGCTCTAGACATCCGCAAGGCAGCGGAGGCCGAAGAAGCAAGGTGGGTGCGGCTCCATTCCCCGCTCACAGAAACTGACAGGCAAAAAGAAGGTCGTCTGACGAAACTCTGGAGAGAATGCGCCTTTGCGCATCGCCTACGTGGCTACAACCAACTGGCAAAAGGACAGAGCGCACAGCATGGTTTCCCCCCTGTCGGGGAAGTACATTTGCTGGCGCTCTGCCCTTTTTCATGCCGGAAAATAAAATAAGACTTCCGCAGGAAACAGGCAGACCCATATCACATGGATGGACTTTTTCTGACGGAGGTTTTTTTATGAGAATGTTATTGGTAGGTGCAGGCGCAGTCGGCGAGAGCATTCTGCGCATTTTGAAACAGCGAGACCCCGAAGCCCGGTGGCTGGAATTTGTGCTGATCGGCGATTATCATGAGGACCGCGCCCGTGAAGTGGCAGCGTATTTGCAGGAGCCGGGCGCGCCCGTCCGTTTCGCACCCGTATTTGTGGATGCCAAAGATGAGCAGGGATTGATTGCGCTGATTCGCAGCCATCGCATCGACTTCGTCATGGATGCGGCCGACCCTTACGTCAGCAATCACATCTTTGACGCAGCCTTTGCCGCCGGCGCCCGCTACGGCAATATGGGCACCTGGTCTGTCCCCAAAGAGCACCCCGCCTTCGGCCTTGGCATCGAAAACAGCTATGATCAGCCCATGACCCGCTATAATTTCGACCGCCATCAGGCATGGCAGCAGGCGGGCCTGCTGGCCTGCATCTGCATGGGCATCGATCCGGGCGTGGTCAACGTATTTGCCAAATACGCGGCGACACAGCTGCTGGATACGCTGCGCGAAGTGCATATCAAGGATGGCGGCAACCTGACCGTGCCCGGCGCTTCGGAAGATACGCCCGTTTTCGGTTTCAATGTCTGGACGGTTTTGGATGAAGTGATGAACCCCAATGTGGAATACGATGCCTCCCGCGGCGGCTTATGGGTGGAGGATGCTTTTGCCGGCGAAGAGGAATTCCCCATGCCCGAAGGGATCGGCAACAACCGCCTGGTCAAAGTGGAACATGAAGAGACGGTGACGCTGCCCCGCTACCTAAAGCAATACGGCCTGCAGCGGGCCACTTTTAAAATTGCGCTGGATCCCGCCCTCATCCATGCCCTCAAGGTCATTGACGCCCTGGGCCTGCGCAGCCTGAAGCCGGTACAGGTGGATGGAGTACAAGTGATTCCCCGGGACGTAGTGGCCGCCTGTGCGCCCCAGCCCAAGGATATCGGCGCCGAAATGCAGGGCGCCATGTGTGTGGGGGCACATTGCCTCGGCACCCGGGGCGGCCGGGAACGGGAGCTGTTCCTCTACCAGATCTTCAGCCAGGAAACAGCGCTGGCCGACTGGGGTATGCAGGCGGTGGTGGCGCAGACCGGCTTTGGCGCGGCGCTGGCGATCGAGTGCATCGGCCGCGGCCTGTGGCAGGGGGCAGGTGTCTACTCGCCCGAATTCTTTGACCCGCAGCCCTATCTGCAGCTGATGGAGGAGGCCGGCTTCCCCTACGGCATTGCGGAGCGGCAGGATGGGCAGTGGCATATTCTGCGCCCCTGCTGCCTCACCCCGCAGACAGAAGCGCCCTCCGGCCGCCCGGCATAATGGGCAAAATCATTTTCCGACATTTACAACAAAAGCGGACGCCTCCCCGGCGCCCGCTTTTATTGATTTGCTTCAGATATGCCGATACGACTGCTCGATATAGCCCTGCAGCAGCTGCCGGAAAAGCTCGCTTTCCGGATCCAGCCCGCAGACCTCCCGCAGCACCGCTTCCACGCCCTTGCGTTCTTTCAAAATTGCCAGGCGGATGCTTTCCTCATCCTGAAAGCTGAAATAATTGACCGCACAGTACAGCACCGGTGCAAAGGCCTCCAGCGAAATGCCGTAGCCATGGCACAGCTCTGCCGCGCCGATGATGCGCTCATGCCGCCCCAGTTTGCGCATGGGGGAACGCGCCAATCGAGCGAGCGGGTCGGCCAGTGCCGCATTTTTATAGCACTGCAGGCGGCCGGCGAAATATTCGTCGATTTCCTGCTCGTCAAAGCCGTATTTCAGGCGCACCATTTCCCCGGCCGCATCCCATACTGCAAAAAGCACATCCTGAATTTCATCGTCGGCCACTGCTTCCAGCGTAGTGGCATAGCCTTTTTTACTGCCCAGATAGGCCAGCACCGCATGGCCGATATTATTGAGATACAGTTTGCGGTAGTAATAGCGGTTGACATCGTCTGCCAGCTCGAAATATTCCGTATGCAGCACCAGCTGCGTATCCGCCAGTTCGCGGCGGGTAAGAATGGGCGGAATAAACTCCTCGCTCACCCCATCGATGCGGCCATCCTCCCGCACCACCTTTTTGGAGATGCGCTCGATGGATGCATGGGAGACGCTCAACCAGGCGGGCAGGCTGCCCAACTGACGGCGCAGTTCGCCCTCCACCAGTTCCCTGAGGCCACTGCCGTTTTCAAAAAGCAGAATTGCCAGCCGCTTTTGCCCGCTGCGCCTGCGCACCCAGCCCGCAATCGAGGCGGCTGCGGCAGCAAGGTTGGCAGCACCCACCGCCGTCACAATAAAATCCGCTTCAGCGGCAAATTCCGCCGTCTGCGCATCCTCTACCCGCGCGGCGCAAATGCCGCGAATCTCCTGTTTTTTTATCTGGTCGCCGGAAACGGCGGTATACAAGTCGTACCCTCCGCGGCGGTTGATATCCGAAATCACAGCATCGTCGATCTCCGCATAGCGGAAATCAAAGCCCAGCTGCGTAAAAATATAGCCGCTCACCGATTTGCCGATGGCGCCCGCGCCCAGTGCCAGACATTTCCCCTTCTGCTGCATGACGTTCCTCCTTCAGAGTCATTTCATACGGCTATCATATCATGTTTTTCGCCGCTTTGTAAATAAAAGGCTGCCCCCTCTGAAAAAAATTACCAATTGCCTTTTGCAAAAAATTTGCCGGAACTTCCCGCAAAAACTTTCATTTTATCCGGAATTCATGGTAGAATAGGGGCATCAATCATTTTACCATTTTACTCTGTTCATTTCAGTGAAAAAAAGAGAGGAGCCATATGATGAAATTATTTGACTCAGGCGCTTATCTGCTGCGCGGCAGAGAGCTGCTGAACGCGCAGGAATTATCCGCCAGGCTGGGCAGAGAAGTCAGCCCCGACCAGGGCAGGCAGGGCACCATGGCCTATGGCATTCTGCAAAAGCATAATACTTCCGGCAATATGGCGCAGCTGCGGCTGCGTTTTGACAGCCTTACTTCCCATGATATTACCTATGTGGGCATCATCCAGACGGCGCGCGCCAGCGGCATGACGGAATTCCCCATGCCCTACGTGCTCACCAACTGCCACAACAGCCTGTGCGCGGTCGGCGGCACCATCAATGAGGACGACCATAAATTTGCCCTTTCGGCGGCAAAAAAATACGGCGGCATCTACGTGCCCACCAACATGGCAGTCATCCACAGCTACAACCGTGAAATGATGGCCGGCTGCGGGCGCATGATCCTGGGGTCGGACAGCCATACCCGTTACGGCGCACTGGGCACCATGGCCGTGGGCGAAGGCGGCGGTGAGCTGGCAAAACAGCTGGTCGGCCGCACCTACGACATGGCCATGCCGCAAGTCATTGCCATCTACCTCACCGGCAAGCCGCAGCCCGGCGTCGGCCCCCACGACGTAGCCCTTTCCATCGTCGGCGCCACCTATGCCAACGGCTACGTGAAAAACAAAGTCATGGAATTTGTGGGCGACGGCATTGTGGACCTGCCCATGGAGTACCGCAACGCCATCGACGTCATGACCACCGAGACCACCTGCTGGAGCTCTATCTGGGAGACGGACGAAAAGACGCAGGAGTACCTGACCATTCACGGCAGAGCACAGGATTACGCCAAGCTGGCACCGGCAGAAGTCGCCTACTACGACGGCGTCGTCTATATCGACCTTTCGGAGATCAAGCCGGTCATCGCCCTGCCCTTCCACCCCAGCAATGTGTTTACCATTGAGCAGTTCAACGCCAACGCGCTGGATATTCTGGACGAAACGGAAAAATCCATTGCCAAGCAGTTTGGCAGCCGCGGCATCGGCCTCGACCTCAAGAGCAAGTATTACGACGGCGCCTTCCATGTGGACCAGGGCATTGTTGCCGGCTGCTCGGGTGGCACCTTCGACAGCCTCTGCCAGGTAGCCGACATTCTGGATGGCGAATCGGTGGGCAACGGTGCCTTTACCATGAGCGTCTATCCCGGCAGCCAGCCGGTCTATCTGGAGCTGCTGCGCAACGGCGCCGCCGCCAAGATCATGGCTTCGGGCGCGCTCCTGCGCGAGTGCTTCTGCGGCCCCTGCTTCGGCGCGGGCGATACGCCGGCCAACGGCGAATTCTCCATCCGCCACACCACCCGCAACTTCCCCAACCGCGAAGGCAGCAAGCCCGGCGAAGGGCAGCTGGCAGGCGTGGCCCTGATGGATGCCCTCTCGGTGGCGGCCACTGCCATTCACGGCGGCAAGCTGACACCCGCCACACAGCTGGAAAAGGTCTACAAGACCCGCCCCTATCATTTCGACGGCAGCATTTATGAAAAACGCGTCTACGACGGCCGCGGCAAGGCAGAGCCGCAGGCAGAGCTGCGCATGGGGCCCAATATCAAGGACTGGCCGGCCATGCCCGCCCTTTCGGAGCACCTGCTCCTGAAAGTCGTTTCCCACATCACCGACGCGGTGACTACGACCGATGAACTGATCCCTTCCGGCGAGACTTCCTCCTTCCGCTCCAACCCGCTGCGGCTGGCAGAATTCACCCTTTCCCGCAAGGACCCGCAGTATGTGGGGCGCGCTAAAGCGGTGCAGGCGGTGGAGGTTGCCCGCGAAGCAGGCCAATGCCCCTGCGAGGCAGACGAAGAAATTGCCGCGGTCTATCGCGCATTGGAACAGAAGTTCGGCAAGCTGAATGCCCGAGAAATCGTCCTGGGCAGCACCATCTATGCCCACAAGCCGGGCGACGGTTCCGCCCGCGAACAGGCGGCAAGCTGCCAGCGCGTGCTGGGCGGCGCAGCCAACCTGGCGCGGGAATATGCCACCAAGCGCTACCGCTCCAACCTCATCAACTGGGGCATGCTGCCCTTCCTGACTGCCGATGCCGATGCATACCGGGTGGGAGATTACGTGTTTATCCCCCATGTGCGCGAGGCAGTGCAGAGCGGCGCACCCGTGCAGGCCTGCATCCTCCGCGATGGCAGTATAGTGGGTGAGGCAACGCTCACCCTGGGCGAGCTGACTGAGGATGAGAAGCAGATCCTGCTGGACGGCTGCCTCATCAACTTCTACCGCAGCCACTGAGCATTCCTCTGCCCAGCGGCATAGGACCATTTTCAAAAAAAGAACGGCCGACCGGTTTCCCGGTCAGCCGTTTTTTCTATATTCTACAAAATTTTCTGCTGAAATCCCGCTCTCTTCCCGACAAAATTCCGAGTTCAACCGGCCTTTTGCCAAATGATCGGAGCCTGAACTTTTCTGGTGCAAACTTTACCTTCCGCCATCCCTGAAGGCCGCAATGCTTTTCTGCCATTGATTGGGTTCGCGCATCCGGGCCACTGCTTTATGCCTGCTGCCCATTTTCCGCATCTTCCCCGGCCAGCGCTTCCTCCGGCTGCCCGATGACCCGCTCATAGCGCAGAAAACAAACCGGCCGCCCCCAGCTTACCGCCTGCTCGGTGCCCGTCTGCCGAAAGCCGGTGCGCTCATATACCTTGCGTGCGCGCGCATTCCAATCCAGCACCCGCAGCATCACCTTGCCCCGATAGCCAAAATGGTTTTTCAAAAATTCCAGCCCGTGGCGCATAAACACAGTTCCCTCGCCCCAGCCGGCTGCCTCGGGGCTGAGGCCCAAACCTATCTCCACCCCTTCGGGCGAAAAAGTAAATTCATAAAATCCATGCAGCTTTTCTCCCTTTAAAACTGCAAACCAGTTCCCCTCCCGCATTTTTTGAAGCTCTTCCTCCCAATGCTCGGCAGGAATATTATAAAAATCATAAGGCGGCGCATAGCGCCAGGCCAGATATTGCCGCATCTGTTCCTCCTCCATGGGGCAGATGCGCATTTTTACCGTCTGCATCAATTTTTTGCTCCTTTTCGCATACCCAAATAACCATTTATATATAGTATATCATAAAAATCCGGTATGCAACGAATCTCTTAAAACGGATTGCATATTTTTTTGCGAACTGCTGCCGGCGCTGCGGGCGCATCCGGCAAAATGCATTTTCCCTTTGCTTATTATGCAGGCAGTGAAAAATCCGCTAAAAATCCGCATTTTTCATCACTTGTCAATTGAAATTGCGACAGTTCCATGGTAAGATTATAAATGCTGTTTTGTATTTATTTGAATAACTATCAAACTATATCAAGGAGGATATGTGTATGTCTAACAAATGTTCCTGCGGCGGCCCTGCCTTTTCCGGCACCCCCGAGCAGGAAGCTGACTTGAAAGCAGTCATTGAACAGCATAAACATCAGGCCGGTGCGCTGATGCCCGTTCTGCAGGCTGCCCAGGGAATCTACGGTTACCTTCCTATCGAGGTGCAGAAGATGGTTGCCGAGGGGCTGAACGTTCCGCTCAGCGAAGTATACGGCGTCGTCACCTTCTATTCCCTCTTCTCTCTGCAGCCCAAGGGCAAGTACAAAATTTCCGTTTGCCTGGGCACAGCCTGCTATGTAAAAGGCAGCGGTGTCATTTTCGATAAGTTGGCTGAAAAGCTGGGAATCGCACCCGGTGAATGCACACCCGACGGCAAGTTCTCGCTGGAAGCCTGCCGTTGCGTAGGCGCTTGCGGTCTGGCGCCTGTTATGACCATCAACGAGAAGGTCTACGGCAACCTGACCCCCGACGATCTCGACAAGATCCTTGCCGAGTATCAGGACTAAAGGGAGGCTACCAATATCATGATTCATACACTTGCTGAACTCAATGCATTAAAAGACATCGCCAAAGCTCAGATGGAAGGTTTTGAAAAACAGATCCTCATCTGCGGCGGTACCGGCTGCACCTCCTCCGGAAGCGTCCAGCTCTATGAGCGGCTGCAGGAAGAAGTGAAAGCGCATGGCCTGGAAGAAAAAGTCGCCGTCATCAAGACGGGCTGCTTCGGCCTCTGCGCACTGGGCCCGGTCATGATCACTCAGCCCGACGGCTGCTTCTACGCGCATCTGGAGATGGATCACATCCCCGAGATCATCGAGAAGCACATCATCGGCGGCCAGCCCATCCGCGAATACCTCTATCAGGAGACGGTACAGGGCGACAACATTCTCAAATACACCGAGACGCCTTTCTACGGCTCTCAGGAGCGCGTGGTGCTGCGCAACTGCGGCGTCATCGCACCCGATAACATCGAACATTATATCGCACGCGACGGCTATCAGGCATTGGCCAAGGCATTGCTCACCATGTCGGCTGACGACATCATCAAAGAGCTGGAAATCTCCGGCCTCAAAGGCCGCGGCGGCGCAGGCTTCCCCACCTACCTCAAGTGGACGTTTACCCGCAACGCCAAAGGCGATGAGAAATATGTCTGCTGCAATGCCGACGAAGGCGACCCCGGCGCATTCATGAACCGCTCCGTGCTGGAAGGTGACCCCCATTCCGTGCTGGAAGCCATGGCCATTGCCGGCTATGTCGTCGGTTCCCATCAGGGCTATATCTACGTCCGTGCGGAGTACCCCATCGCCGTAGAGCATCTGAATATCGCCATCGCACAGGCCAGAGAACTGGGCCTGCTGGGCAAGAACATTCTGGGCACCGGCTTCGACTTTGATATCGAACTGCGCCTGGGCGCAGGCGCTTTCGTCTGCGGCGAAGAGACCGCACTCATGCGCTCCATCGAAGGTAAGCGCGGTGAGCCCCGTGTGCGCCCGCCCTTCCCGGCCAATCAGGGTCTCTTTGAAAAGCCCACGCTGCTCAACAACGTGGAAACCTACTCCGTCATCCCCCAGATCCTCACCAAGGGCGGCGACTGGTATGCCACCTACGGCCCGGATGGCGCCAAGGGCACCAAAGTCTTCGCACTGGGCGGCAAGATCAACCATACCGGCCTGGTGGAGATCCCGCTGGGCACGCCTCTGCGCAAGGTAGTAGAGGAAATCGGCGGCGGTATCCCTGGCGGCAAGAAGTTTAAGGCGGCGCAGGCAGGCGGCCCCTCCGGCGGCTGCATTCCCGCTTCGCTCATCGACACCCCCATTGAATACGCCAGCCTGAAGGCTGTGGGCAGCATCGTCGGCTCGGGCGGCCTCATCATCATGGATGAAGACACCTGCATGGTCGATATCGCCAAGTTCTTCCTCGACTTTACCATCGACGAGAGCTGCGGCAAGTGCACCGCCTGCCGCATCGGCATGAAGCGCCTGCACGAGTTGCTGGATAAGATCACCTCCGGCAAGGGCGAAATGGAAGACCTCACCCGCCTGGAAGAGCTGGCTGCACACATTCAGTCCAGTTCGCTGTGCGCGTTGGGTCAGACTGCTCCCAACCCCGTCCTCTCCACGCTGCGTTATTTCCGCGATGAATATATCGCGCACATCGTGGATAAGAAGTGCCCGGCCGGCGTTTGCAAGGCGCTGCTGCAGTATCGCATCAATCCCGACAAGTGCAAGGGCTGCACGCTGTGCGCAAGAGTCTGCCCGGCAGACGCTATCAGCGGCACGGTGCGCAATCCGCACAGCATTGACACCACCAAGTGCCTCAAGTGCGGTGCCTGCATGGAGAAATGCAAGTTCGGCGCTATCGAAAAGAAATAAGGAGGGAGCCATTTTATGAATATTACGATTAACGGCCAGCCCTACGAAGTAGAAGAAGGCCTTACCATACTGGAAGCCGCACACAGCGTGGGCATCAAAATCCCCACCCTCTGTTGGCTCAAGGAAATCAACGAAATCGGCGCCTGCCGTATCTGCCTCGTCGAGGCAAACGGCCGCCTGGTCGCCTCCTGCGTCATCAAGGCGGAAGAGGGCATGAACATCGTCACCAACTCCGAGCGCGTCTTCCGCGCCCGTAAAAACAACCTGGAGCTGCTGCTGTCCGTACACGACAAGAAGTGCCTCTCCTGCGCAAAGAGCGGCAAGTGCGAGTTCCAGAAACTGTGCAACGAGATGGGCGTTGAAGAATCGCATTACGAGGGCTACAGAAAAGAGTACCCCATCGACAATTCCGCTCCCTACTTCATCCGCGACAACAACAAATGCGTGCTCTGCCGCCGCTGCGTGGCCGTCTGCCAGGCGACCCAGGGCATCGGCGCCATCGGGCCCATCAACCGCGGCTTTGCTACCTATATCAACACCGCGTTCGACCGCGATCTGGCCGACATTTCCTGCGTAGGCTGCGGCCAGTGCGTGCGGGTATGCCCCACCGGCGCCCTCATGGAAAAGGACAACACGGCAGAAGTCTGGGCTGCATTGGCACAGAGGGATAAGCACGTGGTCGTACAGACCGCTCCGGCTGTCCGCGCTGCGCTGGGCGAGGAATTCGGCCTGCCCATCGGCACCGACGTGGAAGGCAAGATGGTTGCGGCACTGCGCCGTCTCGGCTTCGCCAAGGTGTTTGATACCGACTTCGGCGCTGACCTGACCATCATGGAAGAGGCCAATGAGCTGATCGAGCGTGTACAGAACGGCGGCGCGCTGCCCATGATCACCTCCTGCTCCCCCGGCTGGATCAAGTACTGCGAGCATTTCTACCCCGAAATGATCCCGCATCTTTCCACCTGCAAATCGCCGCAGCAGATGTTCGGCGCTGTCCTCAAGACATACTACGCGGAAAAGAACAACATTGACCCCAAGGATATCATCTCCGTAAGCGTCATGCCCTGCACCGCCAAGAAGTTTGAGATCGGACGCCCCGACCAGAGCGCTTCCGGCTATCCGGATATGGATTACACCATCACGACCAAGGAGCTGGCGCGCATGATCCGCAAGGCCGGCATCGATTTTGTTTCCCTGCCGGATGAGCAATTTGATCATCCTTTGGGCGAATCCACCGGCGCAGGCGTCATCTTCGGCGCAACCGGCGGCGTGATGGAAGCTGCACTGCGCACCGCAGTGGAGACTTTGACCGGCGAAGAACTGCCCAAGCTGGAATTTGAAGAAGTCCGCGGCACCAAAGGCATCAAGGAAGCCTCCTATAAGGTGGGCGATCTGGAAGTCAGCGTCTGCGTCGCTTCCGGCCTGGCCAACGCCAAAAAAGTCATGGAAGCTGTCAAGCGCGGTGAAAAGAACTACACCTTTATCGAGATCATGGCTTGCCCGGGCGGCTGCGTCAACGGCGGCGGCCAGCCCACACAGCCCTCGGAAGTATATAACTTCAACGATCTGCGTGCCCTGCGCGCACAGGCGCTGTATCGCAACGATGCAGCCAAGGTGATCCGCAAATCCCACGAAAACCCCGAGATCAAGAAATTGTACGCGGAGTATTTCGAGAAACCGGGCAGCCACAAGGCGCATGAAGCACTGCATACCACCTACGTGAAGAGAGATCGCTTCTAAGCGGTTTTCCTTCCCGCGGGAACCTGAAAATCACAAAACCCCCTCCGATGACATCGTCGGAGGGGGTTTTTTCATCTTTTTTTACAGCGGCAGGCCTTGCCGAAGCGATTTTGCGAAAAATCTGGTGGATTCCCGCGCGAAAACCTGTTATCCTGTATTTTGTATGGCCATACGGCACAGCAAAACACCAAAAGCGAGGAGGCTTCCCCCTATGGAAGTGCAGATTGAACCGGTCTGCATCGGGCAGAAATCGGTTTTGCGGCAGATGATGGAGCTATATCTTTATGATTTTAGCGAGTTTTCTCACGCAGACATCAGAGAAAACGGATATTTCGGCTATGCTTATCTGGATGCCTACTGGCAGGAAGCAGGGCGCTTCCCCTTTTTCATCCGCGCAGACGGCAGGTTGGCAGGGTTTATCCTGGTGCGCTCCTGCAGCGAGCACAATGCGTTGCGCGACCCGCACAACATCGCCGAATTTTTCGTTCTGAAAAAGTATCGCCGGCACGGCATCGGCAGAGAAGCCGCCTGCCAGGTATTCGACAGATTTCCTGGCGGCTGGGAGGTCACCCAATGGGACAATAATCTGCCCGCGCAGGCCTTCTGGCAAAAAGTCATCGCACAATATACGGGCGGGGAGTATCGCACCTTTTCCGTGCCGGAAGCGGAAGTCAGCGGCTTTACCTTTTATCATTCCGCCCCGTGAGATTCCATTGCAAAAGAAAAAAGCTTCATGGCAACTCTGCCTGAAGCTTTTTTCTTTTTCCGGCAAACAGCCGGTTTAACCGGGCATTTCCCTGCACCGGGCGCGTTTTTACTCCGGCTATTTGGTCATCAAAAAGCTCTGCGTAATGCGGGAAAACAGCGTTTCGTCGCTTAAATGCCCATCCAGCACGGTGGTATGCCAGTGCAGCTTATTCATGTGATAGCCGCGATAGCACTCGCCCCGCTCCACCCATTTAGTGATCTGCACAGGGGTGGCTTTCAGGTTCAGGATTTCCACCCGGCCGGTCAGGGCAGGGTCAACCCGGCTGCCATCCAGCCCCATGAGCACGGCAAACCACTTGCGGTTGCCCGCATGGCGAAAAACGGCATAGGACGGTTCATCCGCCCAGGGATATTCCGGCTGCACGCCGCACTGTTCCCGCAGAAAGCGCAATATCCGCTCTGTCTGCTGCGCCCGGTAAGGGTCTTCCGCAAAACATTGCTCCGCCACCTCGCGCAGAACTTCCAGGCAGGCGCTGCGCACCTCGCCCACAAAAGCACCCACCGCACCCGGCACTTTGGCCAGCGCATAGGGCTCACCCGTTTCCGCATCCAGCACCTCATAGGAGAGTGCTCCCGCTGCATCCACCTGCAGGCACAGGCAAAACTGGCCTGCCAGCACCGGCCGCTCCAGCACCAGTTTTTCTCCCCGGCGCACAAAGCCATAGGCCAGCAAACTTTGCGGCTGTGCCTTTTTATTGCGGAACAGCTCCGCCACTTCGGCCTTCATCGATCCTCCTCTTCCTCTTCCTCTGCAAACGAAGGAGGGTTCGGGCACAAACTGCGGATCTGCTCAGGGGAAAGTACGCTGTTGGTGCCCAGGCAGGCAGTGCATCGCTCCCCGCAATCCGGGCAGACGCACCCAAGTATCAGGTCGTCGGCCTGTATCATATAAGTGCCGCAATTACGGCAGCTGCATCGCATAGACTCACTTCCTTCTTCTTCATACTGCTCTGTTGTTTATCATACGCGCAAAGGGCCGCGCGGTCAATCCCTGCCCGCCGAGCGCAAAAAAAAGACCCGGGACGCAGCCCGGGCCTTCGATACGCGGTTGTTATATCATTCGTTTTTTACGGCTTACACATAGGGAACCAGCGTGCGCACATTCTTCATGAGCGGAGCCAGCCACATAACGATAAAGGGCGTAAGTGCGATCGGAACAACGTCTGCAATACCGATCCAGATGACGCAGAACCAGTAATCGAGGCCTGCGAAATAGGAGAGGGACAGGCTGGTAGTCAGGATCATGAGCACACCAAACAGTAAGCTCCAGAGCAGGCTGACGCCGATGAATTTGCCTTTCTTGCCCTTTTCCAGCAGGCTCATCAGATCTACCTTGCCGCCCTTCAGGTGAATGAGTGCGGGCAGAGCTGCGGAAAGACCAACGGTGATGCCATCGGTCAACGGGCTGTGCAGAGCAATGAAGTTACCGGAGAGCAGCGCCCAGACGATGGTGCCAATGTAGCCGGCGAAGAAACCGGTTACCGGCCCAAAGAGGTAGCCGATCACAGGGATGATGAAAGCAAAAGTGCGGAAGTGCACTGCGCCGGGGATGAGCGGGATCGGGCACAGATAAGCCCAGAGCACGCCGGTCAACACGCCGAAAATGACAAAGAATACGATGTTGACAAAGGAAAATTTCTTTTTGGTTGCATTTGCCATGATAATAATTCCTCTCTTTTAATAGTTGATTTGCGAGATTTCCCGCAAAATAGCAAGCAGTTTTTCGACCGCGTAAGCGAAAAACGCCTGACCTTTTTCTTTGGTGGCATAAGTGGGAGCGCCGATGACACCGCTCTTGGTGACATCTTTGGTGCGCCAGCCCGCATTGATGGGGCCAAATACGGTGACGAATTTATCGCCCGTAAAGCACTCTGCCGGATCCTCGTCTACCGCCAGATCCATGCGCACTGTTTCGGGGCGCGCCTCCAGCATGAGCGAAGTTTCCAGCTCGCAGGCGTGAAATACGCCATATTTGCCGGATTCCTGATATTTCTTGAGCGCATCTGCCCAGAAGGAAGTAAACCACCAGTCAAACACGTATACCTGCAGATTAAAATCGATGCGCAGGTCACGGGAGATCAGGTTGGCCATA
>CAMEMG010000013.1:0-24048 GCA_945927325.1 uncultured Clostridia bacterium | reverse complement strand
CCATGACGGGAAGGCAAAAAGAAATACGCACTCCCCCGCCCGGGCTTGATTTTTTTCAGACAGAATTATATAATTTGCTTCTAAAGGGCGATTTTTCCATGCAACAGATGGTGGAATTGCTGAATCAGCCCGCGGCGGTGGTGAGCACAGCGCTTACCATGCTGGAATTAAAAGGAATGATAGAAAGATTACCCGGCAATGTATTTGGCCTGCGGGCAGAACGGCATTGATGCGGTGTAGGATAAAAGGAGTAACATGGCAAGAACCAAAAAGGAAGCAACCGAAAAGTATAATCTGGTGATTGTGGAGTCACCGGCTAAAGCCAAGACCATCGAAAAGTTTCTGGGAAAAGGCTATAAGGTAGCAGCCAGCAACGGGCACCTGATCGACCTGCCCAAGAGCAAGATGGGGATTGATATAGAGGGAGGGTTTGAACCACAGTATATTGTGATTCGCGGGCGGACTTCCCTTTTGAATGATTTGAAGAAACAGGCAAAAGAAGCTGATCAGGTGTATCTCGCGACAGACCCGGACCGCGAAGGAGAGGCGATTTCCTGGCATATTGCAAAAGCTTTGCCGAAGGATAAGCAGGATGTGCATCGCGTGGAATTCAACGAGATTACGAAAAATGCCGTAGTCCACGCCATTGAAAATCCCAGAGAGATTGATGTTGATCGGGTGAATGCGCAGCAGGCGCGGAGAGTGCTGGATCGTCTGGTGGGCTATAAACTTTCGCCGCTGCTGTGGCAGAAAGTGCGCCGTGGATTGAGCGCGGGGCGTGTGCAGTCGGCAACCGTCAAACTGATTGTCGATCGCGAGCGGGAAATTCGCGATTTTAAACCGCAGGAATACTGGACAATTACGGCAGTGCTGACTGATTTGCAGGGGAAACATGCATTTGAGGCGGCATTTTACGGAAAGGGAAAGAAAAAGATTGTCCCTCAGAACAAACAGGAAGTGGAGGAAATTCTGGCAGCCATTGGCAAAAAGGATTTTCTTGTTACAGAAGTAAAAAAGTCGACGCGGCAGCGCAAGGCTTATGCGCCTTTTACGACCAGCACTTTGCAGCAGGATGCGGCACGCAAACTGGGCTTTACCACCAAGCGCACGATGATGGTAGCACAGGGGTTATATGAAGGCGTTAAGGTGAATGATAACGAAACGGTCGGCTTGATTACTTATATGCGTACCGACTCTACCCGTATCTCCGAAGAGGCGCGGGAAGCTGCAAAGCAGCATATTCTGGAACGCTATGGTGCTGCGTATTATCCGGCAAAGCCCAATGTATATGCCGGGCGCAAAAATGCGCAGGATGCGCATGAGGCGATCCGGCCTACCTATGTGCAATATACGCCTGAGAGCCTGAAGGATCGACTGACGGCGGAACAATATAAACTGTATAACCTGATTTACACCCGTTTTATTGCCAGCCAGATGTCACCCGCACGGTATGATACCATGAATTGCGAGCTGGACGCGGCAGGCTATACCTTTAAAGCAGGATTTTCCAAATTGAAATTTCCGGGCTATCTGGCTGTTTATAAGGAGGAAGTATCGGAAACGCAGGAACAGACCAATCTTTCCATGCCCCCGATGGAGCAGGGAGATGTCTGCAAGGCTAAGGAAATTGTACCCAAGCAGAATTTTACTACCCCGCCTGCCAGATATACCGAAGCTTCGCTGGTACATACCCTGGAAGAATTGGGAATCGGGCGGCCTTCTACCTATGCGCCCACGATTTCTACCATCCTGGATCGCAAGTATGTAAAAAAAGAGAAAAAGATGATTGTTCCTACGGAATTGGGAGAAATCGTCACCGAGCTGATGGAAAAAAGCTTTCCGGATATTGTCAATGTGGAGTTCACAGCCGATATGGAGGAAAAGCTGGATACGGTGGAATCAGAAGGAAAAGATTGGAAACTGCTGATTCGGGATTTTTATGAACCTTTTGAGCAGGAATTGGAAAAAGCGGAAAAAGAAGTAGAGCAGATCAAAATTCCCGACCGGCCGGCCGGCATTCAATGCGAACTGTGTGGAGCGGAAATGGTCTATAAGAGCGGACGCTTTGGCGAATTCATTGCCTGCCCTAATTATCCGGCCTGCAAAAATACCAAACCGGTCAAGCAGAAAATTGCAGCGCCCTGCCCCAAATGCGGCGGGGAAATTGTACAGAAGCGCTCTAAAAAGGGAACCACTTTTTATGGATGTGCCAATTATCCGGAGTGTGATTTCGTTTCCTGGGATATGCCGATCGAGGAAAAATGCCCGACCTGCGGCAGTTATATGGTGCTGAAACGGGGCAGAGGAAAAGCAGTCTATAAGAAATGCGGAAACGAACAATGCCCGACGAACCAAAAAGGAAAAAAGGAAGAAGAAAATGCCTGAAGCAGTAAAGGTCATTGGTGCCGGGTTGGCAGGCTGCGAAGCCGCCTACCAGTTGGCCAGTCGCGGTGTGCCGGTGCATCTGTATGAGATGAAGCCGGAAAAGAAAAGCCCGGCTCATAGTTATGAAGGATTCGCGGAGTTGGTCTGTTCCAATTCGCTGCGCTCTGATCGATTGGCCAACGGAGCAGGGCTGCTCAAGGAAGAAATGCGCCGTGTAGGATCCCTGATTATGCAGGCGGCAGAAGCTTGCCGTGTGCCGGCCGGCGGAGCGCTGGCGGTCGATCGCTATGCGTTTTCGGATTATATTACAAATTATGTCAGAAATCATCCTCTCATTACGGTAACGGAGCAGGAAGTGACTTCTCTGGAGCAGGATGGGAGCATTACCATTGTGGCAACCGGCCCCTTGACTTCCGACTTGCTTTCCCAGACCATTTCCCGGGAAATCAGCGGCGGCGAAGGTCTGCATTTTTTTGATGCAGCAGCGCCGATTGTGCTGGGTGAGAGCATCGATATGAGCAAGGCATTTTGGGGTTCCCGCTATGATCGGGGCAGTGATTATATTAATTGTCCGATGAACAGGGAACAATTTGATGCCTTCTATCAGGCATTGATTACTGCGGAATGCGTCGAAATGAAGGGATTTGAGCAGGAGGGAGTCTTTGAAGGCTGTATGCCGGTAGAAGTAATGGCCAAGCGTGGTTATCAGACGCTGCTCTTTGGGCCCTGCAAGCCGGTTGGCTTGGCGAGAGACGGAGAAACGATGCCTTATGCGGTGGTGCAATTGCGCAAGGAAGATGCAGAGGGGCGGACTTTTAATATAGTAGGCTTTCAGACGCATTTGAAATTTCCGGAGCAGAAGCGGGTCTTTTCCATGATTCCGGGGCTGGAACATGCGGAATTTACGCGTTTGGGTGTGATGCATCGCAATACCTACCTGAATTCGCCGCAGCTGCTGGATGCCTGCTATCGGCTGCGTACGCGGCCGGATCTCTATTTTGCAGGTCAGATGACCGGTGTGGAAGGATATATTGAGTCGGCAGCCAGCGGGTTGTATGCGGGAATTTGCGCTGCCTATCAGTGGGCAGGGCAGGAAGCTCCGCGCCTGACTGCCAAAACGGCGATTGGTGCGCTGGCGCAATATGTGAGCAGCAGCGCATCGGCAGATTTTCAACCGATGAACATCACATTCGGTATTATGGAAGAACCTGCCGGGCGTTTTCGCAAAAAGGCGGAGAAACGGGAGCAAATTGCCAAAGAGGCGCTGGAAGCGCTGCAACCGTATGCAGAGCAGGTGAGAGCTTTTTGCGTGGCGAAGATATAAGAATTTCGGATAGATCGTAAAGGAGAATCAGCATGGGCGAACTACGGGGCACAACCATTGTGGCAGTGCGACGGGATGGCCGCTGCGCGGTCGCAGGTGACGGTCAGGTAACATTGGGAGAAAGCACGGTGCTTAAGCACAGTGCCACAAAAGTACGTAGAATTTATAAAGATAAAGTGGTAGTAGGTTTTGCCGGATCGGTGGCGGATGCGTTTACACTTTCGGAACGGTTTGAGGCAAAGCTGGAGCAATACAGCGGCAGCCTTGAGCGGGCAGCGGTGGAATTGGCACAGGAATGGCGCAGCGATAAGGTAATGCGCAAATTGGAAGCTATGCTCATTGCGGCAGATGAAAGGGAATTACTGCTGGTCTCGGGAACGGGCGAAGTCATCAAACCGGATGATGGAGTGCTGGCAATCGGCTCGGGCGGTTCTTATGCCTATGCCGCTGCTACGGCCCTTTATGAAAATACAGAATTGGAGGCAAGAGAAATTGCGCGCAAAGCGATCGAGATTGCTTCCCGTATTTGTGTCTTTACCAATGATCACATTACGGTAGAGGAGGTATGACATGGCAGAATTGACCCCCCGGCAGATCGTTGCCGAATTGGATAAATACGTGATTGGGCAGCAGGATGCGAAACGGGCAGTGGCAATCGCACTGCGCAACCGCTATCGCCGCAGCCTGTTGCCGGAAGAAGTGCAGGAAGAAGTTACGCCTAAGAATATTATCATGGTCGGCCCGACCGGCGTCGGTAAAACGGAGATTGCGCGCCGGCTGGCAAAACTGGTGGATGCTCCCTTTGTAAAGGTGGAGGCAACCAAATTTACCGAAGTAGGTTATGTAGGCAGGGATGTGGAATCGATTATCAAGGATCTGGTAGAGGTTTCCATCCGCATGGTTAAGAAAAATCGCTATGAGACAATTCAGGAGCAGGCGGCCGCCATGGCGGAGGAACGCATTCTGGATATTCTGGTAAATGATAAAAAGAAGCCGGAAGCGCAGAAAAACCCCTTCCAGATGATTTTTGGCGCCCCCTCTCTGCCGGCTGCGGAAAAGGAAAGCGATGAACAGAAGCAGCAGCGCCAAAGCCGCAGGGAAGAACTGGCTTATAAGCTGAAAAGCGGTGTGCTGGAAGATATGCGCATCGAAGTGGAAGTGGAGGATAATTCCGGTATCGGTATTGAGATTGCGGGTATGAGCTCCGAGATCAATATGGGCGAGATGTTTGCCGGAATTTTACCGCAAAAGACAAAGACGCGCAAAGTCTCTATCCGTGAGGCAAGGAAAATATTGGAAGCAGAAGCAGCCGATGAATTGATCGACATGGATGAAGTGATCGAGACAGCGGTGGCACGGGCAGAGCAGTTCGGCATTGTTTTCTTTGATGAAATTGATAAAGTGGCAGGTAAGGAAGCTGGGCATGGCCCGGATATCTCCCGGGAAGGCGTGCAGCGGGATATTCTGCCTATTGTCGAGGGAAGCACAGTCAATACCAAGTACGGGCCGGTCAAGACGGATTACATGCTGTTTATTGCGGCCGGTGCTTTCCATGTCTCCAGCGTCAGCGATTTGCTGCCCGAGTTGCAGGGGCGTTTTCCCATTCGAGTCAACCTGCAGCCTCTGGGAAAAGAGGAATTTGTGCAGATTCTTACCAAGCCGGAAAATGCGCTGATCAAGCAGTATACTGCGCTGCTTTCGGCAGATGGCGTCAATTTGGAATTCACTGAGGATGCCATTGAGGCGATCGCAGAATATGCGGATCGCTGCAATCATCAGCAGGAAAATATCGGAGCCAGAAGGCTGCATACGATTCTGGAAAGCGTTTTGGATGATATTTCCTTTAATGCAGGAGAAGTGGATCCGCCGGTCACCATGCAGATCGACGGTGCTTATATCCGCAGCCATGTTCCTCAGGAACTGGCAGAGACGGATCTGGCAAAATATATTATTTAAGTGGGGCGGTAGAGACGTATGGCTTTGACTGTCAGCCTGGTGCTGGACGGCAGCATTGCCCGGCGCGAAGGGATTCGAGTCGGCGACCGGTTGCTGGAAATGAACGGAGAGAAAATCCGGGATTTTATAGATTTTATTTATTTTGAAGCGATGCCGGAAGTGGAAATGCGCCTGGAAAAGCCGGACGGCAGCGAATATCACCTCTCGATACATAAGGATGAAATCGAGCATATTGGCATTGCCTTTGAAGGCGATGGCATCGGAAAGTGCCGCTCCTGCGTGAATAAATGCATTTTCTGCTTTATCGATCAGTTGCCCAAAGGCATGCGGGAAACGCTTTACTTTAAAGATGATGATTGGCGCCTTTCCTTTGTCATGGGCAATTATGTGACGCTGACGAATGTTTCGGAACCGGAATTCGAACGGATCCTGCAGCGGAAAGTATCTCCGCTGTATATTTCCGTTCATGCGACAGAGGATACGGTGCGCAGCCGTATGCTCACGCAGCCGCGGGGGCGAGGCATTATGGATCGCCTGCGGCGATTAAAGGAAGCGGGCATTTTTTTCAACTGCCAGGCGGTCATTTGTAAGGGATATAACGATGGGGAAGTGCTGGAAAAGACGATTGAGGATCTGGCTTCTCTGGCACCCAATGCCATGAGCCTTGCCCTGGTGCCGGTAGGGCTTACCGGCCATCGAGAGGGTTTGACCGACCTGAAGCCGCTGGATGTACAGACCGCGGGCGATATTATCGACCGAGCGGAAAAATGGCAGCAGAAATTGCTCAAGCAAAAAGGGAGCCGCTTTGTATTTTGCGCAGATGAGTTGTACATTCGGGCGGGGCGCCCCTTTCCGCCGGCGGAAACCTATGAGGATTTTTCTCAGCTGGAAGATGGTGTGGGCATGGTTGCTCTTTTTGCCAGCGAAGTGCGGGAAGCACTGGGGCAATTTGGCAGCAAAGGAAAATATAAGGAGGCGTCGATTGTCACCGGAGTGGATGCCGCGCCGTATATCCGCGAAGCAGCGCAGCTTTGTGAACGGCAATATGGCATCAAAATTCACGTCTATCCGGTGGTGAACGAATTTTTCGGCCCAACCATTACCATCACCGGTCTGCTGACCGGGCGGGATATAGCGCAGGCGCTGCAGGACAAGCCGCTTGGGAAATGCCTGTTTATGAGCAATACCATGCTGCGCGACAGAGAAGACACTTTTTTGGATGATATGACGCTGAAAGAGCTTTCCGGGAAGCTGAAGGTGAAATGCCGGCCGATTGACCCGGATGGATACAGCTTTGTACGCGCATTTTCCAAACACGACAACGATTAACAGGAGGAACAGAATATGGCAAAACCCCTTGTCGCAATCGTAGGCAGACCCAATGTGGGAAAATCTACATTGTTTAATAAAATATGTAAACGGCGCATCGCCATCATTGAAGATACGCCGGGCGTGACCAGAGACCGCATTTTTCAGGATGCGGAATGGTTGGGCTACCAATTTGTATTGGTGGATACGGGCGGCATCGAGCCGGAGAGCGAGGATATCATTCTGGCGCAGATGCGCCGCCAGGCAGAGATGGCCATGGAGGCGGCAGACGTCATCCTGTTTTTGACGGATGCCAAAGCCGGGCTGGTCAGCGCCGATTACGAAGTGGCAGATATGCTGCGGCGGACGGATAAGCCGGTGGTACTGGCGGTCAATAAAGTGGAAAATAAGGCAGACCGGGAAATGGTCTATGATTTTTATAATCTGGGCATTGGAGCGGTGCATGAAATTTCCGCTGAACAGAGCCTTGGCCTGGGGGATCTGTTGGATGAGATTGTCTCCTATTTTGATAAAGTGCAGGAGCCGGATGAAGAGGCAACCTATATCACCATTGTGGGCAAGCCCAATGTCGGTAAATCCTCGCTGGCCAACAGAATTCTCGGGCAGGATCGCAGCATTGTCAGCAATATTCCGGGAACAACGCGGGATGCGATTGATACGCCCTTTTATCGGGATGGCAAAAAGTATATCATTACCGATACCGCAGGGATGCGGAAGAAGGGAAAAATCGAGCGGGATTCGGTGGAGCGCTACAGCGTGATTCGTTCGCTGGCCGCTGTGCGCCGGGCGGATATTGTCATCACCATGATTGATGCCGAACAGGGCATTACAGAACAGGATGTGAAAATTGCCGGTTACGTGGATGACGAAGGAAAGCCTTCCATCATTGCTGTCAATAAATGGGATGCAATTGAGAAAGATACTTATACCATCGAAAAATATAAAAAAGAGATCGAAACAGAACTGGCTTTCATGACGTATGCGCCTCAGATGTATATTTCTGCCAAGACGGGCCAGCGGGTGGATAAATTATTTCCCATGATTGAAAGCTGCCTGGAAAACGCAAGGCGGCGCATCAGTACAGGGCTGTTGAACGACTGTATCCGCGAAGCGGTGACAGCGGTGGAGCCCCCGTCCAGCGGCGGGCGGCGGCTGCGCATTTATTACGCGACGCAGGTTTCCACCTGTCCGCCCTCGTTTGTGCTTTTTGTCAATGACACGAAACTGATGCACTATTCTTATGAACGGTATCTTAAAAATTACCTGCGCAAAACTTTTGATTTTACGGGCACACCGATCCGCATGATGATTCGCAACCGTAATGAAAATAAGAACGATTGATTTTTTGAAATAGAAGGTATTTATTTGCCTGCTATACAGCGAAAAGAAGGAAGCGGCTGCCTTAGTGTGCGCCGTCTTGCGAATTTTTCGGCTCACGGAGTACGGCCTCTGTGAAAAAAAGAACATGCAAGGAGCTTGTTTTATGAAACTACTTATTTATGCGGCAATTGCGCTGGGCGCTTACCTCATCGGCAGTATTTCGCCGGCGCTGATTATTTCACGGCTTGTGGAAAAGACGGATGTTCGCAAATACGGCAGCGGCAATGCGGGAGCGACGAATATGGTGCGCAATTTTGGCTGGCTGCCCGGGCTGGCTACCTTTGCGCTGGATATGCTAAAAGGGGCAACGGCTGTGCTGTTGGGCAAATGGGCAGGCGGTGAGATGGGGGAGGCAGTGGCCGCAGTGGCGGCGGTGCTGGGGCATAGCTATCCCATTTATTACGGCTTCCGTGGAGGAAAGGGCGTCTCTACCTCTATGGGGGCGATGCTGGCAATTGCGCCGCTGCATAGCCTGGTCGTATATGCTATTGCTATTTTGGTGGTGGTACTGACGGGGATTGTTTCCATCGGGTCGCTGTTGGGTTTCACGCTGGAGCTGTTGATGGTACTGCTGGTATTCCCCAATTTGGTGGGGCTGCCGATTAAAATTGCCATGGGGATTCTTACGGTGCTGACTTTTATCGGACATCGCGGAAATATCAAGCGCCTGTTGAACGGGACGGAAAATAAAATTATCGGCAAGAAAAAAGAATAACGGTTATGCGAAAATAAAGCGGGCAGCTCGAAGAATTTTGGGCAGTCCGCTTTTTGCATGAAAGGAAAAAGGCAGTATTGTGGCAGAAAAAGCGGTGCGGCAAGTTGCAAAAATGCGATAACAGAAAAAAGACAGGCATACGGCTGCAATAAAAAAGCATGATTGGCCGACGGCGGACATATATTTTCCGTAAGAAGAAATTATTGATCGCAGAGCAGGAGGATTGCACATGCAGGCGTATGATGTATATAAGGATATTTCCGAACGCACGGGAGGAGATATCTATATCGGCGTAGTGGGCGCGGTGCGCACCGGAAAATCCACATTTATCCGTAACATGATGGATTTGCTGGTGTTGCCACGGATTCGGGATGCCCATGAAAAGCAACGTATTACCGATGAGTTGCCGCAAAGCGGCGCAGGGCGCACAATTATGACGACACAACCTAAATTTGTGCCCGGAGAAGCTGCTTTGGTGGATATTGATGGCAAAACAGAGCTGCGCATTCGCATGGTCGACTGTGTGGGGTATTTAATTCCGGGGGCATTGGGGCAGAACGAAGAAGATGCCCCGCGCATGGTAAAAACCCCCTGGTATGATCACGATATCCCCTTTGAGCAGGCGGCGGAGATCGGAACCAAAAAGGTGATTGACGAACATGCCACCATCGGTGTAGTGTTGACTACAGACGGCAGCATCGCCGGAATTCCGCGCGAAAACTATATTGCGGCTGAGGAACGGGTCATCTCTGAGCTGAAACAGATCGGCAAACCGTTTGTGGTGGTGCTCAATTCCGCTTCGCCGCACGGCCTGGAAGCACAGGCACTGAAAAATCAGTTAAGCGAAAAGTATGGGGTAAGTGTCGTGCTGATGGATGTGCTCAACATGGGGCGAGATGATGTGAACCTGCTGCTTTCGGATATTCTTTATGAATTCCCGGTGCGCAAAGTGCATTATGCCGTCTCGGGATGGCTTTGCTCGCTGGATCCCGATCACTGGCTGTTCCGGGAAATTTTGCAGAAAGTGGAGGCGGCAGTAGAGCAGGTAACTGCCATGAAGGATTTCAGCCGGCTGCTGGAACCCTTTGAGGAGGAAAGCTATATCCGGCGCGTTTCGATTGATGAGATTTTACCCGGAGAAGGCAGCATTCTCATCGATATGGATTTGAAGCAGGAATTATTTTATCAGATTCTGGGGCAGGAATGCGGCTGCGAGATCCGGGATGACGGCCATTTGATGGAATTGATCAAGGATTTGATGCATGCAAAACAGCAGTACGATCGCCTGGAAGGAGCGCTGCGGGAGGTAGAAAATACCGGCTACGGGATTGTGCGGCCGGCGATGGAAGAAATGACGCTGGAAGAACCGGAGCTGGTGAAGCAGGGCAGCCGGTTTGGAGTGCGCTTGAAGGCCGGTGCCCCCAGCCTGCATTTGATTCGGGTAGACGTGGAAACAGAAGTCAACCCTATCGTGGGGAGCGAGAGCCAGAGCAGGGAATTTGTGGAATATCTGATGGAAGAATTTCGTCAGGATCCCGGGAAATTATGGGAAACAGATCTTTTCGGGAAATCGATTTATACGATTGTACAGGAGGGGCTGGCCAGCAAGATGGCCGGTATCCCGGATGAAGCCCGGGAAAAATTGCGCGAGGCAATGGGGCGTATGGTCAACGAAGGAGATGCAGGCGTATTGTGCATCCTGCTGTAACCATAAAAGAGCTGACGGATTTTCCGGCAGCTCTTTTACGTGGCGGAACTCATATCGACGGTGAAAAAACTGTTGTTTATGCAACAGATATATGGATTGCCTTGTGTTATAATGCAATCGAAACAATTACTCCGGCAGGCGGATATGCAATTTCCACAACAATGAAGGGAAAAAAGATGATTGATGCCGGCAGGGACAGGGTATATATCAAAAGGACCTTTCTGTTTTGTCGATTTGACAGAACGGCGGAAGTGCCCTATGATAAAAAGGAGCGCATGAGCGCGAACAGAAAAAATTTTCCGTAACTGGTGGATCGCAGGGCAACCTGAAGGGAGCGGAAAAGCAGTAAATGAGCCGGCCACCTGGGCAGAACTAAAAGTAGATACGCGCAGCAGCACGTAAACATTTCAATTTATGCAAAGGAGACTGACACAATGAATGCAGAACAATGGAACGGATTTGTCGGCGGTAAATGGGAAACTGAAATCGATACGGCAGATTTTATTCAGAAAAACTATACCCCTTATACGGGGGATCAGGCCTTTTTGCAAGGGCCTACCGAACGCACCAGACGCCTGATGGAGGATGTGGACGCATTGCTCAAGCTGGAGCAGGATGCCGGCGGCGTATTGGATATTGATACCTATCATGTATCTTCGCTGCTTTCCTATAATCCGGGCTATATCAATAAAAATCTGGAATTGATTGTCGGCCTGCAGACCGACCGCCCCCTGAAGCGGGGTGTGAACCCCTTTGGCGGCATCCGCATGGCGCGCCAGGCCTGCGAAGCATACGGCTATAAGCTGTCCACCAAGGTGGAAAACTATTTTAAATATAAGACGACGCATAACGATGCGGTATTTCATGTCTATACGCCTGAAATGCGTGCTGCCAGAAGGGCAGGCATTATCACCGGGCTGCCGGATGCCTATGGGCGCGGCCGCATCATCGGCGATTACCGCCGGGTGGCGCTGTACGGTGTGGACAGGCTGATTGAAGCAAAACAGGCCGATAAGCTGGCCTATGGCAAAAAGACGATGACCGAGGAGAATATCCGCCTCTGCGAAGAGCTGCATAAACAGCTGAGCTTTTTGGAAATGCTCAAGGAAATGGGCGCGATGTACGGCTGCGATATCAGCAAGCCTGCCGCCAATGCCAGAGAAGCAATTCAGTGGACCTATTTTGGGTATCTGGCAGCCATTAAGGAGCAAAACGGAGCAGCCATGAGCCTGGGTAGAGTGAGCACCTTTTTGGATATTTATATCGAGCGCGACCTGAAAAACGGTGTGCTGACCGAGCAGCAGGCTCAGGAATTGATGGATGATTTTGTGATCAAGCTGCGCCTGAGCCGTCAGCTGCGCACTCCCGAATATAATAACCTCTTCTCGGGTGACCCCACCTGGACGACAGAAAGTGTTGGCGGCATGGGGCAGGATGGCCGGACATTGGTGACCAAAAACTCTTTCCGCGTGTTGCATACGCTATATAACCTGGGGACGGCTCCCGAGCCCAACCTGACAGTGCTCTGGTCGGATAAACTGCCGGAGGGGTTCAAGAAGTTCTGCGCACAGGTTTCCATCGATACGGATTCCATCCAGTATGAAAACGACGATCTGATGCGCCCCATTTATGGAGATGATTACGGCATTGCCTGCTGCGTCTCTGCAATGCAGATCGGCAAGCAGATGCAATTTTTCGGCGCTCGCTGCAATCTGGCCAAGCTGCTGCTGCTGACACTCAACGGCGGCCGGGATGAAATCAGCGGTGTGCAGATTGCGCCGGAAGGCAAAGTTTTTGAAGGGGTGCTCGACTATGAGGAAGTGATGCGGGAGTTTTGCAAATATCGCGCATGGTTGTGCAGCCTGTATATCAATACACTCAACGTCATTCACTATATGCATGATAAATATGCCTATGAGAAACTGCAGATGGCACTGCACGATACCGAAGTGCACCGCTTTATGGCCTGTGGCGTGGCCGGTTTATCGGTGATTGCCGATTCACTTTCTGCAATTAAATATGCCAAAGTAACGCCGGTAGTGGGTGAAAACGGGCTGATTGAAAGCTTTGAGATTGAAGGGGAGTATCCTCAGTACGGTAATGACGACGACCGGGTAGACGATATTGCTGCTCAGGTGCTGAGAGAATTCAGTGCCGAACTGAAAAAAACGCCTGCCTACCGGAATGCGGAGCATACCCTTTCTGTGCTGACCATTACCTCCAATGTAGTTTACGGCAAAAAGACGGGCGATACGCCGGATGGCAGAAAGAAGGGAATGCCCTTTGCACCCGGCGCCAACCCTATGCATGGGCGGGATTGCTCGGGCGCGCTGGCTTCGCTCAATTCAGTGGCAAAAATGCCTTACGATTGCTGCCGTGACGGCATTTCCAATACATTCTCTATCCTGCCGCCCACATTGGGAGAGGATCAGGAAACGCGGGTGGAAAATCTGGTGCAGATGATCAATGGCTATTTTGAGCAAAAAGCACATCATTTGAACGTCAATGTGCTGGATCGCGCCAAGTTGGTGGAAGCAATGGAAAACCCGGATAAATACCCCAATCTGACCATTCGTATCTCCGGTTATGCTGTCAACTTCCATAAGCTGACCCGTGAACAGCAGCTGGAAATTTTGCAGCGTACTTATCATGAAAAAGTATAAAGCGTCTATTGATTCGCTTTATCACGGCTCGGCGGTAGATGGCAAGGGCCTGCGCTGTGTGGTATTTTTCAATGGTTGTAATCTGCGCTGCGGCTTTTGCCATAATCCCGAGACGCTGTATGTGCCGGGAAAGGAAATGGAGTTGGAGGAGCTGGTTGCCCGGCTGCTGCGCTATAAGCCGTATATCAGAAAAGGCGGTGTTACGCTTTCGGGCGGGGAGCCGTTTCTGCAGGCAGAGTTCTGCAAGGCATTGATGGCGCGGCTGAAAGAAGAGGAGTTGGGCGTCTGTATCGAGACCAACGGATATATCACCGATCCGGAAATGATTGCGCTGGCGGAAAGTATTCTGCTGGACGTGAAAAATCAGGATCAGCCGATTGCACCGCAATTGGCCGGCTTTTTGCAGACTTGCACACAGGTAGGCACACCGGTTTGCCTGACCAATGTGCTGGTGCCGGGCTGTAACGACGATGCGGAACATTTGCGGGCGTTATACCGGCTGCGGCAGAGCAGCCCCTGCGTGCAGGCGCTGAAATTCCTGCCCTTCCGCAAATTATGCGTGCACAAATATGAAGAATTGGGCAGGGAATATCCTTACGAGCAGTTTGCCGAAGCTTCAGAGGAAGATATCCGGCAGGCGAAGGCGCTGCTGGAGCAAATTGCCCGGCAGGGAGAACAGATCTGACAAGGATGCAATGTGCGGGAGCGCATTGCATTTTTTGGTAGAAAGGAGCAAACCATGGAAGGAAAAATAAAAATCGCGCTGGCGCAGCTGCCCTCGACTCCGTTGGAAACAGAAAAAAATCTGCAGCGGGCACTGCAATGGGCAGAGCAGGCGGCAGAACAAAAGGTAGATCTGATTCTGTTTCCGGAAATGTTTCTGACCGGTTATCTGTTGGGAAAGGAGATCGGACGCCTGGCTATGAAGGCAGACGATGCACCGCTGCAGACGCTTTGCCTCAGTGCACGAAAGCACCATATGGCAATCGTAATGGGTTTTCCGCTGCGCAGCTCCGAGGGAGGAATTTACAATGCGCTGGCTTTTATCGACCGGGATGGCACCATTGCGCATATTCAGGAAAAAATTCATTTATTTGGGGAAGCGGATGCGGCGCAGTTCAGCCCGGGCAGAAGCCTTTGCGCCTTTGATACTTCGCTTGGGCGCATGGGTATGCAGATCTGTTATGATCTGGAATTCCCGGAAACCAGTCGTCTGCTGGCGCTGGACGGCGCGCAGCTGTTGTGTGCGGGCAGCGCCAATATGTACCCTTATGAGCAGCTGCATACGCTGTTTGTGCGGGCGCGGGCAACAGAAAACCACCTGCCTTTTATTTATGCCAATGCGGTGGGCAGAGAAGCCGGGTTTCACTATTGCGGAAGAAGTATGGCCGCGGATGCAGAAGGAAACTGCCTGTGCGCAGGTGAGGAGCAGGAACAGCTGCTGCTGGCCGAAGTTACGCTGCAGGAAGGGATTCGGGATGCGAACTTGGATTATCTGCAGCATCGGCGGCGGGATCTTTACCGGTTGTATTCGTGGTAGAAAAACAGTTCGGCAGCAAAAGTATCCGGAAAATCCGGCAGATATTTTTTACAGAACAGGGCGGAAGCTTGCCGCTGCTGTGATATACTTGATTTGATACAAAAGCATTCCGTATATTGGGGAGAAGCAGTGGATATGAAAAGATATGTCGCTTTGTTGAGGGGCATTCATGTAAGCGGGAAAAATAAAATTTCTATGCGGGAATTGAAAGCGGGCTTTGTGAAGCTGGGCTATGGCAATGTACAGACATATCTTAACAGCGGAAATGTGGTATTTACTGCTGCAGAAGAAATAAACCCTGCGGATAAAATCAGGGATATGATACAAAGTGAATTTTTATAAGAAAAAGAATTGCTAAAAAGCAACAGGAGGGGACGCATGATCAACTTGCAATGCGATTACCTGGAGGGCTGCCACCCTCTGATTCTGGAAAAAATGGCAGAAGCCAATTATGTAAAGACGCCGGGTTATGGGAAAGATCCCTATTGCCAAAGTGCGGCGGAGAAGATAAAAGAGGTGTTTGCGTGCCCGGAAGCAGAAATTCATTTTCTGGTGGGCGGGACACAGGCCAACCTGACGGTGATTGCTTCTTTGCTGCGCTCGCATCAGGGTGCCTTGTGCGCGGAAGAGGGACATATTGCTACCCATGAAACGGGCGCGATTGAAGCGACCGGCCATAAGGTATTGCCATTGCCCTGCAAAAACGGGAAAATTACGGCCGAACAGGTGGAAATCTATTGCCGGCAGCATTTTGCAAGCACGGTGCAGGAGCATACCGTGCAGCCGGGCATGGTCTATATTTCTTTCCCCACGGAATGCGGTGCTCTGTATTCCAAAGCAGAGCTGGAGCAGCTTCATGCGGTATGCAGGGCTTATGAGATACCGCTCTATCTGGACGGAGCGCGCCTGGGTTACGGTCTGGCAAGCGAAGAAAATGATTTGGCTCCGGCTGATTTGGCGCGGCTGTGTGATATTTTTTATATCGGAGGGACCAAATGCGGTGCTTTGTTCGGAGAAGCAGTGGTGATCGCCAATGCCGCCTATCAGAAGGATTTCCGCTATCTGGTTAAGCAAAAAGGAGGTATGCTGGCCAAGGGACGCATGCTGGGCATACAATTTGATACTCTGTTTACCGACGGCCTTTATTTTGAAATTTGTCGGAAAGCGGTAGAGCAGGCAGCGGCTCTGCGCAGGGCATTTCAGGAAAGGGGTGTGCAGATGTATGGGGATTCTCCGACCAATCAACAGTTCCCCATTCTCAGCAAGGCGCAGGCGGAATATCTGGGGCAGAAGTATATCTATGAGATCTGGGGCGAGTATGATGAAACGCATACCGTCGTCCGTTTTTGCACCAGCTGGGCGACCGGACAGGAAGAGATAGATGGGCTGCTGGCATATATACAAAAAATGCCGGAAGCATAAAGCCGAAACGGAACCGAGCACCCGGTACATTCGTCTAAACGGCAGGACGAAGGAAAGGAGTTCTGCGTTATGTTGAGAAGGATGGGCGTTGTGTGTCTTTGTCTGCTGGTGTGTGCCGCACTTGCAGCCTGCGGCAGAGAGGCGGAAAGCACTTTTGTGGGAGAAATTGTGGCAATACAGGACAAAGCAGCGATTATCGCTGTGGAGGCAGGGCAGCCGATGGAAAAGTCGGGAGATCGGGTCGCTGTGCAGCTGCCCGAAGGGGAAAGCTGGAAGCCCGGCGATCAGGTAGAAGTAGGATACAGCGGAGATATCATGGAAAGCGACCCACTGCAGGTAAAAGTTTCGTATGTCAAAAAAATAAGCTGAATAAAAGTGAAAAGCACCTGAGTAAATCAGGTGCTTTTCGGATAATCAGTTCAGAATAAAAGCCTTATCTGGTGTAGAGCAGGCTTGCATCCTCATCATTATAGAGATACCAGAAATGTCCCTTGGTGGGCTCGGGATGGCCATCTTCCGGGGGCAGGTTGGTTCCGTCGAAAGTCATATCGCACTTATCCGTCTTCTTCAGGTAGAGGATATGATGCTGGAACACACCATCTCTATCCTTATACCATTCTTCCCAGGGATAACCTGCTTCCAGCATATCTGCCGGGGGAACTGCGTGAACGATGAATCCACCGTTGAACCAGGAATATTTCGCATACTGAGCATCCGTCTCTTCTGTAAGCTTGCCGATGACGTTTTCCGCGCCAAAGCCCATGTTATCAAAGCTTTCCAGCGCGCCGTTTTCTTTGAGCATTTCTCTGAGCTTCATGTAGTAATCCTCCTAATATGATAGAAAAGGCATCTTTCCTTTTCCGGACATGATATAAAATCATTATAAAATAATGATAACTTTTGAAAGCATATTTGTCAAGCAAAGCAGGCAAAACAGCACAGGGCGGAAAAGGGCTTGCCATTTCGCGGAAAGTTTTATAAAATAGATTTGTGCAAATATTGGGCAGAAAAACGCCTGTTGACAGGTTGTTTTTGCTGTGATAAAATATTTGATAGCCGCGCGGAACGGGTGTACAAATTTTCTATAGGAAATACCCCTACGGCGAGACTGAATCAGGAGGAAGAGAACCCATGTATGCGATCGTAAAGACAGGCGGTAAGCAGTACAAAGCAGAACCCGGAAGATTCATAGATGTGGAAAAGCTGGATGCTGAAGTCGGCGCAGAAGTAAATTTCGACGCGCTGATGGTAGTGGATGGCGATTCCTGCACAGTGGGCACCCCGGTTGTGGATGGCGTTAAGGTTGCAGGTAAGGTAATCGCTCAGGATAAGAGCAGAAAAGTCATCACCTACAAGTACAAGAACAAGACCAGATACAGAAAAAAACAGGGTCACAGACAGCCTTATACAAGAGTTGAAATTGTATCCATTGGCTGATTGCCCCGACAGACTTCCAGTGAAAAGTGAGGTGTAAATACATTGGCACATAAGAAAGGAATGGGCAGCACAAAGAACGGCCGCGACAGCATTTCCAAGCGCTTGGGCGTTAAGAGAGCAGATGGGCAGTTTGTGTTAGCCGGTAATATCTTGGTTCGCCAGAGAGGCACGAAAATTCATCCCGGTGAAAATGTAGGCATCGGCAGCGATGATACATTGTTTGCCACCGCCGATGGTATCGTAAAATTTGAGCGCCTTGGCAGAGATAAGAAGAAAGTCAGCGTTTATATGCAGTAACAAAGGTAAATGCCGTTTTCGTGCACAGCATGAGGACGGCATTTTTTTATGGAGCAGAGAAGGCATGGTGCAGGTGGTTTTGGAAAATGGGTGCATGAAAGTGCGCGGAGAAATGCTGCGCGTGCAGTTGATTCTGGATTGCGGGCAGGCGTTTCGCTATACACAACAGAAAGATGGCAGCTATTTTGGCGTGGCCGGGCAGAGAGCTATCTACATGCGGGATGCCGGGGAGGGAATTGAGGTATACCCCGTCTGCCGGCAGGAAGAACAGGAGTTTTGGGAAAATTATTTGGATTTGCATTTGGATTATACGCAAATACTTGCGAAAATGGCAGAGAAGGATCAGATTCTGGCAAAGGCTGCCCGAGAGTTTCCCGGCATTCGCCTGCTCAATCAACAGCCGTTTGAAACCCTGATTTCTTTTATTATTTCGGCGAATAACCATATTCCGCGCATAAAAGGCATTTTGGAACGCCTGTGCACATTGGCAGGAGAACGGAAAAATCTGGAAGGGCGGGAATATTTTGCCTTTCCGGCACCGGAACGATTGGCTGCATTGCGTGAAGAAGATCTGCGGGCAATAGGCGCAGGCTATCGTGCCCCTTATCTGCTGCAGACGGCGCGCAGAATATGCGATGGCTTTTCTTTGGATGCTTTGCGGGCGCTTTCTTATGGGGAGGCAAAGGCGGCTTTGTGTACGCTGCCCGGGGTAGGCCCCAAAGTGGCTGATTGCGTGCTGCTTTTTTCACTGGGAAAGAAGGAAGCCTTTCCTGCGGATACCTGGATTCATAAAGTGATAGAACGGTTATATGGAGTGACCTGCACGACAGCCAGGCAAAGCGAGGCGTTTGCCCGGCGACAGTTTGGCACATACGGAGGGATTGCCCAGCAATATCTGTTTCACTATGCCCGTATGCACCGGCTGACTTAAAGCGGCGCAAGGTGGTTGCCATTGCCGCGGCATCATTGTATAATATAAATTAAATAAAGTTTTCAATTTAAATGGAGGCATCATGTTGGCAGTGATTGATACGCATACGCACACCTATCTGAGTGGGCATGCGTATTCGACTATTTTTGAAAATATTACCGTGGCAGCGCAGAAAGGCCTGCAGGGGATCGTCAACACCGATCACAGCCCGGCTATGTCGGATTGCCGTTGGCCGGCGGCAGTGCGTTTTATGAAAAACGTACCACGGGAATATATGGGTGTGCGCATTTATCGCGGCGTGGAAGCGGATATCATCGATTATGAAGGGAAACTTTCTGTGGGGGAACAGTACTATCCGCTGCTGGATTTTATGATCGCCTCTCTGCACGATGTGGTAATGCAGGCAGGCAGCAAGGCGCAGAATACGCAGGCGATGATCGGCGCGCTTAATCATCCGCAGGTGGATATTCTAGGGCATCCGGGCACGCCTTTTTTTGAAGTGGATATTGAAGCGGTGGTCAGGGAAGCGGCGCGGCTGAATAAGCTGATTGAAATCAACAGCCATTCTTTTGAAGTGAGAGTGGGTTGTGAAGCAAATTGCCGAAAATTTGCGCAGATGTGCAAAAAATACGGCGTACGGATATCGCTGGCCAGCGATGCCCATGCCTGCTTCCAGGTAGGGGAATTTTCCCGGGCAGAAGCACTGCTGAGGGAAGTGGAATTTCCCCGGGAGCTGATTGTCAGCCGTTCGCTGGAGAGCTTTGAAGCCTATCTGGCAGAACGGAAAGCACGCATCATCGGAGCTTAAAAAGGCGGCTCTACCGCTTTTTTATAGAAAATTACATGAAGAAAGGACAAAAAGCAGAATGAGAGAGTTCGTAATCATGACGGATTCGGATACCGAAATTCCCTACACTTTTGCGGAGGCGCATCAGGTGCCGGTATTTCTCATGCCTTATACACTCAATGGCGAGGAAAGCTTATTTGACTTAGGCAAAACGACAGATTATACCGGATTTTACCACAGCCTGCGGGAAGGGGCGAATGCATCAACTTCTACCCGTTCCACCTATGAAATCCAGTGTTTTTATGAGGATATTTTAAAGACAGGCAAGGATATTCTCTACGTATGCTTTTCCAGCCAGTTGAGCGCGCACCATGATTTGGCGCAGTTGGCCAGAAAGGCAGCATTGGAAAATTATCCGGAAGCTCGCATCGAGATCTTCGATTCCCTGGGCATTGCCATGGGCGCGGGGCTGTTGGTTTATCATGCCGTTCGCCTGAAGGAAGAGGGAAAGTCGATGGAGGAGATCCTGCAATGGCTGCAGGAAAATCGCATGCGCAGCCTGCATTTTTTCTCGGTCGACAGCCTCAATTATCTGAAGAAGACAGGAAGAGTTTCGGCAGTGACGGCTACTTTGGGCACTATGCTGGATTTGAAACCGATTCTGACGCTGACCAAAGAAGGAAAGATTGTAGCCTTTGACAAAGTAAAGGGAAAAAAGAAAGTTGTAAAGTATCTGGCAGATTTGGCAGAGAAAAACTATGTGGACGATGACATCTGCAAAGAATTGATGGTTGTCTGCCACGGCGATAATCTGGCTCAGGCAGAAGCACTCAAGGATGCGATTACGCAAAAGCTGGAATTCAAGGAAGTCTGGCTGATGGATGTCGGCCCGGTAATCGGCAGCCATTGCGGGCCCGGTGTTATGGCGTTTTTGATGATGGGCAAAGAACGGGAATTATAATTGGTTATTTTTTACGGAAGGCAGGGGCAACAATGCACCTGCCTTTTTCGTTTGCTTTCTTTTCAATTTGCTGTGAAATTGGTATAATAAAAATATGATGAGAGAAACGAGGAATGGCTGATGGCTTATAAAGCTTTATATAGGCAGTTTCGCCCGCGGCGTTTTGCCGATTTGAAAGGGCAGGATATGATTGCCAAAGTGCTGAAAAATCAGGTGATGGCAGGGGAACCCGCCCACGCCTATCTTTTTGCGGGGCCGCGGGGAACCGGTAAGACGAGCACGGCAAAAATACTGGCCTCTGCCCTCAATTGCCTGCATCCGGTGGAGGGGGAACCCTGCCTGGAATGCGAAAATTGCCGGGCAGCGCTCAATGATTCCATGATGGATATTATCGAGATGGATGCCGCTTCCAACAACGGCGTGGATAATGCCCGGGATATCCGCGATAAAGCAGGTCTGCTGCCCACCAAGGGAAAATACAAGATTTATATTATCGACGAGGTGCACATGCTTACGGGGCAGGCGTTCAACGCCCTGCTAAAAACGCTGGAGGAGCCGCCGGCGCATGTGGTATTTATTCTGGCAACGACAGAATTGGATGCCCTGCCCAAGACGGTGCTCTCCCGCTGCCTGCGCTTTGATTTCAAATTCATCGATCGGCAGCGAGTGGTAGAACGCATGCAGGAGGTGCTGGCGCAGACGGGTGCCACAGCCGAGGAAGATGCGCTTTATGAAATCGCAGAGGCTTCCGAGGGCGCGATGCGCGATGCATTGACCATTCTGGAAAAATGCTGCGCCTTTGGCGTGAAGGTGGATCGGGAAGTGGTGGCCAGCGTGCTTGGGCGGGCCAGTGGTGCGGCAATGCATGATTGGATGCAGTCAGCAGCAGAATATGATGAAAAGCAGGCGCTGCTCAAGATGCGCAAAATTTTAGATTCGGGCGTGGAATGCGGAGCGGCTGTGGCGCAGGTTCTGCACAGCTATGAGCAGGTGCTTCTTTCCAAAATATGTGGGGAACAAAATGAGTGGTCGGCTTATGGGGAACTGTTTTCCCGCGAGGCGCTGCTGCGGGGCATAGAAGTGTTTACAGAGGCACAGAGCCGCATGAAATTTGCGCCTAAGCCGGAGATTATCCTGGAGGCGGCAATTCTAAGGGCAATGCTCCCGGCCGTTGAGAAGGAAAAAGATGAGCTGATTTGGCGGGAGGAGATTGCCCGGCTGGAAGCGAAACTGGCAGCGCTGCAAAGGCAGGGGCTGCCCCGGGCGGCACAGCAGGAAAGTGCGCCGCAGGAGGTGCAGCAGCCGCAGGCGCAGGCTCCTGCCAAAGCAGCTGTGAGTCGGAAACAGAAAGCGGAGAAAGCGCCTTCGGCAAGGCCGGAAGAAGAGTATTGGCCCTGGTTGAGGGCGAGTTGCGCGGCGGATCTGGGAGCGCAGCCCATGTTTCGCGGGCTGGAACTGCTGCGGGAGGATGCCAATACCATTTATTTGCGGGCGGCGAATCCGGTGGTGCGTATGATGATTGAAAGCGGCGAGCGCAAGCAGGAACTGCAGGAAAAGATGGAAAAGCAGTTCGGACGGTATAAAAACATACAGGTGGAGCTGGCAGGACCATCGGAACAGTTGCCTGAGGAAGCAATCATTGATATAATAGACTGAGCTTTGTTTTTGCAAAGATGGTATATTACAAGTATGAATTGACAGGAGGATGCTGAAATATGGCAAAACGCAGTGGATTCCCCATGGGCGGGAGAGGCGGCAGCATGCAGAGCATGATGCAGCAGGCGCAGAGAATGCAGCAGAATATAGAGAAAGTGCAGAATGAGCTGGCGGAAGCGGAGGTGGAAGCAACCGCAGGCGGCGGCGTGGTAACGGCGGTGGTGACCGGCAAAAAAACGCTGAAGAAAGTGACGATCGCGCCGGAAGCGGTAGATCCCGAAGATGTGGAAATGCTGGAAGATCTGATTACGGCAGCAGTAAATGAAGCGCTGGCCAAAGCAGATGCTTATGCTGAGGAACAGATGAGCAAGGTGACGGGCGGCATGAATTTGGGAGGCCTTTTCTAAGCGATGTACAGCATAGAAGCGCTGAATATTTTACAGGAATGGTTTGCCAAATTGCCCGGTATAGGCCCGAAGAGTGCGGCTCGCCTGGCTTATCGGGTCATTGAAATGGATCCGGCTGAAGTCAAGCAATTTGCGCAGGACATGTATGCGGCACGGCTGGCAGTGCGTCATTGTGCGATTTGCGGCAATCTTACCGATCGGGAAGTTTGCCCTATTTGTGCGGATGAAAAGCGGGATAAGCGCACAATTTGCGTGGTGAAAGACGTGCGGGATGTGATGGCGATTGAGCGCGGCCGGGAATACAGAGGTGTTTATCATGTGCTGGGCGGCGTCATCTCACCGTTGGATGGCATTGGCCCGGATGAAATTCGCGTCAAAGAATTGCTGGCTCGTGTGCGCGAGGGCGTGCAGGAAGTGATTCTGGCCACCAACCCGGATGTAAAGGGAGAGGCGACGGCAGTCTATATTCATCAGCTTTTGGAACCGTTGGGTGTTAAAGTAACCCGCATTGCCCACGGAGTGCCGGTAGGCGGTGAGTTGGAATATGCCGATGATGTCACACTGATGAAGTCATTGGAAGGAAGAAGGCCGTTTTAACACGGAAAAACGGAGAAAAAAGAAAAAGCACAGATGGACAGATCATATTCTGCCAGACTGTGCTTTTTTGGTTTATAGAAAAAATCAGAGATAGACTTCGGGGAGAGCTTCCAAATGCGCATCGGTGTCGGCGGAATGATAGAACTGCTCTGCCTTTCCGGGGTGGTATGTTTTACCCATGTAAGGAGCAAGCAATGGTTGTAAATCTGCCTCTTCTTGGTAAAGGGCACGCACATAAGCTGCCGCCTGAGCCGCCATATGCTGATCGGGTAAACAATGGATAATCAGCTCTAACAACAGGCGCACGGCCTGTTCATTCTTTTTACTTTTAAGATACAATGCTTCTATAACTGCCGAAGAGGGATAATGCTTTATAAGCATATGCAAAGCTTCAACGGTTAGCCCTGTAAGCTGGGTCGCGGAGGTGTGTTGCACGGCGATTGCCTTATAATCCGGATGTATCTGGTTGGATTTTAGAATCTCCACCAGCGTGATTAATGAAATAGAAGTTCCGTAGACTTCTTCAAAAATCAGTGCGGAGCTGAAAGGATGC
>CAMEMG010000012.1:0-25785 GCA_945927325.1 uncultured Clostridia bacterium | reverse complement strand
GCAAAAACGACATACAGAATTACAAGAATAATAGATAAAACGATTTTAGTTATAAAGCCAATCAAGGCGCCTTTACCTGCCGACTTGGCTCGTTTAGATTTCTTTCCTTCATATATGAGAAAGAGGATTAAACCAACAATTGGAATAAAAAATCCGAAAATAGCGAACCCAAAACCTGAACTATCTTCAGAAACAATTGCATTGGCCTTATTATCAATCCGTGCCCCGCAGCTATTACGCATCCGCAATTCTACCACAATTTTTACAATACATAAAACCCTATCCTCCGCTTTTGCTACCGATAATACCCATTTTGCTGACAGACTTGATGAATTGTTTCAGCAAAAATTGCTCTGGATTTTTTACTATCATCGGCGTTTGTATTCTTTTTGTCTATGTAATTATCTCTGACTTGCTGCCACAGTTTATGCTTTTTAATCCACTCAATTTTGACAGGGAGATCATAATATCCTTTGGGCTGATATTCCCACGAATAACTATGTTGTTTTTTGTTATAGCGAATATATTGTTGCCGTCCATCGCCGCATTCATATATAATGCAAAAGTCGCAACTATGCAAAATACAAGAGTTGGCTCTATCCTTTACTTTGATGGTGAGAACACGGGTGGAATCTTCGGTGTAATCATATCCGAAAATCGAATATCCATAAGGATTAGTGACCTTATCAAGCCCTTTGTGAAGAATGTTTCGTATTTCTTCGGCAGAATAGTCTTCGTCGGGGTCATTTACTTCAATATTCACATCGAAGTCAAACCCAGTGTTAGAGTTTCGGTCACGGGTTATCATCTTTCGTTTGCTACTGCCTACAAAATGATATTGAAAAGTAAAATCATCTCTGACTTCATTTTGTAATCTGTGGATAATTTCAAAAAGTTCATTTCTAATCGGTTTCCATTCTTCTTTGGGAACATACTCGAAATCGCGCATAATCATAATATCTCCTTTTATCCCAAGCCGCCCAAATAGATTTTACTAAATCTAAATCTTGTTATTGTATACTCATTATACGTAAATATCAATAATTTTTTCAGTAAATTTCGATGTTCTTATGAAAAAGAACTGACAAGCATATTTAAAGTTGGGTTTTGTCCTACTCGCTGTCAACTTATTGAGAGGGCAATTAAAAACCGCTTGTCTTTAACAACTTAATGACTGTCTGAATGGGATGTGATTTTGTGATTTTCGCATACTGTAACAAGCAGGGAAACTGTACAGACAGTTTCCGGAAACAAAAAAACATGGTGTATCATCGTAAGATACGATGCACATCATGTTTTTTACATAAATAATTCCTTATGTGGTGTTGCCAAAGAAGATACTTCCTTTTTTTATTTTATCCTTCAGCAATCGATACGCAGCTGTCGAATCGTTTCCCCAGCCATAGATTTAATGGTAAAACAATCTTCTTCATAAACCATATAGCTATTGACGTTATCTTCCTTAGGGATAGATACCGAACCGGGGTTGATATAAATATGATCCGGATTTACCTGCAATGCCTGCACATGAGTATGCCCGTGAATCAACAGATCCCCCGCCCGCAGAGGAGGCAGATTCGCAGAATTATGAATGTGGCCGTGCGTCAGGTAAGCCATGCGGCTTCCCAAATACAGGATCGCATAATCTGCCATAATGGGAAATTGCAGCACCATCTGATCTACTTCCGAATCGCAGTTGCCGCGCACGCAGAGAATTTCATCTCTCATTCCATTGAGCATTTCCGCAACTTTCGCCGGCTCATATCCGCGCGGCAGTGCATTTCTGGGGCCATGATATAAAATATCACCCAACAAAATCAACTTTTGCGCTGCCTCTGCCTGATAACGCTCCAGCAGTTTTTCGCAATAGTATGCAGAACCGTGTATATCCGATGCAAATACCAATTTCATGGCTGTCATTCCCCTTTCAGGCCAACTCCCGCTGCAGCTTTGCAATAGAAGCATCCATGCGTGCCAGCGTCTCTTCCTTACCCAGCAATTCCGCTATTTCCGTAGCTCCGCCAGGTGTCACTGCCGTTCCTGTAATGGCAATCCGCACTGGCCAAAGCACCCGGCCGCTCTTCACTTCTGCCCGCTCTGCCACAGATAACAGCGCGGCATAAAGGGCATCATTGGTAAATTGCTCCGTCTCTGCCAATGCCTGTCGTGCTGCAATCAGAATGTCCAGGGAGTTTTCCGCAGTCGTCTTCATTTTTTTATGGGTATACAATGCCAGATCATATTCCGGCAGTGCATTGAAAAAGCTTACCTTTTCTCCAATTTGAGCCAGCGTTTCCAGGCGAGGCTGAATCAACGCCGCCAGTTTGGCGAGATCCATCTCCCGAGTCAGCGCCGCTTCCAGATAAGGCTTTGCCCGCTCAAGGAAGGCCTCCGGGCTGAGCGCGCGGATATACTCGCCATTCATCCAAGTCAGCTTTTCCATGTCGAAAATCGCCGAAGATTTGCTCAGGCCTTCCAGAGAAAATACCTGTGCCAACTCCTCCAGCGAAAAAATTTCCCGTTCGCCACCCGGATTCCAGCCTAACAGGGCAATATAATTCAAAATTGCTTCTTTCAAATATCCTTTCGCAATCAAATCCTCATAAGAGGCATCACCGTTGCGTTTGGAAAGTTTTTTCTGTTTATCCTTCATCACCGGCGGCAGATGGATATAGGTAGGCCTCTGCCAGCCCAATGCATCGTAAAGCAGATTGTATTTGGGCGTAGAAGAAAGATATTCAATACCGCGGATAACGTGCGTAATTTCCATCAGGTGATCGTCAATGACATTGGCCAGATTGTAGGTAGGCCAGCCATCCGATTTGAGCAGAATGTTATCCTCCATATCCGACATGGGCACGGTAATGGTTCCGTAAACGGCATCCTCATAGGAGGACTCTCCTTCCAGCGGAATGTTCTGGCGGATTACATATTCCTCCCCTGCTGCAATGCGGCGTTCCACTTCTTCTTTGGAAAGATGCATGCAGTGCTTATCATATTTAAAAACCTTCCCTTCTGCTGCCGCCTGTTCGCGCAGGCTATCCAGGCGTTCCTTCGTGCAGAAGCAGTAATAGGCCGCGCCTTTTTCCACCAGCAACCGGGCGTATTTCCCGTAAATTTCCTTGCGCTCACTCTGCACATAGGGGCCATAGTCGCCACCCACATCCGGGCCTTCATCATAATTGAGGCCGGTATCTTTCAATGTGCGGAAAATGACATCCCCTGCCTCTTCCACCAGGCGGTTGCGATCGGTATCTTCAATGCGCAGGATAAAATCGCCGCCATTTTTACGTGCAAACAGCCAGGCATACAATGCCGTACGCAAATTGCCGATATGCATATAGCCGGTAGGGCTTGGAGCAAATCTTGTTCTGACTTTCATTATTTATTATTCTCCATCTGTTATTATCTCGGTTATTTAATTACTTTTTTAAAGGTATCTCTAAGGCCGGTAGTCATATTCAGTACAATATGTTCCGCCGAAAAATCTTTACTGTCTGCACAGAAATACCCTTTGCGCAGCAACTGGAATTTATCTCCCGGCTGTGCATTGCGAATTTCAGGCTCAATAAATCCATGCATGACTTTTTTGGAATCGGCAGCCAAGCGTTCGATAAAATCGCCCTCTTTTTCATCATCCATCAACGGCCCATAAATGCGGTATTCCGCAGGCAGCGCCGTTTTTGCATCCGCCCAGTGCAAGGTGCCCTTGATCTTACGGCCGGCATTGACATCTCCCGCCTTGGAAAGCGGATCATATGTGCAGATGATTTCCGTAATATTGCCCTGCGCATCTTTCTCAACCCGTTCGCATTTGATGATATAGGCATTTTTGAGGCGTACTTCTCCGCCTACGTAAAGGCGGAAATATTTTTTGTTGGGCGCAACTTCCATAAAGTCCTCTCGTTCGATATACAGTTCGCGCGAGAAACTGACTGCATGGGTATGCTCACTGCCCGGCATATCCTCCGCCATAAATACTTCGCTCTGCCCTTCAGGGTAGTTCTCAATAACCAGCTTAACAGGATCGATCACGCCCATCAGCCGCGGTGCCCGTGCGTTGAGATCTTCGCGCACACAATGTTCCAGCATTCCGGCATCAATCGTCGAATCCGCTTTCGCTACACCTGCACGGGAGAGGAAATCTTTAATCGCCTCCGGCGTATAGCCGCGGCGGCGCATACCGCACAGCGTAGGCATCCGCGGATCGTCCCATCCATCCACATGGCCGCCTTCCACCAGCGCGCGCAGGTAGCGCTTGCTCATGATGGTATCCGTAATATTCAAACGGGCAAACTCGATCTGCCGGGGCTTATGCTCAAACTCACACTGCTCCACTACCCAGTTATACAGCGGCCGATGCGCTTCATATTCCAGAGAACACAGCGAATGGGTAATACCTTCAATGGCATCCTCGATGGGATGTGCAAAATCGTACATGGGATAAATGCACCACTTATCACCCGTCTGGTGATGAGGAATATGCAAAATACGATACAGTGCAGGGTCGCGCATATTCATATTGGGAGAAGCCATATCGATTTTTGCACGCAGTGTATGCGTTCCATCCTCAAATTCGCCGTTTTTCATGCGCAGGAACAGATCCAGGTTTTCCTCCACGCTGCGATCGCGATAGGGGCTGTTCTTGCCCGGTTCGGTCAATGTACCGCGGTATTCCCGCATCTCGTCTTTCGTAAGGTCATCCACATAGGCAACGCCTTTCCGAATCAACTTTAACGCCAGTTCATAGCACTGATCAAAATAGGAGGAGCCATAGCAGAGCTTATCCCACTGATAGCCCAACCAATGAATATCCTCTTTGATCGCATCTACAAACTCCTCATCTTCTTTGGCCGGATTGGTGTCATCAAAGCGCAGGTTGCAGCTGCCGCCATATTTTTCCGCTGTACTGAAATCAATCCACAGCGCCTTTGCATGACCAATATGCAGATAGCCATTGGGCTCAGGCGGAAATCTGGTCTTTACTGTCTGTACTTTTCCCTCTGCCAGGTCCTGTTCAATAAATTCCTGGATAAAATTCTCCGGTCTTCCATCAGTCTCTTCAGCCGGTGCATTGTTCAAAATTTCGCTCATTCCTAAGCCCCTTTCTTATTTTGCTATAAAAAATCAGGTGATCTGCTTTCTGATATGCTTATTATACGCCTTTTTCCCATACAGCAAACACCTTATATGCAATTTATATACAATATATATTCATTTGTCCCGCATATATCTGCTATTCTTTTATCATATCGTATCTGTTGCTTTTTTTCAAATATCTATTGCCTGCTTTCGGCTATTTTCCGCATCTGCCAAAACAGAGCTCACAAGCTCTGTTTTTCAGGCGATTCTCCCCTTCTTTTCCGATGTCGATACAGCACCCAGATGGCCGTTGCTCCCAGCAGGGCGGCCAGGGTCACTACCAGATAGGAAAGTGCTATTCCTGCCATATCCGAAACCATGCCCATCAAGGGGCTTACCAGCAATCCGCCGATACCGCCGCCTACCATAATCAGCGTTGTCATCCGCCCGGAAGAATTCGGAAAGCAGTCGATTGCCACACTCATCATCATTGGCCAGCATGGTCCGGCAACAAACCCAAACAGCACGCACCACAGCACGGAAATTCCTTTCACCGGCAAAAATGCCATCAGCAGACCTGCTACTCCCGCGCCCAATACTCCGGTCATAATCATTTTTTCTTTAGCGCAGCGCAGCCGAATAGCAATCATACGGCTAACTACCATCATCAGCCCGGTCAGTGAAATGGAAATGCTGGCTCCCCAGGCATCCCCTGCTGCTTCGGTAAAATACGTAGAAGCAAATGTCATGAAACCGGGTTCCACAAAATTATACAGCATCGCAAATGCAATCAGCATCAACGCCATTAAATTGAGCCGGAATTTTTCGGTGGGCTCTTGCGCAGCCTGAGTCAACTCTATCTTCAACCGGGGGTGCATACAACTGAGCGCAATCGCCACCGCCAACGAACCTACCGTCACAATGGCATAAAGCCCCCGCCAGGGCATTCCCTGCCCAATCAACCATGCCAGCCCAACCGGCGCCACCACATTGCCCAGGCTGTAGAATACTTCCACCATATTGGCATAACGATTGCTGTTAGCAGGATCCATTTCCGCCAGCAGTGTCGTCAATACAGCCGGTGCCATAGCGCTGCCACAAGCCAGAATTCCAATGCCTGCCGCCAACATACCCATAGAGGCAGAGCAAAATACACAGGCACAGCCCACAGCGTATGCCGCTGCACAACCTACTGCAATCCACCGCTTATTATATCGATCCACTAATCCGCCGCACAGCAACGGAACAATGAGACTCGGCAGAAACTGCATGCTGGAAAGCAGCCCCAGCGTCGTATTATTCAAAGAAAACTCTTGCATAATATAGATAAGACTATATTGATATCCCGCCAGTTGTACGCCAAACAGCAGCATAAACATATAGCAGGTATATTCAAATATCCTATTTCTGACAGATACCTGTTCCATTCCTCTTACCTTCCGCATTTTTAATGTCACCATGCTATCATGCCGGCTTATTCTTGTCAATTTACATCAGAGTAGAATTTTTATCTCTCCTGTGGTATGATACTGCATTATATTACTCGGGAGGCAATACAACACATGCGCACATTCCGATCCTATCGTCTGTTCTGTATTTTACTCGCCGTAATTGCCGCCGTCGGCCTGATTTGCGGCAGTTTTTGGGATCTGACGATTTCCCAAGCGCTTTATCACCGCAATCAGCCCCTATGCATGATTTTGGAAGCAATCTGCTTTTTCCCTATCTATTTTCCCATCGCTCTGTTGACTGCGCTGCTGAGCGTTCGCGGTAAACATCACGGACTCCGGATACTCGGCCGCCTGTTGACGGGTATCGTCTTTACAGCCATCATCGCCGTTGGGCTTTCTTATCTGCACAAGCGTGGAATCTGGGCAGATGCTTCCCTGCTTATCCAATGCCTCCTCTGTCTATTTGCAGGTTTTCTCATGGAGTCGGCACTATATGCTCTGCTCAAGCGCCGTTCCCCATCTGCCTGCCGCAAATTATTTTGGCTGGGTATGCTCGGCTGCTGTTATCTGCTTTGGGAACTGGCCTGTGTGCAGGGGTTGAAAGCATTGGCCGGGCGCCCTCGGTATGAAACGCTCTTGCAAGGGGCAGGTTCTTTTAGTCCCTGGTATGTTTTCAGCCACCAAGGCGGCTCTTCTTTTCCTTCCGGTCATACGGCAGCCTCCTGTGGCATTCTGCTCAGCCTGTTGTTACCCGCTTTTTTCCCTTCCCTCCGCAAACATCGGCCCCTCATTCAAATCGTCAGCGCATGCTATATTGCAATTTCCGGCTTTTCCCGCATTGTCATCGGCAAACATTTTTTAAGCGACGTCTGCTTTGCCGTACTTCTCATGCTATTAGGGCTGATATTACTTCTGCAGGGATACGAACACCTGCAGCGCCGCTTTTCTCAGCTGCCACCGCTTTGCAATTGAGTTTTCTCAGCAACACAAAAAAAAAGCGTTTCATAAGAAACGCTTTTTTATTGAAATATTTACTGATTCTTTTTGTTGAACTGAGCGCGCATACGCATAGTATGGTCGAGAATGCGCTTTCTCAGGCGCAGGCTCTTGGGCGTAACCTCCACTAACTCATCGTCACCGATAAATTCCAGGCACTCTTCCAAGCTGAAAATACGGGGCGGAGTCAGCCGCAATGCTTCGTCACTGCCCGCAGCGCGCATATTGGTCACATGCTTCTTTTTGCATACATTGACCACAATATCTTCTGCCTTAGGAGAGCAGCCGACAATCATGCCTGCATAAACAGGCGTACCCGGTGTAATAAACATGGTGCCGCGATCCTGTGCATTAAAGAGTCCGTAAGTTACTGCTTCCCCTGTTTCGTGAGCAATCAACGAACCCAGGCTGCGCTTGGCAATTTCGCCTTTGTAAGGCGCATAGCCTTCAAAAATTGTGCTCATGATGCCCTCGCCCTTGGTGTCCGTCATAAAGTCGTTGGAATAGCCAAACAGGCCGCGGGAAGGCACCAGGAATTCCAGGCGCATCCGTTCACCCACCTGATGCATATGCACCATTTCACCTTTGCGGGAACCGATTTTTTCAATTACACTGCCCACCGCATCCGAAGGCACATCGCAGACCAATCGTTCCATCGGCTCCTGGCGCTGACCGTCCACGGTTTTAAACAATACCTTAGGTGAGCTGACCTGCAGCTCAAAGCCTTCTCTGCGCATATTTTCAATGAGAATAGACAGATGCATCTCTCCTCTTCCCAGGACGCGGAAGGAATCGGGGGAATCTGTTTCCTCCACCCGCAGAGAAACATCCTTCTTCAATTCGCCAAACAGGCGATCCCGCAAATGGCGGGAAGTCACAAAAGAACCTTCCTTGCCGGCAAATGGGCTGTTATTGACTGAGAAGGTCATTTCCACTGTCGGCTCTGAAATTTTGACAAAAGGAATGGCTTCCGGCTTTTCAACCGCGCAAACCGTATTGCCGATATTGACATCGCTGATGCCCGAGAAACAGACAATATCACCTGCTTTAGCGCTTTCCACCGTTTCCCGCTTCAGGCCTGCGAACTGATAGATCGTATTGATCTTTGCCTTTTCAAACAGCTCCTGGTCATGATAATCTATCAGCGCAACCTCCATACCTTTTTGCATGACGCCGTTTTCAATCCGGCCAATAGCCAGCCTGCCCACATAATCATTATATTCAATAGAAGAAACCAGCACCTGCAGAGGCGATTCGGGATCCCCTTCCGGCGCATCTATATGGGTCAAAATCGTCTCAAACAAGGGCTGCAAATCCTCTCCCTGCGTATAGGGATCCGTGCTGGCGGTGCCCGCACGACCGGAGCAGTAAATAACCGGGCTGTCCAGCTGTTCATCCGTCGCATCCAGTTCCAGCAGCAGCTCCAGCACCTCATCCGTCACTTCTTCGGGGCGCGCATCCGGGCGGTCAATCTTATTGACCACAATAATTACCTTATGGTTGAGCTCCAGTGCCTTCTGCAGCACAAAACGTGTCTGCGGCATAGGGCCATCAAAAGCATCTACCAACAGCACTACTCCATTGACCATTTTCAGGACACGCTCCACCTCTCCGCCAAAGTCGGCGTGGCCGGGCGTATCAACAATATTGATTTTTACGCCTTTATAGAAGGCTGATGTATTTTTCGCCAGAATGGTGATACCGCGCTCCCGCTCAATATCGTTGCTATCCATGACGCGATCTTCTACCACCTGATTGCTGCGGAATACGCCGCCCTGCCGAAGCATTTCATTGACAAGCGTTGTTTTGCCATGGTCAACATGGGCGATAATGGCAATATTCCTCAAATCTTCTCTTTTCACAAAATTCACCTTCTTAAATTTACACGATTTCTTTTTCTTTACTTATAAATCCAGAGATTTATTTTACACTACCCTTTTTTCTTTGGCAAGAAAAATATCTGAAATTTCCTTTCAAACATGGAATTTCTGTGCAATTTTTTACAAACCGGGAACTTTTTTCCTTTCCGTTCCGTCCAATAGGCAGAAAATAAATTCCCGTGCGGAATTTTCATGGAGGTATCTTATGAAACGATTTTTTGCATTTCTCATCGCCCTGGCCATGGCTTTCTGCCTTTTTACCGCCTGCGGCACACAGAAGGAATCCTATAGCAGCAACACTTATGATTGGCAAGGCGTTGTTGCCGAGGAAGTCGAGCCCTCTGCCGATAATGGAGGTAACGTTTCCGGGCAGGTAAACCACATTCTTGTCAGTGGCGTAGATACCGACCGCAAGCTGATTTATCAGGTCAATCTGGGAATCCGCACCGAACAATATAATGAAGATTATGCATGGATCATGCAAAAACTCACCGAGTGCGGCGGCTACATCTACAGTGAATATACTTACGGCACACAACCGGAAACCAGCAAGGATAGCGGCCGCTCCACTTCCATGACGTTGAAAGTTCCCATTGAAAAATTGGAACAGTTTTTAAATAGCGTGGAAGAAAAGAGCAATGTGATCAGCAAACAGATGGACGTAGAGGATACGACCGATTACTATTATGATACCGAATCGCGCATTGAACTTTTGGAAACACGTTATGCCAAGCTGGAAGAATATCTCCGCTCTGCAAGCTCCATGGAAGATATCATTACCTTGGAATCCGAAATGAGCGATATCCTCTATCAGCTGGACGAACTCAAGGGCACAAAGCGCGGCCTGGATAATCAGATCGCCTATTCTACCGTTAACATCGATTTGGAAGAAATCGTCAAGGCTTCCTCCGTATCTTATGAATCGGATGGCCTCGGCGAGCGCATGAAAAACGGCATTGTCGCCACTTTCCGAGGTGTGGTCAGCTTCCTGGAAAACCTGCTGGTCTTCCTGGTTGCCGCATTGCCGGTATTCGCATTGCTGGGAGTTCTGGCACTGATCGTACTGTTGATTGTAAAGGCTTGCATTCGTGCAGGGAAGAATCGCCGTCAAAAACGGAATGCTTCTCAAGATCCCGCGCAGCCTCTTCCTCCGCAGGCATGAAAGATAAACTTTTAATAGGAACGTTATATATCAAGAAAAGGCAGGCTTATGCCTGCCTTTTCTTGTGGAAAAATAGAAGAAAAAAAGATGAAAAAGTGTTATTTATGATATACTGAGTATATCAATTCTATTATGTCGCTTTTGCGGCAGGATTATACCATTTATAAAGGAATTATTTTTTATGATCACAGTAAGAGAAGCAAAATCCCGGCGGGAACTTCTGGAATTTATCGAGTTCCCCAATCGGCTGTATGCAGGTGTTCCGCAATATGTGCCTTCATTGGTTATGGATGAGCTAAGCAATCTCTCTCCTAAAAAGAACCCGGCCTTTGAATATTGCGATATGCGCTTTTTTCTGGCAGAAAAAGAAGGGGAGGTAGTCGGCCGCATCGGCGGTATTATCAGCCATAAAGCCAACGACCTCTGGCAGGAAAAAAAGCTGCGTATTACACGCATGGATTTTATAGAGGATTATGCCGTATTTGAAGCGCTGATCCACACCCTGGAAGATTGGGCAAAATCCTGTGGCCTGACCGAGCTTGCCGGCCCTATCGGTTTTTGTGATTTGGATAAAGAGGGTATGTTGGTCGATGGCTTCGATCGGGACGGTATGTTTATTACCTATTATAATCATCCTTATTATCCGCAGTTTATGGAGCGTTATGGTTTCGAAAAAGAGGCCGATTGGACAGAACATATCATTACCCTGGAATGTCCGCAGGCCGAACGCATGGAACGCATCAGTAAACGCATCCTGGAGCGAGGCGGTTTTCGCGTGCTTCAGCTGCATCGCAAATCTCAGCTGAAACCTTATATCCCTCAGATTTTCCAGCTGATCAACAGCGAATATAAAGATCTTTACGGCGTCGTTCCGCTGACTCCTGCCCAGATCAAATATTATACTTCGCAGTTTATTACACTCATCAATCTGCGCTACATTTCACTGATTGTCGATCGGGAAGGAAATCTGGCCGCCTTTGGTATTATCGCGCCCAGCCTGGCTGATGCCATGAAAAAATGCCAGGGGCATCTTTTCCCCAGCGGCTGGTACCATTTGCTTAAAGCCATTCACAAACCGCGCATTTTGGATATGTATTTAGTTGCCATTAAAGGAGAGTATCGCAAAACCGGCCTGCCCGCCGTCCTGATGACAGATATCTATCACCGCGCAAAAGCAGATGGCATTCTCTATGCCGAAACCGGCCCCGAACTGGAAACCAACTTCAATATTCAGAATATGTGGGACTTCTTTGACACCGAAATGAATATCAAGCGTCGCAGAAGCTGGAAAAAGCATATCCACGATTAATCGACAGGAATTGCACAGGTTGTCCATAAGTTATCCACAAAAGCATCCACATTTGTTGATAACTTTCCTATTTATGCACAAAGCAATCCGAGAAAACGGCAAAGAATTTTGCCGTTTTTTTGTATACACTTCTTTCCAAGTAAAGGAAATGTCAGTTCCCTTACTTGACGGATTTTCGAGTTCGGTCTATGATAATAACCGCAAAGGAGGCTCTGCCATGGAATATACAAAGCGCAATCGCGCAATGACCCTTTTCCTTTGGGTAATAGGATTTGAATATATCGCCTGTAATCTGGCTCACCCGATGACGCCCGCCATCATAAAAAATCTGCATTTGGGAGATTATATGTTTGGCCTGGCCTTTGCCGCCATGGCTATCACCAACTTCTTATTCTCTCCTTTCTGGGGAAAGATCACCAAAAATATACGTCTTTCGACTTTGATGCTGATCAGCTGTTGCGGCTACGGAGCCGGCCAATGTCTTTTCATGTTAGCCAGAAACGAAGCGATGATTTTAACTGCCCGTGCTTTTTCCGGTATTTTTGCCAGTGGATACAGTGTCGTTCCCATGATTTATATTGTCGACTATTCGCCTGAAGGCAAGCAAGGGCGCAACCTGACTCTTATGACCACTCTGACCGTAGTTTCCGGTGCATTTGGTTATCTGGTCGGCGGTGTCCTGGGTGATATTTCCATTTCTTTCTGTTTTCTCATACAGATTGCAGGCATGGTTTTAAGCGGAATTCTTTTCTTCTGCGTCATGCGCCGCAACGAACAGGCTCCTAAAAAAGAGACACAGCAGATACGCATACTCTTGCGGGAAGCAAACCCTTTCTCCGCTTTCCTTTCTATCCGTCCTTACTTCTGCAAGGCTCTGGTTGCCTTATTTGCTTCTATCCTTTGCGCTTTCATCGCCTACAACGCCTTTGAGCAGTGCTTCAATTACTATATGATAGATCAATTCGGTTTTTCTACGAGCTATAACGGCGCTGTCAAGGCTGTAACAGGCATCGTCTCTCTGCTGGCCAATCTTACGCTCTGTATGGCAATTCTGCGCCGACGGAAAATTGATTTCCCTTTGACTATCATGCTTTTCCTCTGCGCTCTTTTTACAATTCTAATGATCCTCATGCCCAATTTGATTGCCTTCTTAGCCATCGCCATGGTCTTTTTCGGCTGTACCGCCGTTTTTCAACCTTTGCTGCAAGAGCAGGTTGCCGAACGTAGCCGGGCTCAGGAGCAGGGCAGCGGTGTGATCATGGGCTTTTACAACGCCGTCAAAAGTCTGGGTATGATTTTCGGCGCTCTGGTTGCCGGCTTCATCTACGATTTACTACCCGAGCTGCCTTTTTGGATGGCCGGCCTGTTCTTTGCATTAGCCGCCTTGTACAGCCTGTTTTACTGCCGTCTGCACAGACGCGAAAGCCAGCATGCATCTCGGGGAAAAGATTGACTAATGCCCGCTTTATGATAGAATGATATGCAAAGGGGATTTCCCCATTGTTTATGAAAGGAGCAAATATATGGAACTGAAAAAGATTCAGGATATTATTTCCAAATATCTTGGCATTGATGCAGATAGCATCACGGAGGAGTCTTCTTTTAAGGATATGGAAGTAGATTCTCTGGACATGGTGGAAATTGTCATGGAAATCGAAGATACTTTTGATATCGTCATCGAAGAAACAGAAGAAATTCAGACGGTTGGTGATATCATTAAATTAATTCAGGAAAAATAATATTAAGGAATTATTGATATTTATCCGGAGCGGGCCGATGGCCCGCTCCGCTTTTTATACAGATTTCTATTTCAAAATCATCCTTTCTCCTATATAATAAAAATAGAAACTGGAGGATTACATGAATCTACAATTTTCACCGTTGCTCAGCAGCTCTTCCGGCAATGCTTCGCTGATCTATGCCGGTCGCACGGCCATTCTGGTCGATGCGGGAGCAACCGGCAGCGCCATTGAAAAAGCTTTACGTGAAACCGGGCAGCATGCAGGGGCTTTAGCCGGTATATTAATTACCCATGAACATATAGATCATATCAAAGGAGCCGGCGTCCTCAGCCGGAAATATAATCTGCCTATTTACGCCAATGCTGCCACCTGGGAACAAATGCAGCCTAAAATCGGAGAAGTAGCATTGCATAATATCCGTATCATTGACAAAAATGAGTTTTTTATCGGTGATTTTTGTATTCTTCCGATTGAACTTAGCCACGATGCGGCTGACCCGGTTGGTTACAGCCTGATGGCCGGCAATCGTAAAGTCAGTATTTTGACGGATACCGGCAAGGTCACGCCCAAGATGCTGGATGCCGCAGCCAATTCTTCCATAGTTTTACTGGAATCCAACCATGATGTTGATATGCTGAAAAACGGCTCTTATCCTTACCGGCTGAAAAATCGTATTCTTTCCACACGAGGGCATTTATCCAATGTTTCCGCAGGAGCCGCCGCCATCGAGCTTTACAGACGAGGAGTACGCGGTATTCTGCTCGGCCATATCAGCAGTCAGAACAACGTAAAACAGTTGGCCTACGATACGGTTTATGCTCAATGCAGAGAAGCCGGCATTGTCATCGGCAAAGATTTGGCACTGGCCACCGCTAATCGCCGCAGCATTACCGGCACCTTTCAATTAAAGTGAGGTTTGCCATGAAAATCCGTATTATCTCTGTTGGAAAAATGAAAGAAAGCTATTGGAAACAGGCACAACAGGAATACTGTAAAATGCTTTCCCGTTTCTGTACTGTGGAAATAGTGGAAGTAGCTGATGAAAAAACACCGGAAAATGCGTCCGAAGGAGAAATTCGCGCTGTTTTAAAAAAAGAAGGAGAGCGCGTCCTTGCCGCGCTCAAGGGTTGTGACCGCATCTATGCCCTGGCTTCAGAAGGCAGACAAGAGGATTCTCTCTCTTTTTCCAAACGTATACAGCAGGAAAACGACAGTGCTCGTTGCCTCGCCTTTCTCATTGGTGGTTCTTTTGGGTTAGCAGAAGAGATAAAGCAACAGGCTAATGGCCTGATTTCTTTTTCTCCCATGACTTTTCCGCATCGATTGGCCCGCATCATTTTGTTGGAACAATTGTTCCGCGCTTACAAAATCATGCGCGGAGAAACCTACCATAAATAGAAATAAAATTTGAAAAAGATTTGAAATAACAAAATAATAATAGAGGGGATTTGATTATGCACAAAACATCTGTCAAACAACGGTTGCCCCTGTATATTCTGCTGTGTTATATTCTCAGCTTTTATACAGGCTTCAATATGTCAGCCGCACAATTTGTGCTATTAGACATGAAGACGGAATTTGCCATCAGTAGTACTTTAATGGCGGCAATTTCCTCAGCCCAAATGATTACCTCACTGGGAATGTCTCTATTGTTCAGCGGCCTGCTCGACCGGCTGGATAATAAAAAAGTCATGTTGGCCGGCTGCTTCTGCTCCATTCTCGGTTCTATCATTGCCGGATTTTCCAATGGACCGATCATGACGCTGATTTCCTATATGGTAAGCGGCATTGGCGGCAACATGCTGCTGGCAACTCCTTTCCCTGCTATGACGAAGCTGGACCCTGCCCGCATTACGCTGCATGTCAACCGCCAACAGGGTGCTCTTTCCTGCGGTGCATTTATTTCTCCGCTGCTGATGGCTCTTTTAATCAATGAAATCGGCCTCGGTTGGCGGTGGAGTTACCATATCAGCACTTGTATGCTCATCGCCATCACCATTTTCTTCTGTTTTGCCCCTTCTCCCGGAAAATCCGGTGAAGTCTCAGGCGTCGCCGAAGAAACTCTCGAAGAAAGGAAAGCTCGCCGGCGCATTATTCTGACCCTCGCCTTCATCTGCATGGGCCTGGGCCTGGCTTTATACATGTTTATGGAAATCGGCCTTTTAAGCTATGCCAAGGATTATTTTATGGTTGGCCTAAACGATATCCTGGGCGCCTCACTTTGCATCTCGGTTGTGCGGGGCGGTATGACGCTCAGCCGGCTTTTTGGCGAACGTCTGATCAAAAATCGAGTTTGGATGAGCATTGGCACCATGGGCCTTTCCGGCCTCTGCCTGTTGCTGATGGCGATATTCCGGCTGCCTGTTGTTTCATTAATCTGGTGTGCATTGTTTGGTTTGATTGCAGGGCCCTGCTGGCCTACCATTCTCAGCATGGGGCTTTCATTGGATACCAAATCTTCCGGCAAACTGACCAGCATCCTCATGTTGTTCAACAATGTCGGCAATAATCTGGGCAACCTGCTGATCGGCGCTTGCGTCGATATGATGGGAGTTGGCAATGCTTATTATGTTGCTGCCGGAATCTCTCTCATCGGCGTTGTCGTATTGCTGATAGGAGTCCGTTCTTTCCGCCGACTGGGGCAGATCCCGGAAGGCCCGGAATGGAGCAGCGCGCAACAGAAGGAACTTCCTCTTGCCAATTAAATGCTTATACATTCATTCATAAACGTGCGGCATATATACCGCACGTTTATTTATTCGACGATATTGAATTTCTATTCATTTTCTATTATTTTACATTCTATATAAATATCCAATACTATGCGTCACAGAGTTCTATTAGAAAGCTTTTATAGCGCGATATTTACATGCTTCTCAAAAAATATTTATATTTATTCAAATAATTGTAAAAAATACTCAACAAGTGTTCCTCTATAGGTATAATTATATACATAAATTGTATATTCCTTGCGTTTTATGCAACAAATAAAGCATATTCATACAAAAACCTCCCAGGCATCTGCTGCAACAGGAATGTGAAAAAATTACCGCCTATATGGTTCGTTGGGCGCAGGCCATGCCGCGTTTAACCATTGATGATATTCGTCTGAACGACTTGGGCAATGATATGTACCAAATCGAAGCCGTCATTTCCAACGCCGGTTTCTTGCCCACTTACCTTTCATAAAAAGCGCAGCAGCTCAAAATCAGCAAACCCGTTCTCGTTTCACTCGATTCGGATAAGGGCTTAATCTGTGGCGAGCAGTGTCAAAATATTGGAGACCTTTCCTCTTATGGGTTCTGCAATACCTCTACTCATTTTTATGGCAATATTGTCACCGGCAATAGGGAAGCCGTCTCCAAAAAGATCTCCTGGATCTTCCGGGGCAAGCGAGATCAGATCACCGTTACTGCCGCAACACCCAAAGGAGGCAAAGTTTCCAGGACCATCTTCCTCAGAGAATGTTAAAGAACCAAAAAAAGAGAGGCACCATGCCTCTCTTTTTTTGGGTATATCCATCTTGCTTATTTCTTAAGCACACCTCTGGAACCCCATTCGGGATATTCCTGGATATTTACATAAGTATCGTCCTTAGCAATGCCGGCTTCCTGCTCCAAAACATCGAAAATCTTCGCTGTCATCGCAGCTTTATCTTCAAAAGCAGCCTCATCTTTGAGGATTACCTGTACAAAAGCACAGGAGGCTTTCTCTTCGCCGCGGAAGAACATATTTTCGCCGTCCTCAATGGACATCATCATTTTCTCTTCCTTCTTGCCGGGAATCAGTTCGACCGCCTGGCCCATACCGGCTTTGACAGCCAGCTTCTGAGAAGGAGTTAATTTATTTGCAGTTTTAATTCCGATAAAAGGCATATTACTTTCTCCTTACCTTTCTAACATTACAGATTATAAACGTGCTCAGGGAAGACGATGCCAGCCTGCTCACGGATCTTCTCCATAGTTGCAATAACTTCTGTTGTCAGCTTCTTGGACTGCTCGTAGCGTTCCTTGGTCCCTTCCTTATCCGTAATGAACTTATAGAACTGCAGAGCCTCGCCGCCCATGTTGCTGAAAGAGGTATCTCTCTTGGTGATAACTTCTCTCGTACCATCCACGTATTCGATATAGCTATTATCGAAGCATTCCATGGTATCTATATGCAGCACACCCAAATCACCCATAATCAGGTTGTCATGCTTAGAAGTGCTCGTCTTGCCATAGCTGATGGTAACCTGGATATTCTTAAAAGCACCATTTTCTTCTCTGGGAGCGCAGTTGAAAAGTACCGTACCGCAGGCATCTGCACCGGTAGACATCATGGAAACATCAGCCTGAATTTTGTTGGGAACGCCAAACCAATAGAGGGCCGGATAAACCAGATAAATGCCCATATCCATCAAGCCGCCAGCTGCCATAGCCGGGTTGAAGATGTTGGGGAATTCGCCTGCCTTCAGAGCGGGCATCTTGGAAGAATATCTGCAGAAGTCAAACTTCGCCATATGAATTTCACCCAACTTGGAGAACGCTTCGGTCAGCTGATGAATTTCGGGCAAATACAAGCCTTTCATAGCTTCCATGAAAATAACACCCTTTTCATCGGCGATCTCATACAACTTTTTCAGCTGTGCAGACGTGATAACAGAAGTCTTCTCGCAGATAACGTTCTTGCCATGCTCCAGCAAGGTTTTTGCCGTGGGGTAGTGGAATGCGTTGGGGTTAGCAATATAGACTGCATCAATATCGCTCTCGCCGAGCGCATCCAAATCGTTATAGATTCTGGTGATACCGTGCTTCGCGCCAAATGCCTGACCCTCCGCATCGCTGAAGGAATAAACCGCGGAATGCACAAAATCCGGTGCATTCTCCTTTGCGCCTTTGAGGAAGGAATCAACTATCCAACCAGCGCCGACTGTCGCAAATTTAATCATGTTACTCTCCTCCTTGCCCTATTAGGGCATCTATCAAAAAATAAACCTTATACAAGGAACTAAGGCTGTCAAATTTCCTCCTTGCATACATTATTAGTTTAATATATTTTGCACATTTTGAAAATACTTTTTGCGAGGTTTCTTATTTTATTTATATTTCTTTATCAAAATCTTCCATTTCAATTTCCGATATCGATTTTATTTCGAGGTGCAATCAAAATCCTCCTCCCCAATATCGCTCCGGGAAAATTTCGTTTTTAGCATCCGTATGTCTTTTGCAATATCGCGAAACATTTCTATTAATAACAATACACCTATCATCCCGCAACCTTACGCCTTCTCTTATTCGACATTGTTTCCACATCATCACGTTTTTTATTTTCTTCTCATTTTAATCTCTGGACTCCTTTTCTTTTTGACTTTATAATGAAAAATAATATCAATTTTAAGCGAGTTTTCACTTTATCAAGACAAAAAAGCATTCTTTTATTCTCTTCGGCAAACGCTTCCCATATTGTTCGGCTATATTTTCTTAGGCATTGCCTTTGGCATTTCCCTTCAGCAAGCCGGCTTTCGTTGGCTCTGGGCATTGGGCATCAGTTTGTTGGTTTATGCCGGTTCCATGCAGTTCATGTTAGTCAGTCTGCTCTCTTCCGGCGCTTCGCTCCTTGCTGCCAGCGTAATGACTCTGGCCATCAACAGCCGGCATCTTTTTTATGGGCTCAGCTTTCTTACCCGTTTTCGCAAGATGGGCGCCATCTATCCCTATATGGTCTGTTCTCTTACAGATGAAACCTATTCCCTGCTCTGCGCTTGTTGCCCTCCTCCGGATATAGACAGCCGGGCAGCAGATTTTTTGATTTCCTTATTGGATCATTTCTATTGGGTAGCCGGTTCCGTCCTGGGTTCCCTGGCCGGTCAATGGATTCCACTGGATTTTACCGGCATCGATTTTTCCATGACTGCTTTATTTGTTGTCCTCTTATTAGAACAATGCAAAGTACATCGGCACCTGCTGCCCGCTTTAATTGGGCTTTTCTGCGCACTAATTTGCCTGCTGCTGATAGGCGCTTCCAACTTCATGATTCCTGCTCTATGTGTCTGCACTGCCATGCTCCTGCTGTTCCGCAGCCATATCGAGCCTTCCGAAGAGGAGAAAAAGTAAGATGTCCTCTACTGTTCATGCTTTGCTTTTAATCGGAGTAGTCATTCTCTGCACACAATTAACCCGTTAGATGCCTTTCCTGGCCTTTCGCAATACACGCAAATTACCTCGTAGCATCGCTTTCCTGGGCACCTATCTACCACCGGCACTTTAGTTATTTATTGCTTAAAAGACGTTTCCTTTCTGCAATACTCGGCCTTTGTTCCGCAGCTTTTAAGCGTAGCAATTGTAGTTGTGCTGCATCTTTGGAGGCGCAGCACGTTACTCTCCATCGGAGCAGGAACCGTATGCTATATGTTGCTGACCCACCTGTTTGCCTGATTTCTTTTCAAATAAAAAAGCGGTGCCAATTGGCACCGCTTTTCTTATTCTTTTCTTAAAATACGTTTTAAGAATTCACGTGTACGCGCCTCTTTCGGATGCTCAAAAATGACTTCCGGCGTCCCTTCTTCCAAAATGATGCCCTCATTCATAAACACCACCCGGTCAGAGACATCTCTGGCGAATTCCATCTCGTGCGTCACAACCAGCATGGTCAGCTTGCCTGTCTGGGCAAGCCCTTTCATCACGGCCAACACTTCTCCCACCATCTCCGGATCCAGTGCAGAGGTTGGCTCATCAAACAACAGCACTTCCGGATCCATGGCCAATGCACGCGCAATTGCCACACGTTGCTTTTGCCCACCAGAGATCTGCGTAGGTTTGGCATCAATATAATCGCCCATGCCTACCTTTTCCAAATACATGATTGCCTTTTGCTCTGCTTCCTTACGGCTACGCTTCAGCACTTTTCTCTGCCCGACTACACAGTTTTCCAAAACCGTCATATTATTGAACAGATTAAACTGCTGAAAAACCATGCCGACTTTGGCGCGATATTTATTGGTCTGCACATTTTCTATATCCTGCCCGTGATAAAATATCTTGCCGCCAGTCGGTTGTTCCAACAGATTAATGCAGCGCAGCAACGTAGATTTTCCCGAACCGGAAGAGCCAATCATGCAAACAACTTCTCCCTGGTACACGCTGAAATCAATATCTTTCAGCACCATATGTTCCCCGAATTTTTTCTCCAGATGCTCTACCGCAATGATTTTTTCCCGTTCGCACATTGCTCAACCCTCCTTCGGAATACGAATTGCCCGTTGATGTGCCTGAGACCCATGCACCACATAGGAATCAGGGCCATCCAGTTTCTTTTCCAGCAAGCGCAGCAGACGAGAAAAAACAAATGTTAAAGCCAGATAAATGACTGCAATGATAAAGAAAGTCTCATAATAACGCAGATAAGTACCTGAAGCTGACTTGCCCTGGAAAAACAGTTCCGAAACGGAAATGACATTCAGCACGGAGCTATCCTTGATATTGACAATAAATTCATTGCCGATGGAAGGCAGTGCGTTGCGGATAGCCTGCGGCAGTATGACACTCGTCATAGTCTGCCAGTGTGTCATCCCGATCGCCTCGGCAGCCTCTTTCTGCCCCTTATCAATCGCCAGAATCCCGCCTCGCATAATTTCCGCCATATAGGCACCGGTATTCAAAGAGATAATGAAAATGGCTGCCCCCATTGCCGGGATATCTACCGCCAGCAGCTGCATAGCGCCATAATAGATTACCATCGCCTGCACAATCATTGGCGTTCCGCGAAACACCTCAATATAAATACTGATGATACAGTTGACAATCCGAACCACTATTTTTTTCAGCAAATGATCCTTTTTGGAAATCGGGATTGTGCGCAGCACTGCCACCAACAATCCCAGGACAAATCCAATTACCGTCCCCGCTATTGCCAGAATCAGAGTATTGACTGTGCCTTTCAGAAATAGTGGCGCATATTCTTCCCAAATGAATTCAATCCATCCAAAAAATGTTGTGGGTAATTCCATGTTGCATTCTTCCTAACCTATTTTTATTGTATTATTCCGAAAGCGGCTGATCTTCTGTCGCCGCATCCATAATCTGCTGGCGTGTTTCCGCAGAAATGCCCGCCAGAATCTCATTGATCGGCTCCGCCAGCTCGCTTCCCTTTTCCAGCCCGATCGAGACAGCGACCTCATCCGGCGTTGTCTCAAAACCTTTGCCCTCTTCGAAGCTGACAATTGCCAGGTCGCCATTTGCTTTCAGTGCTGCCTGCGCGCTATTGGTATCCGCAATATATCCATCAATAGCTCCCGAGCGCAATGCCACAATCATAGAAGGAAAGTCAGCCATGGCGCTCTCTTTTTCTACGCCTGCGATCTGATCAATCACAGTATAATGATACGTGTTCATTTGCCCGGTGATCTTTGCCCCGGCAAAATCATCCAGAGAATCCGCAGCCGCGTATGCAGAATCCTTTTTGACTACGATGACAACACCTGTTTCATAATAGGGATCGGTAAAATCAATCGTCGCTTTACGCTCCTCAGTCGGGCTCATGCCTGCAATAATGGCATCAATTTTGCCGGAACGCACCGCCAGCGTAAGGCCATCCCACTCAATCTTTTCGATCACCAGTTTTTTGCCCAGACCATCGGCAATCTTCTGTGCAATGCGCACATCATAGCCATCAGCATAACCGGAACCATCCGCAATCTCTACAGCCGTCTCGCTGGCATTTGTCTGCGTCCAGTTAAACGGCGCATAGTTGCACTCCATACCAACTACAAAAGTATCATCTTCCGCAGTACTTGCAGAACTGTTTTCTTCCTGCTTTTTGCAGCCCGCCACACAGAACAGCATGAGCCATGCGGCCAGTAAAGCAATAAACCTCTTCATATTTCCCTCCAGATAAAAGTATTTAAAATTTTATAGAAATAAAAAACCGAAGCTGCGCTTCGGTATATTCTATCCTGCCTACATGCGTATGACATCCAAAACTCCCCGATAGCTCTCCACAAACAGCAGTTCCACAGCTTGCGACAGTTGCCAGAATCTTTTTCGGACAACCAACTGCAATTTTCCAAACAAAACTTGCAATTTCGGCAAATTCCCCTTTCCTGCCGTTTCTTCACCCGTCTGGTGGGCCCCCGGCCATACTCATGATCATTCGCGCCTCTATCTTCCAGTAATTCTCTTTAATTGGTACACACAATATATCCCCTGAGCATCTGTTTGTCAACACTTTTTTTGTGATTTAAACCAATTTTTTATAAAAAATTATGAAATTCCAAAATTTATTTCCATCATTTTTATTCTATTCTGTTTTTGAATTTTAAAAGTCTGTTCATTGACTTTATTCCTTTGCTATCTTATAGTTATAAGTAACAGACCAACGGAGCAAAAAAGATGAATATAGCTTTTTTTCTAAAACCCAAACACGAAGTTGCTTTCCTCTATGAAGATCAATCCCTGCGTCAGGGATTGGAAAAAATGAAGCATCATGGCTATTCTGCCATCCCTGTGATCACACGCGAAAGCAAATATATCGGCACTGTCAGCGAAGGGGATTTTCTCCGCTATCTTCTGCGTGAAGAAGGGCGCACATTATCTTCCGCAACCATGCGGGAACTGGAGGATGTCACCATTCGTCAGGCGCTCTTGCCGCACGCTGCCAAAAATCCCGCTGTACGCATTACTCAAACAGCCGAAGAGCTTTTATTACAGGCTATGAGCCAGAATTTTATCCCGGTAGTGGACGATTTCGACTCATTTATCGGCATTGTCACCCGTAAAGATATTCTTTCTTATTTTTACCGGGAAATGGTACACCCGCAGGAAACATCTCAACTGCAATCCCACGCTTTTTGATCGTTCTGCCTATCCTGCCTGCAATAGCTCTATCGTGCAAAACGATCATTCATCAAGAAGAGCACGCCACACACAGCTTTATCGCTGCATATGGCGTGCTTTTTGCTTGTTCCTATTTCCGTTTGCCTTTTCTGTGAACTGTCAGAAACATGTGCTCCGCCGATCAAAGGTGCGCCCCAGATACCTGAGGGCCGGTCATTCACTGTTTCTAATCATGGCGCCCTGGGCAATGCCAGAGTCGGTTGCAAGGTGTCTGTTCTTTTCTTTGGCGTCATCCATCAGTAGCATATAGACTGCCAAAAGCGGCAAAGCCTCTCCATTCATTCTGTCGAAAAATAAAAGCGGAGCGTCCATCTCTATGGTGCGCCCCGCCTAATGGGTACAAAAAATCTAATCAATGAATGACTTACTTGACAGCAGCAAAGCCCTTTTCCAGATCAGCAATAATATCATCGATATGCTCAGTGCCGATGGACAGGCGGATGGTGTTGGGCTTAATGCCCTGATCCAACAGTTCCTCGGGGCTCAGCTGGCTGTGAGTGGTAGTCGCAGGATGGATGATCAGGCTCTTCACATCAGCCACGTTGGCCAACAGGGAGAAGATTTCCAGGTTATCGATGAACTTGTGGGCTTCTTCCTGACCGCCCTTGATTTCAAAAGTAAAGATGGAGGCACCGCCGTTGGGGAAGTACTTCTCGTACAGGGCATGATCCGGATGATCGGGCAGGCTGGGGTGGTTGACTTTTTCCACCTGCGGATGATTAGAGAGGAATTCTATCACTTTCTTGGTATTTTCAGCATGGCGTTCCAGACGCAAAGACAGAGTCTCAGTACCCTGCAACAGCAGAAACGCAGCAAAGGGAGAGATAGTTGCGCCGGTATCACGCAGCAGAATTGCGCGGATATAGGTGGCAAAAGCAGCCTTTCCAGCGGCCTCGGTAAATTTCACGCCGTGATAGCTGGGATTGGGTTCAGAGATCCACGGATACCGACCCGAAGCTGCCCAGTCAAAGGTACCGCCATCTACGATGACACCACCCAGAGTAGTGCCGTGCCCGCCGATGAACTTGGTGGCGGAGTGAACTACGATGTCTGCGCCGTGCTCAATCGGGCGGATCAGATACGGAGTACCGAAAGTATTATCGATGACCAGCGGCAGACCATGCTGATGGGCAATAGCCGCAATGGCATCAATATCAGGGATATCAGAGTTGGGGTTACCCAAAGTTTCCAGATAAATTGCCTTGGTGTTGGGCTGAATAGCGTTCTCCACTTCCTCCAGATTATGGACATCCACAAAGGTAGCAGTCACACCGTACAGAGGCAGCGTGTGAGCCAACAGGTTGTAGCTGCCGCCATAAATGGTCTTCTGAGCCACGATGTGATCACCCTGCTGAGCCAAAGCCTGAATAGTATAGGTAATAGCAGCGGCACCAGAGGCTACAGCCAAACCGGCCACGCCACCTTCCAACGCTGCAATACGTTCCTCAAATACTCCCTGCGTGGAGTTAGTCAGGCGACCATAGATATTGCCCGGATCAGCCAGGCCAAAACGTGCGGCAGCATGGGCGGAGTTGTGGAACACATAGGAAGTGGTTGCATAGATAGGCACCGCACGAGCGTCGGTGGCGGGATCGGGCTGCTCCTGACCAACATGGAGCTGAAGAGTTTCAAATTTATACTTGCTCATAATATATACCTCTTTCATTATTTAAAATTATTTGAATTATTTGAAGATTTGTTTTCATTGATTTTGGCACGAAAAAAGCCGGGGCAGATTTGCTCCCGGACTGCGTATGGCCAAATAGAGGTTCACTTATGAAAAATTCACGTGAACAAAGGGCTCACCAAAGTGCCCGGCCATCTCATCAGCCCGGGAGCTCGACATTCGTTCACAGTAGAAATTGGTCCTCAACAGTTCAAAGAATACGTTCTTCATCTCAATTCGCCCTCCTCGCTCAAATTAACCTATTATTCCGCTCGGTTTAGTAGGATTATAACGCCATGTTTTTTTCTTGTCAATAGTTTTTTGAAAAAAAATTATAATGCGTTTTATTCAGGATTTTTGTATGTGACCATGGCATTTGAGATGCTTTTTTGATGAGAGAACCACATATTCGAAATGGGGGTAGCCCCTGATTCTGCAGGGTCCCTCTTTGATATAGCAGCGCTAGCTATACTTTAGTATACAGCATGAAAAAATAAAAATTTTTCGACTTTGCTTCGGCAAAAAACAGCCGTCGGGCATGGATAAACCCAAACAGCCATGTCAAAAAACATCATTTGCCAGCCGCATCAATTCATCACGGGCAGCAATCAGTTTTTCATTGCCT
>CAMEMG010000011.1:0-26351 GCA_945927325.1 uncultured Clostridia bacterium | reverse complement strand
CCATCGTTATCTGGATATGAATATTCGGACACCGCGGTTTCTTATGTTTCTCGAAGATTTTGTGCGAGCGGAAGTAAAGCGCCGCTTGGCAAGAGGAAGGATAGATATTTTTATAAATTATAAAGATACATCCGGTTCTTTGGGGGAAATGCAGGTGAATGTGGAAGCGGCAAAGCAGTATGTAAATGCCGCCACCACTATTTTGAAGCAGGTAGATGTTGCCAATGATCTGTCCATCACCTCTCTTATGCGCATGGAAGGTGTTATTACTTTTGAAGAGGCAGAGAAAGAAGAATCAGTACTCAAAGAAGCGCTGCTGGCAGCGCTGACACAGGCGCTGGACGCTTTGATTGCTGCCAGAGAAACGGAAGGCAGACGCATGGCAGAGGATCTGTTGGAGCGTAAGCAGACATTGGTGGATATCTTGGCAGGGATTGAGCAGAGAGAACCGCTGGTCGTTGAGGAGTATCGTGAAAAGTTGCGCAATAAAGTGGAAGAATATATGGCAGGCAGCGGGATCGATGAAAACCGTTTTAATGCGGAAATTCTCTATTTTTCGGATAAAGCTAGCATTACGGAAGAAATTGTGCGCATTAAGAGTCATTTAAAAGAGTTGGAGCAGATGCTTCGTTCGGAAGAAGCTACTGGGCGCAGCATGGATTTTCTGATTCAGGAGTTGAATCGGGAGTTCAATACCATTGGTTCCAAAGCTTCGGATATTATAATTACCAAAGCGGTATTGGCAGCTAAGGGAGAAATTGAGCGTATTCGAGAACAGATACAGAACATGGAATGAGGTAGCAACAAAATGATGGTCAACATCGGATTTGGCAATATCGTATCCTCTGATCGGATCGTGGCAATGGTTGCGCCCGAGTCTGCGCCTATAAAACGCATTGTTCAGGAGGCGAAAGGAAAGGGGATGCTGGTGGATGCGACTTGTGGCCGCCGCACCAGAGCGGTGATTATTACTGACAGTTATCATGTGATTCTTTCGGCGATTCAACCGGAGACGATTGCCAGCCGCTGTGCGGCAAAAGAAAGTATATTGACAGAAGAAATCTGAGGGATATAAACGTATGAATAAAGGCAAATTGATTGTCATTTCCGGCCCGTCCGGTGCCGGTAAGGGAACGGTGATTAAACAGGTACTGCGCCGGAAGGATAATGTGGCGCTCAGTGTTTCCTGCACGACCAGAGCTCCTCGGCCGGGAGAGCAGGAAGGTGTGGATTATTACTATGTCTCAAAAGAAAAATTTGCACAGATGATTGAGGAAGATGGTTTTTTGGAGTATGAGAGCTTTTTTGATAACAGTTATGGTACTCCGGAAGAGCCGGTGCGTAAGCAGCTTGCTCAAGGTATCAATGTGATTTTGGAAATTGATGTCAAAGGCGGCATGAATATCAAAAAGAAAGTGCCGGAGGCAGAATTGATTTTTATTGCACCGCCCAGTATGGAAATATTGCGTAGTCGTCTGGTGGGTAGAAAAACAGAAACGCCTGATCAGATAGAAAAGCGTACCAAGCGCGCTTTTGAGGAAATGCAATATCAAGAACAGTACGATTATGTGGTTGTCAACGACGATTTGCAGCAAGCAGTGCAGCAGGTCATCGATATTATTGAAAAATAAGGGGGATCAGCATATGTTTCAGCCGGATTTGGAAGAAATTTTGGAAAAGGTAGATTGTAGATATACATTGATTGTGGAAATTGCAAAACGGGCACGCCAGTTGGTAGGAGGGGCAGAGCCGCTGATTGAACCTGCCAATCCCAACCCTGTTTCCCAAGCAATAGAGGAAATCAATCAGAACAAAGTTACTTATATTCGCAAAGATGATTAAGGGAAAGCATATTGTAGTGGGAGTGACTGGCGGAATCGCAGCTTACAAGGCCGCCATGCTGGTCAGCCTGCTTAAAAAGAAAGGTGCAGATGTACATGTCTGCATGACTGCTAACGCTTGCCGTTTTATTACACCGCTGACATTTGAGACGCTTTCGGCCAATCGGGTCGTGACGGATACATTTTCGCGGGAGACTCCCTATGAAGTAGAGCATGTTGCGCTGGCAAAACTGGCGGATTTGATTGTGATTGCGCCGGCAACGGCTAACATAATAGCGAAGGCAGCTAATGGGATTGCCGATGATTTTCTTTCCACACTTTTGCTGGCGGCGCGGGGAAAAGTGATGTTTGCTCCTGCGATGAATACGGCAATGCTGCACCACGCAGCAGTACAGCGCAATATGATGCAGTTGCGGGAAGATGGTTGCCTGATGGTAGCTCCGGGTTCCGGCATGCTGGCATGTGGAGATATCGGGGATGGGCGTATGGCGGAACCGCAGGAAATCTGTGAAGCGATAGAAGCGGCGCTGGCTCCAAAAGATTTGGAAGGAATACGGTTGATGGTGACCGCCGGGCCAACACGGGAACGCTTAGATGACGTGCGCTATTTATCCAATCGTTCTACCGGGAAAATGGGTTATGCAATTGCAAGGGCAGCAGTAAACAGAGGTGCTCATGTGACGCTGATTAGCGGACCAACTGCACTGGAAGCTCCCGCAGGAGTAGAAGTGCGGAGCGTTGAGAGTGCGCAGCAAATGTATACGGCTTGTATGGAAGTCTTTCCGCAAGTGGATATTGCCGTAAAAGCGGCAGCGGTAGCAGATTATACGCCTGCTTCTTATCAGCCGGGAAAGATTAAAAAAGGCGAAGACATGAAACTGTCTTTGGTGCGGACGCAGGATATTCTGCAAAATCTTGGGGCGAAAAAAAAGAAGCAGATATTGGTAGGTTTTGCGGCGGAAGCGGCAGATCTGGAACAAAATGCATTGGCAAAATTGCAGCGTAAGCATCTGGATATGATTGCTGCCAATGATATTTCCCGAGCGGATATCGGTTTTGGCAGTGATGAAAATCTGGTGACGTTATTTTTTGCAGATGGAACTAAAAAGGTTTTGCAAAAAGCGGAAAAGGAGCAGATTGCAGATGGTATTCTGGATGAAGCACTGCACCTGCTGCAAAGGAAAGCCTAAAAGCTCTGTATTTACAGAGCTTTTTATTTTCCCTTTTTGGGGTGAGGGAGAAGCCGAGAAAATCTGTGGCGGAAAAAGTTTTTTGGAATATGTTGTGGAAATTTTGATAGGGGTAGATAACTGTGCTATAATATGCAATATGGAGAGTTATGCTTATGTTCAGGTAATTGTTGATATTGCACATAGCAATGTCGACCAAATATTTGATTATTCTTTGCCGGAAGATATGGTGGTTTTGCCTGGCTATCGAGTCGTGGTGCCTTTTGGAAAAACGACAGTGGAAGGGATTGTGCTTGAACAAAAGCAGGCTTCCGAACTGCCGCCGGAACGGATTAAGCCGGTTTTGCGCGTGCTGGATGAGCAACCGGTAGTCAATGAGGAGCAAATCCAGCTGGCAGCTTATATTTGCGCAAAGTACCGCACTACGATGGCTTTTGCACTGCGTTTGATGTTTCCGGCAAAATTGCGGGGAGAACGAATTCGTGCCAAAACAGTTCGTATTGCAATATTGACAGATAAGTTGCGGGCACAGCAGGAGATAGCTGCCTGCTATGCCAAGAACGGGTCGGTAAAGGCAAAAAATAAATTAAAGACGCTGCAAATATTGATGGAGCAGGAAGAGTGCCCAACGGCTGTGCTGGATCACGCCAGTGTCCGTCAATTGGAACAAAAAGGAATTTTGACGATCGTTGAACGGGCACAGTATCGAACTCCCTACCGGGGAACTGTGCAGGATCCAAGAGAGATTTCCTATACTCCGGCGCAAAACAATGCGATTCAACAAATTGGAGCAGCAGTCAAAACGGGGATAAACAAAACCTTTTTGCTTCATGGGGTGACGGGCAGCGGCAAGACGGAAGTATACATTGCCTGTGTGAAACAAGCACTTGCTTTGGGAAAAACAGCGATCGTTCTGGTACCGGAGATTTCTATTACGCCGCAGATTCTGGCGGAATTTTCCCGGCATTTTGGTTCGGAAATTGCACTATTTCACAGCGGCCTTTCGGATGGAGAAAGGTTTGATGAATGGCGTCGCGTGCAGAGCGGAGAAGCGCGTATTGTGCTGGGAGCCCGTTCGGCAGTTTTTATGCCATTGAAAAATATCGGGCTTATTATTCTGGATGAGGAGCAGGCAGAGAGCTATAAAGCTGAAAATCACCCACCTTATCATGCTGCGGAAATTGCCAATATGCGCTGCAAAATTGCCGGATCCCCCTTGGTGCTGGCCAGTGCCACGCCTTTGATCGAAGATTATGCGAAAGCAGAATTGGGAATTTACCAATTGTTGGAAATGCCTGAGCGCATTGGCAATCTGCCTTTGCCGACAATGCACATTGTCGATATGAAAGAGGAGTTTCAAAAAGGTAACCGAGGTCCTATCAGTGGATTTCTTTACAGAGCTCTGGAACAGACGCTTGCGCAAAAGAAGCAGGCAATGGTATTTCTCAACCGAAGAGGATATGCCTCCAGTATAGTTTGCCCTTCCTGTGGGAATGCCCGTATGTGTACACATTGTGACCTGCCGCTTAAATATCATAAAGAGAGTGGGCAATTACTGTGTCATTATTGTGGAAGGGCTTTCTCGGCTTCCAATGTCTGCCCGGTCTGTGGAGAGCCTTTTATGCGGTATACCGGTATGGGCACGGAAAAAATACAGGAACAATTGCAGCAATTGTTTCCGAAGGCAAGGATTCTGCGTATGGATTTTGACACTACGCGTAAGAAAAATGCACATCAGGTAATTTTTGAAACATTTCGCAGAGGCGATGCAGATATCCTGGTAGGAACACAGATGATTTCCAGAGGGCTGGATTTTGAAAATGTCACATTAGCGGCAATGATATCGGCTGATTCCATGCTGCTTTCCGGCGATTATCGCCAAGAGGAAAAGACCTTTTCCATGATTGAACAGGTGGGCGGAAGAGCAGGCAGAAAGCAGAAAGGGCAAGTGGTGATACAGACGTTTAACCCCGACCATTATGCCATACAATATGCGGCACAGCATGACTATAAAGGATTTTATCAAACGGAAATTGCTTTTCGTAAGGTGACGGGAAAGCCTCCGTTTGCGAGAGTATATCGCTTGGTTTTTACACATACTGAACAGGCAAAAGCTGAAAAACTTTGCATGGAAACGAAACAAAAACTGGCACAGGAGCTGCAACCATATGAACAGGAAATTTTGCTGTTTGCAGCCAAACCGGCACCGATAGCAAAACTGGATGGAAAGAGCAGATATCATATTGTGCTTAAAGTACGAGTAGGACGCAATCTGAATGCAATTAAGGAACGTTTATACGATGTGTGGGAACAGATCCGCCGTAAAAGCGGGGTGACAGTTGGCATCGACATCGATCCTTATGATATTAATTAAATAATTATTTTGGGAGGTAATCAGTTATGGCACTTAGAGATATTGTAAAAGAACCGGATGAGCGTTTAAAAAAGGTGTGTCGCCCGGTAAAGGAAATCACACCGCATATTTTGACGCTGTTGGATGATATGGCGGAGACAATGAATTTTGCGGAGGGTGTTGGCTTGGCAGCACCGCAGGTAGGTGTATTGCGTCGCATTGTTGTGATTGATGTGGGAGAAGGACTGATCGAATTGATCAATCCGGAAATTATTGCATTTTCCGGAGAACAAACGGGTCCGGAGGCGTGCCTTTCCTGCGGAGAGCGTCGTGGTATTGTGACGCGCCCCAGCAAAGTTACCGTGCGGGCACTGGATCGCTACGGAAAAATGCAGGAGTATACGGGTGAGGGTCTGTTGGCAAGAGCTTTTTGTCATGAATTGGATCATCTGGATGGAGTTCTGTTTCTGGATCGGATGAGCCGTGAGATGGCAGAGGATGAAGAATATCCGGAGGAAGATTAAATTGCGGATCGTGTTTTTGGGAACACCGGAATTTGCTGTCCCTTCACTCAATATGCTGTCGGAACAGGGATATGAGGTGTGCGCAGTAATTACTCAGCCGGATCGGCCCAAGGGGCGGGGGCATAAATTTGTTGCGCCACCGGTGAAGCTGCGAGCGCAGGAGTTGGGAATTCCGGTATATCAGTATGAAAAAATTTCCCGGGAGGGATTGGATTTTTTAAAAGAATTGGCACCGGATTTGATGATTACGGCGGCTTTTGGGCAAATTCTTTCCAATAAGGTGCTGGCGATTCCTAAATATGGGTGTATCAATGTGCATGCTTCGCTTTTGCCGGAGTATCGGGGAGCGGCGCCTATTGAACGGGCTATTATGGATGGAAAAACACGGACAGGTATCACAACGATGTATACTGTGCGGGAGGTTGATGCAGGCGATATTCTGGAACAGGATATACTGCCGATTTTGCCCGAGGATACAGGCGGCTCGTTGAGAGAAAAACTGGCGCAATTGGGCGCCGTGACATTGCAGAGAACATTGGAAAAACTGCAGAAAGGTACCTTGGAACGCCACCCACAGCAGGAAGAGCAAGTGACTTATGCGGCTATGTTTGAAAAAGGCTTTGGAAAAGTGGATTTTACGAAGCCTGCACAACAAATTGTGAATCTGATCCGTGGCGCAAATCCGGAGCCGGGTGCTTACACATTTTTAGGAGATGTAAAGATCAAATTGATGTTTGCACAGGTGGAAGAAGGCGAGTATGCCGGTGAACCTGGGGAAATTCTGTTGGCAAATGCAAAGCAGGGGTTGATTGTGGCAGCAGGAGAGGGTGCGGTGCGTATTTTGCGGCTGCAATATCCGGGCGCAAAAGAAATGCGGGCAGAGGATTTTCTGCGGGGTAAAGGGAAAACGTTGCAGCAGGGGATGCGTTTCTGTTGAAATTTTAGGAGAATAGAATTTTGAAGAGCAGAAAAATAGCGGTAGAAATCTTAGCGGAAGTGGAAGAAGGGGCATACCTGAATTTAGCCGTAAAAAAACATCTGAAAGGATTGGAAGAACAAAAACGGCGCTTTGCGGCAGCATTAGTATATACTACATTGGAAAATTTGCTGCGTATTGATTATGTAATTGATTATTTTGCAAAAGCCAATAGGATTCACCGCTATGTTCGCAATGTGCTGAGAATTGGTGTCTGTCAATTGATGTTTTTTGAAAGTGTGCCTGTGAGCGCAGCAGTCAATGAGAGCGTCAAGATGATTGCAGCTTCCAAAAAGCGCCAGCTAAAGGGGTTTGTCAATGCGGTGCTTCGCAACGTGGCAGAGCATTTGGGAGAGGTTGAATATCCGGCTCGGGAGCAAGATCCGGCAGGTTTTCTCTCAATAATGTACAGTTATCCACGTTGGATTGCACAAATGTATATTAAAGAGTATGGCTTTGATTTTGCATGGGAGATGCTTTCATATCATAAACCGGAAGCATATACCAGCATACGCATCAATCACTTAAAAGCAGATAAAGAATCTCTACAGCGAAAACTGGAAGGGCGTGGGCTTCATTTTATACCGGGACAGTATGTTTCCGATTGCCTGTATATCAAAAACATCTCTTCGGTAGATGAGCTGGATCTGTATCGAAAGGGCTTACTGACGGTGCAGGGAGAATCTTCCATGCTGGTTTGCAGGGCAGCAGATGTACAGCCGGGGGATCGGGTACTGGATGTATGCGCAGCTCCAGGCGGAAAAACTGCATATCTGGCGGAAAGGCAGCCGGCGTATTTACAGGCATGGGATTTGCATGAACATCGTGTACAATTGATGCAGGAAAATTTTACCAGATTAGGGGTCAACGCTGAAGTAATGGTACAGGATGCTACTGTTTTGCGGAAGGATGCAATAAAACAATTTGACGTTGTTTTGGTGGATGCTCCTTGTTCCGCGTTAGGTTTGCTTTATCGAAAGCCGGATATCAAGTTCTCCAAAACAGATGAGGATTTACAGGAAATTGTACAGACGCAAAAAAATATATTAAAAGTTTGTGCAGAATATGTGAAGCCGGGTGGCACATTAATTTATTCTACCTGTACGATTAACCGGCAGGAGAATGAAGAAAATTTTCAATGGTTTTTGCAGAAATGCTCGGATTTTGAAGCAGATGGACTGCTCGGCGGATTGCCGGAGCAACTGATAGGGCGAGTGAAGGCAGGCGGTTTGCAATTGTTCCCGCATTTGGATGGTGTGGATGGCTTTTTTATTGCGAAAGCGAGGAGAAAGAAGAATGATTGAAAAAAGAAGTCTTTTGGAATTTTCCCCGGAAGAGCTGAAGCAGGAATTGATTGCAATGGGGGAAAAACCATTTCGCGCAGTGCAAGTCTATTCATGGCTGACTCAATGCAGACCGTTTTCTGAGATGAGCAATCTTTCCAAATCTTTGCGACAGAAATTGATGGAACGTTATACGGAGGGATATCCGGAAATCGAGACAGTGGTGGTTTCTTCGGATGGAACCCGTAAATATCTATTGCGGTTGGCAGATGGAAATCTGATTGAGGCTGTTCTGATGCAGTATCACTATGGGAATACATTGTGTATTTCAACACAGGTCGGCTGTCCGATGGGATGTGTGTTCTGTGCTTCCGGATTAGGCGGCCTGGTACGCAATATGACTGCCGGGGAAATGTTGGGCGAAGTGTTGCGCATCAATGCTGAATTGGGGCCGGGGAGAAATATCACGAATATTGTGTTGATGGGAACGGGAGAACCACTGTTAAATTATAAGCAGGTGGTGAGATTCCTTCAACTCATTCATGGAGAGCAAAGTCTGCATATTGCTTTGCGGAATATTTCGCTTTCAACCTGTGGGATCACACCTGCCATTTATCGATTGGCAGAGGAAGGGATGCCGTTGACACTTTGTTTGTCACTGCATAGTGCAATTCCGGAAAAACGCCTGCAGATTATGCCGGTAGAAAAAGGTTATCCTCTGGAACATACTATTCAGGCTATGCGCACTTATGGGGAAAAAACCGGGCGTCGCGTTATTTATGAATATATCATGTTGGCGGCTTTCAATTTGGGCGAAGAAGATGCAGATGCATTGGCTCAATTGCTGCGCGGGCAGATTTGCCACGTAAATTTAATTCCGCTCAATGGAAATGTGGGACGTTTTCGGGCTCCTACAGCACAAGAAATACAAAATTTTGAAAAGATGTTGAAAAAGCGTGAAATTTCGGCGACGCGCCGAAGAACATTGGGGCAGGATATTGAAGGAGCCTGTGGTCAGTTGCGTGCACGCTACCAGAAACGAACCGGGGAATGAAACGATGGATGTGTTTACTTTAACGGATGTCGGACGGGAAAGAGAAGAAAATCAGGATTTTGTTTACCAGGGCGCAACAAAATATTTTCCGTTGGTATTGATGGTTGCCGATGGCATGGGGGGATATGCCGGAGGCAGCCTGGCCAGTCGGAAAGCAGTAGAATGTGTGGCAGAAGCGATGAAAAATATGCGACCTGATCCGGCGCTGTTGAAGCAGGCTGTGGAGATGGCAAATCGACGCATTTTGGAAATTGCGCGCAATATGCCTGTCGCCTATCATAGTATGGGAACTACACTTGTGGTGGCTGCCTGTACGGAAAATAAAGTACTGTTAGCTCATGTGGGGGATTCGCGTGCTTATTTATTGCATAAGCAAACTTTGCAGCAGCTTACGACGGACCATAGCTATGTGCAACACTTGGTGGAAAAAGGTAAGATGACCAGCGAAGAGGCACGGGTAAGCCCTTATCGCAGTATGATTACCCGGGCATTGGGAATGGAAAATTTGGAAGTTGATTTGATAGAAACCTCTGTGGAAAAAGGAGATATTTTGCTTTTATGCTCAGACGGGTTGAGTTCCTATTTTTCAAATGAGGAACTGCAGCGATATTTGGAAGTCAAAGAAACTGCAGAACAAAAGGCAAAGACATTGCTGAAGGCCGCTCTGGAACGAGGCGGGAGTGATAATATCTCTGTTGCGCTGGCGATTGCCGGGGCAGAAGGAGGTTGTGACAATGAATGATGCTCAAAAAGCATTGATTGGCGACCGCTATCGTATTTTGCATTCAGTTGACGAAGGTGGAACCAGCTATATTTTTCTGGTACAGGATATTAAACTGGATAAACAATATGCAATGAAATTGCTGAAACCAGAGCTGTCTGCGGATCCGCAATATGCAAAAGCATTTAAAAAGGAAATTAAACTTCTGAAAAAGCTGAATCATCCCAATATCGCACATCTGGTAAATTATGGATTTCAGGGCAGTTTCGCTTATTATATCATGGAGTATATTGAGGGCTGCACGCTGAAAAGCTATATTGAGCAGGGAATACTTACCATGGAGCAGAAAATAGAAATTGCGGAGAAAATATGCAGTGCTATGGAGTATGCCCATGCTATGGGGGTTGTTCATCGGGATTTAAAACCGGCCAATGTGATGCTGGATGCCTGTCTGGAGCCGATTATTCTGGATTTTGGTACGGCAGAGGCTGCAGAATCGGGAGAAAGTGCTCAGGAAGAAGTATTTGGAACTGTAGAATATTTTTCTCCTGAACAAGCGAAAGGAGAAAAAACAGATAAATATACAGATATCTATTCCATGGGCATTCTGCTCTATGAGTTGATGACCGGAAAACTACCTTTTACGGGAGAAGAAAAAGTTGCTATTGCACTGAAGCAAATTCATCAGACTCCTGATTCTCCCTGCCTGTATGCTCCGGATCTTCCGCATAGTATAGAGCATATCATTTTGAAAGCGCTTCGAAAACAGAAGAGTGATAGATATCAATCCTTTATGCAGATGCGAAAGGATTTGGAAAAGGCATTGCGTTTTCCGGAAGGTGCTTATATAAAAAATTATCGGGAGCAGGAAGAGCACACGAATCGGAAAGCGCGTCGGCATGGAAGTAATACCGTGAATCGGTTTGTAATTCTTGGGGTATTAACTGTAATTTTGGCCGTGGTGATTCTGAATCTTTGGTCTTCGGTAAGCAGGAGAAAAACAGAAGCCGTATATATGCCTGCGCTGCAAAACAAGACATTGGAAGAGGCTCAGCGCATTGTTGAACAATATGATCTGGAATTAGAATATACTTATGAAGCAAATGCGCAGGTTGAGGAAGGTCGGATTCTTTCTCAAACGCCGCAGATGGGGGTGTTGGTAGAGCGCGGTGAGAAAGTGCAGGCGGTTGTGAGTCTGGGAGCAGGAGAATTGCTGGATATGCCGAACTTGATTGGCATGGATGAACAAAACGCGGAAGAGACACTTCGCAAAGTCGGTTTTACGCAAGTGGTAACAGAAGGGGTATACGATGCTGCTGCAGAAGATGGAGAAGTAGTAGGGCAGTATCCGGATAGTGGAGAACGCGTTTCTGCAGATGCGACGGTTGTGCTTCAGGTCAATCACGTGAATAGTCAATTGGCAGAAGTTATTCCGCAGTTGGTTGGCCAAGATATGTTTACGGCCGTATCTCAGGCTTCGGAAGCCGGATTTGGCAGAGTATTGATTAACATGATTGATATGGCAGGCAGTCCAGGACAAGTGGTGGCTCAGTATCCCACCAGCGATATGATCGAAATTTCACTTGCTTATATGGAGTTGACAGTGCAGCAGCCTTCATCTGTCTGCCAGCTGCAAGTGGAAATCCCCGGTGGGGCAGTATCGTATCATCAAGATGCCTATATGTGCATTACAGCGGCTTTTTGGGATGATCAGATATGTTATGAATTTATCGTGGATGAATACACTTGTAAGGATAGCCTGGAGTTTGAAAAGCTGTTTGCAGATGGAGAGAGTTATCGCATGAGCTTGGATACAAAATTTAAGGACATGGATTATACAATCTATATTTACTTAAACGGCGAGGTAGTATATACTAAACAATATATGTCTTAATTGGAGGCGGTAGCATAAAGGGCAGAATTTTAAAAGGAATCGGCGGATTTTATTATGTGTATGCAGAAGACGGCGTCACTTATGAATGCAAAGCAAAAGGTCGTTTCCGCAAGGAAGGCGTGAAACCAATGCCGGGAGATTTTGTCATGTTTACACCGCCGGAGCAGACGGTGGGAGGCAGCATTGACGAAATTCTGCCGCGCTTAAACCAGCTTCCGCGGCCGATGATTGCCAATATTGACTTGCTTTTAATCGTAATTTCAGCTGGTGATCCAAAGGCCGATCTGCAGTTGGTGGATAAACTTCTGCTATATGCCGGGTATAATCATATTCGAGCAGCGGTTGCGCTCAATAAGATTGATTCTGTTTGTGAGAAAAGCAGGATACCGCAGGAATATCAGGGCAGTGGCATACAGTTCCTGGAAGTTTCTGCTCGAAGTGGTGAAGGGCTTGATGAACTCAAACAATTACTGAAAGGAAAATTCACTTGTTTTGCCGGGCAAAGTGCAGTAGGTAAATCTACTCTGCTTAATGCGATCAGCCCAGCTTTAAAATTGGAAACCGGCGAAATGAGCAGAAAAACAGCTCGTGGGCGGCATACGACCCGCCATAGTGAACTACTGTTGTTGCCTGAATTGGAGGCTGTGGTAGCGGATACTCCCGGGTTCAGCATCCTGGAATGCATGGAAATAGAACCGGAGGAGCTCAGAATGTATTATCCCGAATTTATACTGTTACAAGGGCAGTGCCGCTTTGATGGATGCCTGCATGTACGTGAACCGCAATGTTGTGTGAAGCAGGCGGTAGAAGCGGGAAAAATTTCCGAAGGACGGTATGAACGGTATTTGAAATTATTACAAGAACTCATAGAGAGGAGAGAAAACAGATATGTTTAATCATGGATTAGAGACAAAAGTTGCGCCATCTATTCTGGCGGCGGATTTTACAAGAATGGCAGAAGCCTTGCACAGCATGGAAGAATGGGGTGCTGATTGGGTACATTGCGATGTAATGGATGGTATGTTTGTGCCCAATATTACATTTGGACAGCAGATGATCCGGGATTTCCGCAAGAATACAAAGCTGATTCTGGATGTACATCTGATGGTACAGGCACCGGAACGTTACATTGATGAATTTATTGAGGCCGGGGCGGATATTATTACCGTGCATCAGGAAGCAACAACGCATTTGCATAGAACGATTTTACAGATTCGCGAGAAGGGCGTGAAATGCGGTGTGGCAATCAATCCTGCTACCAGTATTTATACGCTGGAGGAAGTATTAGACGATATCGATATGGTTTTGCTGATGTCCTGCGATCCGGGCTTTGGCGGACAGCCGTTTATCCCCTATGCACTTAATAAGGCTAAACGGTTGAGAGAAATGATGGGAGATCGTCAGATTGATATTGAAGTAGACGGCGGCGTCAGCGAAAAGAACATTGATATCATACTTGATTCCGGTATCAATGCGATTGTGGCCGGCAGTGCGCTTTTCAAATCGGCGGATCCTAAAAAGACGGTAGAAATCCTGAGAAACGGGAATCGATAATGCGCCGGAAAAGCGGATTTGCTGCGGCAGCGGCAATATTGCTGCTGATTGGAATTGCTGTATTTTGGATAGATATTTTTTGCTTTTCATTTTCTTTTTATCAGAAAGAATATGAAAAACTGGGAACAGCAGAATCCATTGGTATGACAGAGCAGAGCCTGACTATGGCAACGCAGGCTCTGCTTGATTATTTACGGGATAACCGGGATGATTTATCCGTAACGGCAGAGATTCAGGGGGAAGTTCGCGAAGTATTTAATGCCCGTGAAAAACAGCATATGGTAGATGTCAAGCAGTTGTATCTTACGGCCAGAGCAGTCGGTTACGGGTGTCTGGCATTGGGAGCCGGCTGTTTGCTTTTGTTATTTTGGAAAGCGGGCAAGAGTAAGTATGGCAAAGAGGAAATTCTGCAGGGCTATTTGAAGGGTAACGGTATCTTTTTTGCGATTCTGGCAGTCATAGGGTTGTTTGCGGCGATAGACTTTGATACTTTCTGGACATTGTTTCATAAAGTTTTATTTACCAATGATCTATGGCTTTTGAATCCGAGAACGGATATACTGATTATGATAGTGCCCGAAGAATTTTTCTTTGATCTGGTCATGCGTATTGCCGGGGCAGCAGTGAGCTCCATTGGTTTATTGTTGCTGGGGGCTTGGTTTTGGAAGAAAAAATTAAAAAAAGAAACGGACGGTAAAGGATATGCAGAAGCAGGAGAAACTCAATGAATTGCGGGCAGCAAAGCATGTCAATATCCTGGCAATAGAAACCTCCTGTGATGAGACTGCGGCAGCGGTTGTACGTGATGGAAGAGAAGTACTTTCCAATGTATTGTATTCGCAGATAGAGATTCATAAACAATACGGTGGAGTTGTTCCCGAAATTGCTTCCCGTAATCACGTGGAAAAATTGCCTTACATTGTTCATGGAGCCTTGGAACAGGCAAAATTGGATTGGGATCAGGTGGATGCATTGGCAGTAACTTCTGGACCCGGCCTGGTAGGTGCGCTGTTGACCGGTGTTTCCTATGCCAAAGCGCTGGCTTATGCGTTAGATAAACCATTGATCGCAGTGAATCATATGGAAGGGCATATTTCGGCAAATTATATTACGCATAAGCAATTGGAGCCGCCTTTTATTTGCCTGATTGCTTCAGGCGGACATACCAATATTATTAAAGTGACGGATTATTGCGCTTATGAAATATTAGGCAGCACGCGTGATGATGCAGCTGGAGAGGCTTTTGATAAGGTGGCGAGAGTATTGGGGTTAACTTATCCCGGAGGCCCCAACGTGCAGCGGCTGGCGGAACAGGGAAATCCGGATTGTTATGTTTTCACCAAACCATTTCACGGAGAATCACATCTGGATTTTTCTTTCAGCGGGATTAAAACGGCGGTTATTAATCTGGTGCGAGGTTTTGAAGTGCGGGGACAGGAATATCGGAAAGCTGATGTTGCTGCGTCTTTTCAAAAAGCAGCAGTGAATTTGTTGATTGAAAATGTGTTTGAGGCAGCCCGAAGAACGGGTATAAAAAAAGTAGTATTAGGCGGGGGCGTCAGTGCAAATGCGGCGCTTCGTGCCCGGGCACTGCAGCAGGAAAACTATCAGGTTTATCTGCCCGATTTACGTTATTGCACAGATAATGGGGCAATGATTGCTTCGGCAGCATATTATTCTATGAAAAAAGGCTGTGCGGCGGCTGGCCTGGCACTTAATGCCGAGCCGGGGCTGGAACTCATATAATCGGCATATTTCGCATATATATAGCGCAAACAACTAAAAATGTGGAGGCGCTATGAAAAGGAAAATATGGCATCGAAGAGTTATCCCGGCACTTTGCATGGCGATTGGAATTGGGTTGCTCACGATATGTCTGTGCCTATGGCAGGGAGCCGTACGCGCAAACGAAAGTCCCACACACACATTTTTGCAGGCATATAAAGTGTTGATCGATCCTGGACATGGCGGTAGCGATGGAGGGGCGACAGGGATTCGCACACAGGCACGGGAAGCAGAGATTAATTTGGATATTGCCTGTAAATTGCGCGATCAACTGCGATTGCAGGGTGCTCAAGTTGTAATGACACGCGAAGATGAAGGCGCAGTAGGTAAAGACAAAAATACCGATATGCGCAACCGGCGGACAATGATTGAAAATGCAGGGCAGGATATTACTGTAAGTATTCACCAGAATAGTTTTCCGGATTCCTCTGTATGCGGAGCACAAGTAATTTACGCTCCGGGATCTGAAAAAGGTATGGCATTGGCTGCCTGTATACAGGCGCAGTTGGATGCGGAATTGAAACCGGAAAAGCCAAGGAACATTACAGAAGGTGATTACTATATTGTCAAGTCCGGCACGGCACCAGCGGTTATTGTAGAATGTGGATTTATTTCCAATGAGGTAGAAGAAGCACTACTGTTGAAGGATGCGTATCGGCAGCGAATTGCAGAAGCGATCGCTAAGGGAATTGCAGATTATCTGGTACAAGGGTAGGAGGAAACGGTTGATCACAAAGGGAATGTTGGTTGCCATTGGAGCTCAGGAAGCTCGCTTGAAAAATCCGTTGGTGTTGGCATATATCGGGGACAGTGTATACGATTTGTATGTGCGAACAGTACTGGTAAAGAAAAGCCGACAACAGGTTAATGCACTTAACCAGCGGGCTTCTAATGTAGTAAATGCACGGGCACAGGCACAGGCAGTAGCTATGTTGGAAGAATGCCTGACTGAAGAAGAAAGAGATATCGTACGCAGAGGACGGAATGCGCATCCGGGAACGGTGGCAAAAAATATGAGTGTAGCCGATTATAAGCGGGCTACCGGTTTGGAAGCGTTGATTGGTTATCACTATCTGGCGGGTAATTACGAACGCCTGGAAGAATTGATGCAAAAGATTATAGAAAAGTTTGGTGTGTAAATTGGAAAAAAGAGAAGATAATACGATTCTGTTGGGAAGAAATACAGTGCGTGAGGCGATCCGCAGCGGCCGGGAGATTGATGCGATTTATATGACGGAAGCAGCAGAAGCGAATGCGCGGGAAATTCTCGCATTGGCAAAAAGCGCCGGAATTCCAATCAAGCGTGCTTCCAAAAGCAAGTTGGACGAGTTAAGCAGATTCGCCGCGCAAGGAGAAAAAGCAGCAAATCATCAAGGAATTGTCGCAAAAGCGGCGGCTGTCCGTTATTCTACTTTGGAAGATGCCGAAGCATTGGCGCAACAGAGGGGAGAGCCACTGTTTTTAATCGCATTGGATGGAGTGGAAGATCCGCATAATCTGGGTGCAATTGTGAGAAGCGCGGAGATATTTGGCGCGCATGGTGTAATTATTCCCAAACGGCGCAGCGTAGGTATGACTGCGGCAGCGGCAAAAACAGCTTCGGGTGCAGAAGAATATATTCCGATCATTAAAGTGACCAATTTACCGGCAGTAATTGATGAAGTTAAAGAAAAAGGTGTTTTTGTAGCTGCTGCTGATATGGATGGGCTCAGTGCTGATTGTGCAAATCTGACCGGAGCAATGATGCTGGTGATTGGTGCGGAAGGAGAAGGAATTTCACGATTAGTTAAAGAAAAAGCGGAATTTACAATAAAAAGAGATACGTGTGGCCATATTAATTCACTGAATGCATCAGCAGCGGCAGCGGTATTGATGTATGAAAAAAAGCGGCAGGATAAGCTGCAAAAAGTTGTTAAATAGAATGAGACAGGAGAAAAATGGGTATGAGGCATTTTGCGGAATTTGCAGAGCCGGAGTTTCCCTATGATGATTCCATACCGGAAGAAACGGAAGAAGAACTGGATTTTTTGGCAGAGGAAGAGCTTCCTGAAGAGGAAACGCCGCATTTTGAATGCTATGAAGGGTTGGATGACATGCAGGTGGCTGAAATGGCCAATGCCGGTGATGGACAAGCTCTGGAATATCTGCTTAATAAATATAAAAATTTTGTGAGAGCAAAAGCACGTTATTATTTTCTGGCAGGCGCCGATAAGGAAGATCTGATTCAAGAAGGAATGATTGGCCTTTATAAGGCAGTACGGGATTTTCAGCCGGATAAACAAGCCTCTTTTCGGGGATTTGCAGAGCTGTGTATTACGCGCCAGGTGATTACGGCTGTCAAATCAGCTACACGCCAGAAACATAAACCGTTGAATGGCTATATCTCCCTGAATCGCCCGGTATTTGATGAAGAATCGGATCGTACTCTGATGGATATGATTAAGAGCTCCAAGGTACTGAATCCGGAAGAGATTATTATCAGTAAAGAAGATATCGGAGCAATTGAACAAAATCTGATGATGAATCTTTCGAGTTTGGAAAAACAGGTGCTCAATCTGTATTTGGGTGGGAAATCCTATCAAGAGATTGCCGCTCTGTTAGGAAGACAGGTTAAATCGATTGATAATGCGCTGCAAAGAGTAAAGACAAAAGTGGAGCGGCATCTGGCAACGGAGAAAGAAAAGCTGAAGCCGTGATGGGTATCTTATTGCAATCCTGGAGAAATCCGTGTACAATATAATGAACTGTAAAGGGCATATCGGCTCTTCGATTATTTTCGCATCTGCGAGGAGGTATTATCGGTGGCACAAGAATTTGTACTGACCAAAAAAGGAAAAATCGAGTTGGAGGAAGAACTGGAATATCTGAAGACAACGCGTCGGTCGGAGATTTCGGAACAAATAAAGGAAGCGCGTTCTTTTGGTGACTTGAGCGAGAATGCGGAGTATACGGAAGCAAGAAATGAACAGTCGCGTGTGGAAGGGCGAATTCAGGAACTGGAAAATACACTGCGGCTGGCTACAATTGTAGATGACGACGAAGTAAATCTGGAAAAAGTAGGCATTGGTACAAAAGTAAGGCTGTTGGATATTGAATTCCAGGAAGAAGAAACTTACACTGTGATGGGCCCAATGGAGACGAATGCCGCAAATCACGTGATCTCCAATGAATCTCCCGTTGGTAGTGCACTGATGGGAAAATCGGTGGGAGATGAAATTTCGGTGGAAGCACCGGGTGGAGAAATTACTTTTAAAATATTGGAGATCTCAAGAGCCTGAGTTGAAATACGGCTGCGAGATACAGGAAGGACGATAATTATAATCATGGCAAATGAAAATACAAAGAACCCAAATGTCGGTAATGATTCTTCTGAAATAGCTGTCAGAAGAACGAAACTTGCTGCACTGCGAGAAAACGGAATGGATCCTTTTCAAATTACAAAATTTGAAAGGAATGCTTGCGCAGCGAAAATAAAAGAAAATTTTGAGTCTTTGCAAGGAAAACTGTGCAGTATCGCTGGGCGTATTGTTTCCAAACGCGTCATGGGGAAGGCCAGCTTTTTCCATATTCAGGATGCCAGCGGCGAAATTCAATGCTATGCGCGTAAGGATGTTATGGGGGAAGAACCCTATATGCTGTATCGCAAATCCTTTGATATTGGGGATATTGTAGGTATTGAAGGTGAAGTTTTCCGCACTGATGCAGGAGAGATTTCTGTAAAATGCCACGTGATTCAGCTGCTTTCCAAATCACTGCAGCCGTTTCCGGAAAAATTCCACGGATTAAAGGATATGGATTTGCGTTATCGCCAGCGTTATGTTGATTTGATTGTCAACCCCGAAGTGAAAGAAACGTTTGTGAAACGCAGCCGAATTATGCGGGCATTACGGTCCTTTTTAGATAACCGTGGTTTTTTGGAAGTAGATACGCCGATCTTGACGCCTTTTGAAATCGGAGCGTCGGCTCGTCCTTTCTTTACACATCACAATACCCTGGATATGGATATGGTGCTGCGCATTGAAACGGAGCTTTATTTGAAGCGCCTGATTGTTGGCGGTATGGAAAAGGTCTATGAGGTAGGTCGTATTTTCCGCAACGAAGGAATGGATACCAAGCATAATCCGGAGTTTACCAGCATTGAGCTATATCAGGCTTATACGGATTATTATGGCATGATGGATCTGGTAGAGGATATGATGAAAACAGTGGCTCAGGAGATTTGTGGTTCGCTGGTGATCCCCTATCAGGGAAAAGAAATCGATCTGGGGCATTGGGAACGTATGACGATGATCGAGGCTGTTAAGAAATACGCAGGTGTCGATTTCCGTGATTGGGAAACAGACGAGGATGCCATAGCCTGTGCAAAAGCACATAAAGTGGCTTTGCCGGAAGTGCCTACCAAGGGTGCAATTCTTGCGGAATTCTTTGATGCATTTGTGGAAGAAAATTTGATTCAGCCGACTTTCATTTATGATTATCCGGTAGAGATCAGCCCGTTGGCGAAGCGTAAACCGGAGGATCCCGCGTTCACAGAGCGTTTTGAGTATTTTATCAATGCAACAGAATTCGGCAATGCCTTCTCAGAGCTCAATGACCCTCTGGATCAGAAAGAACGCATGGAGCGGCAAGTGAAAGAGCGGCAAGCACTGGATCCTGATTGTAAAGCGCAGGTAGATTACGATTATATCAACGCTTTGGAATATGGTATGCCGCCTACAGGTGGATTGGGATTTGGAGTAGACCGCCTGATTATGCTTTTGACAGATAGCGCTTCGATTCGCGATGTACTGCTGTTCCCGACCATGAAGCCTTTGGGGGAAAATAAAGCGGTTAAAACTGAAGTGCCTGTAGCTGCAACAAAGGAAAGTCTTGAAACAGTAGCGGTAAATGAAAAGAAAATTGATTTCAGCAAAGTGGAAATTGAACCGTTATTTTCTGATTTTGTAGATTTTGATACATTCAGCAAATCCGATTTTCGTGCTGTGAAAGTATTGGCTTGCGAAGCTGTGAAGAAGTCAAAGAAGCTTCTTCAGTTCATTTTAGATGACGGAACCGGTGTGGACCGTACTATTTTAAGTGGTATCCATGCATATTATGAGCCGGAAGAGCTGGTTGGGAAAACTCTGATTGCCATTACTAATTTACCTCCCCGTTCTATGATGGGGATTGAATCCTGTGGTATGCTGCTTTCTGCGATTCATACAGAGGATGGAGAAGAAAAGCTTCATCTCTTAATGGTGGATCAGGAAATTCCGGCAGGAGCAAAATTATATTGACTCGGCTGCAGAAATGCAGAATGGAGAGGCAAATATATTTGCCAAGATGGCTTTTGAGATCATTGTAAATTGAAAAATTAGAATTACCAATGTATCTGGAAATGTAAGCAAAAGGAAAACAGCAATGGAAAATCGTAAAAAAAGAGAAAAGAATATACGTGGTGTCAGATTTGTACTGTATATCGTGGGTAAACTGCTGGCCTGTGTTGCGATTCTTTATCTGGGAATTTTTGCATTCAAAACAGCGGAAAACTCCAGCCAGATTTATATGCTGGCCCGAGACGCTTTTGCCAAGAGAACTTCGGTGATTCTAAAACCGATTGATAACGATGATACTGCTCTGTTGGCTGGAATTTTCACCCAGGAATATCTGGATAAAACACAGTTGGAAACTCAGCAGATCAACGCCGGCTATATTATTTCTTCTTATGATTTACAGACAAAAGTGCCGATTAAAGTGGTATTTGCCTGGAAAAATAAGATGGACATCCGTGTGGAGAACCTGGTTCAGGACATTTCTGCCAAGGTGGATACCTCGCAGTTGGAAATTCAGGAAGTAGATCAGTTTATCGAGAGTGGCGTCTATACTTTGCATATGGTGAAGGAAGACGGCCGTTGGAAGGTGAATGATATCACGCTGGAAGAGGAAATTATTCCGGAAAGCGTATATCCGATTCCGAAAGTGGAAACACAAGATGTTACACTTCCGGAAGAGGAAGTTGGCAACGCAGTAGATTAAAGGAGTAAAAAGGTATTTGCCCGCAGGTAAATACCTTTTTTATGGTGAAAAGATGGAGCTGAAGACATTGCTGAAAATAGATTCCGTTTTGGAGCAACCGGTGCTTCTGGCGCCGATGGCAGGAGTGACTGACTACGCATTCCGGGAGATATGCAGACGCCAGGGAGCTGATATGACTTACAGCGAAATGATCAGCGCAAAAGGATTAAAATATAATAGTCGGCGCACTTTTGAACTGGCAGATGTGCATCAGGGGGAGTGCTTAGCAATACAGTTGTTTGGCCGGGATCCAAAGGATATTGCGCAAGCGATAGAAATGTTGCAGGAGCAGCAGGGAGAAAAAATCGTATGCTTTGATCTCAATATGGGTTGCCCTGCACCTAAAATTGTAAATAACGGAGAAGGATCTGCGCTGATGAAAGAACCTCTTTTGGCTGCTCATATAGTGGAAGAGGCTAAGCGCACTGCATCGAGACCAGTTACCGTAAAATTTCGCAAAGGATTTGATACGCAACATTGCAATTATCTTCAGTTTGCACAAACCATGCAAGAGGCAGGTGCAGATGCGATCACAGTCCATGGGCGCCTGCGGGAGCAATATTATGCAGGAAAGGCTGATTGGGCATGTATTGCACAAATCAAGAAAAGGGTGCGCATTCCGGTGATTGCCAATGGAGATATTTTTTCGCCGGAAGATGCCCTGGCGATATTACAGCAGACGCGGGCAGATGGCATTATGGTTGCCAGAGGAGCTACGGGGAACCCGTTTTTGTTTGAACAAATCAAACAATACTTACAGGATGGAACCTATAAGGAAGTGGAGCGGGATCGCAAGGCGAATGTAATACTGCAGCAGGCAGGACTATGTTGCGAAGCGAAAGGTGAGCGCAGAGCGATGCAGGAATTTCGCAAGCATGCAGCCTGGTATTTAAAAGGGGTGCGGGGAGCAGCAGCACTGAGGCAGCAGGCGATAAGCATTACATCAATGGAAGAATTAAAAAAGCTGGTAGATTATGTTTTTGGTGAGCCTGCACATACCGTGCAGGATATGGTATAATAAGTGACAATAAAAGACTTCTTCCAGTGAATATGAAAAAATGGAAGAAAATCATAGCAGAGCTAAAGAAGGGCGTGAAAAAATGGATTGGGAATGTATTGTGATTTCTATGGCGCCGGAGGATGTGGATGCTTTTATCGATCGGATGATTGCCCTGGGAATTGAACAGTTTGCACTGACGGATCCCCGGGAAGTAAGTGAATTCATGCAAACCTCCGTATATTATGATTATGTAGAGGAAAATTTGGTGCATAAACAGAAGGCAACGCTGACAGTTTATGTGGAAAAAAACAATAGCGGTGCCGAAAAAATGCAGCAACTCTTTTCTCTGTTGCAGGAGGCAAATCGTCGCGGAGTAGAATTTAGCGTTGAGATAGAGAATATTCAGGAAGAGGATTGGATGAATAGCTGGAAAAAGTTTTATAAACCAATCCCTGTAGGAGAGAAACTGATTATAAAACCTTCCTGGGAGGCCCTGCCCGAAGATAATCAACGTATTCCGCTGGAAATAGATCCTTCCTCCAGCTTTGGAACTGGGACACATGAAACAACCCGGCTTTGCCTGGCAAGCTTGGAAAAAGTTGTTTTCTCAGGTGCGGAGGTACTGGATATGGGATGCGGTAGCGGCATTTTGGCTGTGGGAGCACTGCTGCTGGGAGCAAAACGGGCGTTATGCGTAGATATAGAAGAGGATGCCATGCGTGTAACGCGAGAGAATATGTTGCGCAATGGGATAGAAGAAACCTGTTTTGAAACGCTGCAGGGCAATGCACTGCAAGAAGGGGCGGTGCGCGAGCGGGTTTGTGCAAGGCAATATGATGTGATTGCTGCGAATATTGTGGCTGATGTGATTCTTGCAATGCAGCCATTGTTCCAGCAAGTATTAAAAAAGACGGGGAAACTGATTGCTTCCGGTATTATTCTTGATCGCCTGGATGAAATAAAGGCGGCTTATGAGCAGGCAGGGATGCCGGTAGAACATATCAGTATTGAAGGTGAGTGGGCAGCGCTCACCATTGGGTGTTGATATGAAGGCAGCATATTGTACCTTAGGTTGTAAAGTAAATCAATATGAGACAGATGCAATGACTGAGATATTGGAAGCGGCCGGTTATGAAACGGTGGATTTTTCAGAGCAGGCTGATGTATATCTCATTAATACCTGTACAGTAACAGCTGTTGCAGACCGTAAATCGCGGCAAATGATTGGGCGAGCGGCGGAAAAAGGAGGAATTATTTGCGTCTGTGGGTGTTTGGCCCAACGGGATGCGCAAGCGCTTCTGGAAAGAGAAGGTGTAAATGCAGTAATCGGTTCTGCCAATAAAGGTGCGATTCTGCAGATTATTCGTCGTGTACAGGCCGGTGAGAAAAAAATTAATGCAGTGGGAGACATTGCGCAGGAAAAGGTTTTTGAGCCGCTGCAGATTTCACGGAAACACGAGCGTACACGGGCAAATATAAAAATCTGTGATGGCTGTAATAATTATTGCAGTTATTGCATTATTCCTTATACTCGAGGGCCGGTGCGTTCCCGCCCGCTGCAGGATATCTTGCTGGAAGCAAAAAGGTTGGGAGAACATGGTGTGAAGGAAGTCGTATTGACAGGGATTCATGTCAGTTCCTACGGAAAAGATTTGCAGCAGGTTGGCTTTATCGATGTTTTGGAAGGATTGCAGCAGATAGATGAAATTCGCAGGATTCGGCTTAGTTCTTTGGAACCATCCTTGCTGACGAAAGAATTTTGTAAACGAGCTGCAATGTTGGATAAATTGTGTCCGCATTTTCATGTTTCTCTGCAAAGCGGCAGTACCTCGGTATTGCGGCGTATGCACCGCAAATATACAGCGGAGGAATATGCGGATTATATAGCTAATTTGCGGGAAGCATTTGTAAATCCCGCTGTTACTACGGATGTTATTGCCGGATTTCAGGGGGAAACAGAGGAGGAACATCAGGAAACGTTACAGTTTTTGCAGCAAATTGGTTTTGCAAAGCTACATGTTTTTCCCTATTCCAAACGAGAAGGAACGGTGGCGGCCAGAATGCAGGGAGATCTGCCTGGAAATGTGAAAAAAAGGCGAGCCGCAGAAATGATAGCGTTGGGAGAAGAAATGTCACTTGCTTATAAGAAAAGCCTGGTGGGAAGCCGGCATGAAATTTTATTGGAGCAGGAAGTGAGCCCCGGTATTTGTGAAGGATATATAGAACGCTACATTCATGCAGAGGCACCGGGCAATCCGGGAGATATTGTCCCGGTAGAGATTTGCGGAGTGGAATCTGGAAAAATGATTTGCCGTTTGGTATACTGAAAAAAAGGAGTGAGAAGCGATGTCCCAATGTATTTTTTGTAAAATTGTTGCAGGAGAAATTCCCTCAGCCAAAGTATATGAAGATGACCAGGTGCTGGCCTTTAAAGATATTGAAGCGCAGGCGCCGGTGCATATTCTGGTAATTCCCAAAAAGCATATTGGCTCTATATTGGAGGTCAAGCCGGAGGATGCACAACTGATGACGCATATTGTGGAAGTGATTCAGAAAATAGCAGCGGAAAACGGCCTGGATCAAAGCGGTTTTCGTATTGCAGTGAATACTGGGCGAGATGGTGGGCAAACAGTGCCGCATCTGCACTTTCATATTTTGGGCGGCAGAGCAATGGCTTGGCCTCCGGGCTGAAACGCGTCGGCAGATAATGCATGTTGATTTGTCTTATTTGCAGATGATTCGGTGCAGCGTCGAAGAAGGAAAAAGTAGGCCGGAAAGCATAAAAAAGTTGACTTTAACGGCGGGTTATACTATAATAAACTTTGTCGGCAGAAATATAGTTGTGCCGAATGCAAAATTCTCCCAAATTTAGAAACAGTAATTTTGCGAAGTTGTAACGAGGAGAGGGGGGAAAAAGATGTCTGAAGTACGCGTTGGTGAAAATGAATCTTTGGAAAGCGCCCTGAGACGGTTTAAGAGAAAATGCGCTCGCGCAGGTGTTCTCGCAGAAATCAGAAAGCGTGAGCACTACGAGAAGCCCAGTGTAAAGAGAAAGAAAAAAGCTGAGGCTGCAAGAAAGAGAAAACATTGATTTTATTGCTAGAATAGGCAATAGGGTTCGAAGTCCCTATTGCCTTTTTTATTTTGTTTTTATTGTAGAAAACCAACATGTTGCACCATCTCTTTTCATAAAATAAATCACGGGTGGTGAGCGTATGTCCAGAAAAAGTGATCAGAAAAAGAAAGTACTGACTTATGGGTTGCCGGCAGAGATTGCGGCAGGGAAAACAATATTGCGTATTTTGAATCAGAACGGATGCATACTGGAGGGCAACTATCAGGTGGAAAACTATACACAGAGCATAATTTGTCTGAAGGTGAGCTGGGGTGGAATTTGTTTTCGGGGAAATCATTTTTTAATTGAACAGATGGATGGTGCATTGTTGTCCTTTACAGGACAAATCGAGAGTATTACTTATCTGGCATAAACTGCGGCCATAGGAGGAATAAAATATTGTTAATATGGTATTTTTTGCAGGGATATGCTATTATTGAACTAGAAGCAGCAAATATTAATAGAGCTCTTTTCCGGATTTCCAGAGCGGGAATAGAGCTTGTTCGTGTATCTCGTATTTCCTATACAGTAATGCGGGCTCAGGTTAGCCGCAAAAATCTGCAGCGCCTGCGCAAACTTCTGCAAAATGAAGCACAGATTCGGATACGGCAGAAAAAAGGCATTTGGGGTTGGTACACGCTTGGAAAGCAACATGTGGCATTGGGGATTGGCTTGATGCTGACTGTTGCGGCAATCATCCTTTTATCTTCTTGTTGCCTGCGCATTGAAGTGGTAGGGAATCAGGAAGTGAGCGAGTATGATATTTATCATACGGCTGTGGAAAATGGCGCAAAATTATTTGCATTAAAAAATAAAGAGATACTACAGGAAGTTGAACAGGCCTTATGGGAACGTTTTCCGGAATTAACATACGTTTATACTTCCTATGAAGGTGCTTGCCTGCGGATCGTTGTGCGTGAGAAGTATAAATCGCCCGAAATTCACGAGACACAACCCTGTTCGATTTATGCAGATAAAGCAGGCGTTATTACGGATATTACAGTATT
>CAMEMG010000010.1:0-27007 GCA_945927325.1 uncultured Clostridia bacterium | reverse complement strand
AAAGTTTCGGTTATGCGTGAACCTAATTCCTTTCCCATAGTGGCACTCCTTTCTGTGCTATTGATTTAATACCCTCTATTATTATATCCATTACTTGTCATTTTGTCAAGTGATATTGTCAAAAAAAAATAGACCACACTGAGGGGACTCCCCAGTGTGGTCTTAATGCCAGTAGAGTTTATAGTGTGTGGAACTGTTTTGCTAATTGCATGAACGAGGAGTTCGGCATGACCTGTTTGGACGGAATGAACAGATACCGCCATTCCTTATAGCCGTTTGCTTTGCCCCAACGGGTAGCAACTTCGCAATACTGGATACCACGCTTTTTCTTGGCCATAACATCCGGGTCGTTGAGTTTATCTTCGCCCTTAACCTCAACGAGATAGATGACGTTTTCGGTTTCTACAACGAAGTCCGGTTCATAGCTGTGTCCGTGATTATAAGTGATATTAAATTCCTACGGTGCCGGACGAAGCCAGTTCTGCACATCGGTATCATATTCCAATACCCGTGCGAGAAGCAGTTCCGGGTGGCTATCAAACTTGGCTCGGTCAAACACACCTTTTTTTGATGCCATCAAAAAGGACAGACTGGATTTTTTCCGTATAAGCAGAAAAAAGGCCGACACGCTCAACATAGTTGTAATGTTGTTCCAGATTGTAGTCTCTGGTGCCGATTACTTCTTCCTGCAGGAATCCGTTCTCGCAGTAGAAGTGCTGAAGCATCTGCTTATAGATTTTGTTGCCGGTGTCACGCTTGTACATCATTATAATATTCTGTATACCATTGATGCCGTAGCGGTCTGCATAGTAGTCACAGACCTGCGTGATCAGCTTGAATAGCAGAGCGGAGCATTTTTCATAGTCGATTTCTGGTTTTTTGCGAAGCTGCTCCAGAATGACCTTTTTCGGATTATAGCTCTCAAAAACGATTGCCTCACCCTTGATACGCTGTCTATCCTGCATATCCTCCAAGTTCTGCACGAGGAGTTCATTTTTGATAGGCACATGGGTAAAATCAGCCATATCGAGGTCAAAATCCAAGAATACATAGGCAGCTTTCTTTTTTTGATCAAAAATAGCTTACTCCAGGTTGTTGTGATGATCATGCATCTGTGCTTTAATAATTCCTAAAATTTCACAGACATAGCCTCTGATGATATCTACGGTTTGCACTAATTCATGATAAAAATATTCGTCCATACCGGCTGGAGTTCCTTCTGTTGTGGTTGTTACGCTTTTGTGATCATGTTGTCAGGAATACAACGGAAAAATAAAGCGCAGAATAGGGATGCGGCAGTCGCCCATAAGGCTGTGGGCGACCGAGCAAAAATTTCTTTTCTTTATTTTTCTGTTTTGCGTGGCAGAATCTGTTCTTCCGGCTCATGGATGGCAGGGGGTGTGGGCATCAGGCCGGGAAACAGGAGAGGAGAAGAGACTGCTTTGATTTTTCTGCTTTTTTGTTTGCTCATAAAAAACTCCTTTTTATTAACGAAATTACTGCCTAATTGGGCTCGCAAATAGTATGTGCTGCAAAATTTTTTTTACGTTGGAAATTTTTTTTATAAAAAGGGTAGACAAATGAAACAGTATGCAGTATTATACATATGAACAATTACTCATATATTCGAAGGAGGAAGCAATGAGCGATCATATTGAATTGTGCGGCTATATTCATGCGCATGAGGATGTGGTAAAAGCGGTGAGTGAGCAGATGCCGGAAGAGGAACTACTCTATGATCTGGCAGAGCTGTTTAAGGTATTTGGCGATTCTACTCGTATTAAAATCCTGTATGCTCTGTTTGAAAGTGAACTATGTGTCTGTGATATTGCACAATTGCTCGGAATGACGCAAAGTGCGATTTCTCATCAATTGAGAGTATTAAAACAGAATCATCTTGTCAAATACAGACGGGATGGCAAAACAATTTTTTATTCGCTTGCGGATGAGCACGTGCGCAGCATTATTAATCAGGGAATGGAACATGTGGAGGAATGAGCGTATGAGAAGAGAATATGTAATCAAGGATTTGTGTTGTGCACATTGCGCACAGAAAATTCAAAACAAAGTGAGCAAGTTAAAAGGGGTAGAGCTGGCGAATCTCAATGTGATGAGCCAGCGCCTGGTAATAGATGTGCAGGATGCCTATGCCGATGGGCTGACCGAGCAGGTCAAACAGATTGTAGCGAAAATTGAGCCGGAGTGTACCGTCCTGGGGTAAAAAAGTATGAGCAAAGCGCAAAAAATCTCGGTTGCAAGAATATTGACAGCAGCGGTATTATTGGCAGCGGAACTGTTGCTGCCTGTTTCCGGGCCGGTTTCTCTTATCATTTGTATTGCGGCCTATCTGGTGGTAGGTGCGGAAGTCGTTTACGAAGCATTTAAAGAATTATTTACAGGGCAGGCATTTGGCGAAAACCTGTTGATGACGATTGCCACCATTGGAGCTTTTTTCATCCAGGAATATTCCGAAGCGGTATTGGTTATGCTGCTGTATCAAATCGGAGAACTGTTTCAGAGTATGGCTGTGGGAAAATCCCGACGGGCAATTTCAGATTTGATGGAGCTGCGGCCGGATACGGCCAATGTCATGCGGGATGGTCAATTGGTGCAGGTTCATCCGATAGAAGTCAAAGCAGGCATGGAAATCATCGTCAAACCGGGAGAAAAAGTTCCGCTGGATGGAACGGTTATGCAGGGGAATTCTTATATCGATGCTTCCGCGTTGACCGGTGAATCGCTCCCTCAGCAGGTAGGGCCGGGCAGTGCGGTGCTGAGCGGCAGCGTCAACACCAGCGCTCCGCTGCAAATTACGGTTACAAAGGAATATAATGAATCTACCGCAACAAAGATTCTCAATATGATTGAGGATGTAGGGGGCAAAAAGGCCAGAGCAGAAAGTTTTATTACTAAATTTTCCAAATATTATACGCCGATTGTCGTCGGCTGTGCCGTATTATTGGCAGTGCTACCCATCCTGTTTGTAAAAGATGCGGTTGCCTCAGAATGGATTCGCAGGGCGTTGATGTTCCTGGTGGTCTCCTGCCCGTGCGCATTGGTCATTTCAGTGCCGCTCAGTTATTTTGGCGGCATTGGCTGTGCCTCTAAAAATGGCATACTGATTAAAGGCAGCAACAGCGTAGACGCATTGGCGGGCGTTACGGCAGTGGCGATGGATAAAACGGGTACGTTGACCAAAGGTCAGCTGCAAGTGGCAGCGGTAGAAGCACAAGGATTTGCAGAGGAGCAGGTGCTGGAATATGCTGCCCTTACGGAATGGTATTCCGATCATCCTATTGCTTTGGCGATTAAGCGCGCTTATGGCGAAGAGCTGGAGCAGCAGCCGGAACAGTCGGAAGAGATTGCAGGCAAAGGTATGGTTGCACGCCTGCAGGGGAAACGCATCGCTGTGGGCAATGCACAGCTTATGGAGCTGGAAGGTGCAGCATATGCGCCCTATGAAGGCGGAGGCAGCGCAGTCTATGTTTCTGTAGATAGAGTGTACGCAGGTCGCATCCTGGTGAAAGATCAGTTGCGTGCTGAGGCTGGGAAGGCAATCCGACAGCTAAAACAACTGGGCGTACAGAATATCACAATGCTTTCAGGCGATTCCCAAGCGGCAGTCAGGGAAGTGGCAGAGCAGTTGGAAATTGACGCACGAGGTGAACTGCTGCCCGGTGATAAAGTGGAACAGGTTGAGCAGCTGATCGCGGCGAATGAATCGGGCAAGTTGGCATTTGTGGGAGATGGCATCAATGATGCACCCGTGCTCACTCGGGCAGATGTGGGAGTCGCAATGGGCACAATCGGCAAGGATGCCGCAATCGAGGCGGCGGATATGGTCATCATGGGCGACGACCTGAGAAAATTGCCTGCTGCGATACAGATCAGCAGAAAAGTGAGCAGGATCGTGAAACAGAATATCTCGATTGCGCTCATTATTAAGATTGGCGTACTCATTTTGAGCGCACTCGGATGGTCGAATATGATATTGGCGATTTTTGCAGATGTGGGTGTCATGATATTGGCGATTATCAATGCCATGCGAACGCTCAAAATCAAACTGCCGCAACTGGAAGACTGATTTGCAATATGTGAACATACGCGCACCGCAGAAGGAAATCATGCGGTGCGCTTTTGTTGTCATGGTTTTTGTATAAAAAAGGAAATTGAAAAGAGGGCTTGCCTTTTCCGGCCTAAAATGGTATAGTTACAATAATTTCATAAGAAAATCGCAGAAAGAATGGAATGCGGTGCGTCTCCGCAGCAGCGTCCTTGCTACCGTAAAGTCGGGTCTTTTCCTCTGCGATGCATCATTATGCTTCAGGGGCAGCATGGGATCTTACTTTGTATCAGTATGCCCCTCTGCAATTTGCAGAGGGGTTTTTCATAGTATGCCTGTCTGAAGCGGGGAGGTATATAGATGAAAAAGAAATTGGTTTGCAAACGCGTATTGTTGGCAGTGCTGGCAATATGCATGGTACTGGCTGGGCTGACTTCCTGCAAGAAGAAAGAAGATGCAGGTGAATATGCCGGAAAAGTTGTAATCGATTGCAGCAAAATCTGGGATCATGAGGCAGATTTGTCGGCAGAGAAAAAGGATTACGTTCCTGAAGACGGCTTGATTCTGGCAGAAACGGAAGTCCGCTTTGATGAAGGGGAAACAGCATTGGATTTGCTGCAGAGAGCCTGCGAGGAGCAGGAGATCCAATTGGATGCAGAGGATTCCACATATGGCAAATATGTAAAGGGAATCGGGCAAATTTACTCCGGTGACTGCGGTGATATGTCGGGCTGGATGTTTCAGGTGAATGGTGCCTATGCGGAAGTAGGCTGCGATGCTTACGAACTGCAGGAAGGCGATGTGGTTACCTGGATATTTATCTGCGATTACGAGACAGATATGTAATCAGAAAAAGCAAGTGATGAAAAAAGAAGCAGCCGTTTTTCAGGCGGCAGCTTCTTTTTTTATGGATGAATAAACTTATGATTTACCAAAAAACAGATGTTCCAGCAGGATTTTGATGCCCATACCGATGAGGATGAGGCCGCCTGCCAATTCGGCGCGTGCTTTGTATTTTCCTCCGAATACACTGCCGATTTTAATGCCGAACATGGAAAAAATGAAGGTCGTGCAGCCAATCAGCGCAACAGCAAGCCAAAGCGATACCTGCAGTGCGCCAAAAGAGACGCCGGCAGCAAAAGCATCGATGCTGGTAGCGATGGCCAACAGCAGCATAGTTTTCATATCCATAGCCGGATCCGGCAATTCTTCTTGATGAAAGGATTCCAGCACCATACTGCCGCCAATGGCACACAGCAGAATGGAGGCGATCCAATGCGCGAAAGAGAGCATGCCTGATTGAAAAAGGCGATAGACCAGATACCCCAATACCGGCATGCCTGCCTGAAATATACCGAAATAAAACCCTGCTGCCAGCATATGCCGGCGCCCTGCATAAGGGAGAGAAAGCCCTTTGGAAATACTGACGGCAAAGGCGTCCATCGAAAGGCTGACAGCAACGAGAGATAATTCCGGTAAAGACATGCTTGCGCTCCTTTTCAGACGTTGAAACGGAACACCACTACATCACCATCCTGAATGACATATTCTTTACCTTCCAGGCGGATGAGCCCTTTCTCCTTGGCCAGCGTCATATCTCCGCCCAGCTGCTGCAAAGCATCGAAGGCGATGATTTCGGCACGGATGAAGCCGCGTTCAAAGTCGGAATGAATTTTTCCTGCCGCCTGAGGTGCTTTAGTACCTTTGGTAATGGTCCATGCGCGCACTTCTTTGGGGCCGGCAGTGAGATAACTGATGAGCCCAAGCAGCTCGTAGGATTTTCTGATCAGGCGGTCGATACCCGATTCTCCCATACCCAGTTCTTCAATGAACATAGCCTTTTCTTCGGCGTCCAATGCAGAAAGTTCTTCTTCCACTTTGACGCTTATTTTCAGCACTTCGGCATGTTCCTTGGCTGCCGTCTTTTTGAGAGCACAGAGCAGCGGCATTTCTTCTTCCGGAGTTGCCAGGTCGTCTTCTGCGATGTTGGCTACATAAAGAATGGGTTTATCGGTGAGCAGAAAGAGGTCGTGCGTGACAGCGAGCTCTTCTTCGCTCAATTCCAGGCTGCGGGCGGGAGTGCCCTGCTCCAGAGCAGCATAGAGTTTCTGCAAGGTCTCATATTCAAATTTATGCTCCTTGCTTCCGGATTTTGCCATTTTTTCTGCACGAGTCAGGCGCTTATTGACCGTTTCCATATCATCAAACAGCAATTCAAAATTGATAGTCTCCACATCGCGCACCGGGTCGATACTGCCGTCGACATGCACGATATTATCATCTTCAAAACAGCGCACAACCTGCAGGATAGCATCTACTTCGCGAATGTGTGAAAGGAACTTATTGCCCAATCCTTCGCCCTTGCTGGCGCCGCGTACCAGGCCGGCAATATCTACCAATTCGATGGTGGCAGGTGTAAATTTTTCGGGATGATAAATATCTGCCAGATAATCCAGCCGGGGATCGGGAACGCTTACCATGCCGATATTAGGCTCAATGGTGCAGAAAGGATAGTTTTCACTGGCTGCGCCGGCACGGGTGATTGCGTTAAAAAGGGAACTTTTGCCTACGTTTGGCAGACCGACAACACCTAATTTCATATTATAAATTCTCCGTAACTGATAAATTGACGATTTCATATTGCGCTCGATAGGCGCATATGCATTCATTATAGCTTATGCCGGCGGGAGAATCAAGGCAGACGGGGAAATTGTGAATTTACGGAAAGAAAAATTGCTATTTGCAGGGAGTATGTTATAATGAAACACAGCGGCATCGGCCGCGGGGAAATCATATCAATTGTAAAGTGAGCAAACAGAATCATGGGAATTTTAGAAGCGGTTTTTTTAGGTATTCTCCAAGGATTGACAGAATTTTTGCCGGTATCCAGCAGCGGACATCTGGTCTTGTTTCAAAATATTTTTGAGACCCCCGGGGATATGCTCTTTTTCGATACCATGCTGCATGTTGGGACGCTGGTAGCAGTCTTTATTGTGCTGTGGAAAGATATCGCGGAAATTCTCCGCCATTTGTTTGCGCGTTTCACCTGGGTTCTGGTAGTAGCGACGATTCCGGCCGTTGTTGCCGGTGTATTGTTGGGGGATTTCTTCGAAGGTGCTTTTGAAGGAACCTATCTGGCTTTCGGATTTTTGATTACCAGCCTGTTGCTGGTGCTCAGCGAGCAGATTGCTGCCAGGAGAAAGGCAAAATACAACAGTAAGGAACAAATTGGGTTTGGCACGGCATTGGGTGTGGGATGTATGCAGGCAGTGGCTATTTTGCCTGGCATTTCTAGATCCGGTTCCACGCTTTCGGGGAGCCTGATGGCAGGATTGGATCGCAGCCTGGCGGCATCCTTTTCTTTTTTGATGTCCATCCCGGTTATTTTAGGGTCGGCAGTGATGCAAGGATATGATATTATCAAAGCAGGGGTAGGGGAGATTTATCTGGTGCCCACGATTCTGGGGATGGCGGCAGCTGCAGTTTCCAGTTTCTTTGCAGCAAAATATATGATGAAGATGATCCGCAATAAGAAATTGTATGGATTTGCTGTGTATACTGCCGTTTTGGGCGTATTGGTATTGCTGGATCAGTTATTCTTCCATGTGGTATTTGCCAATCCGTTTATCGGCTGAATTTGCAGATTGTATCATAGGAACTTTAAAATCATACCCTCTGTTGAAGGACAGAGGGTATTTTAATAGAGCACTTATCAAATCAAACCTTTCTTTTCAGCCAGTCATCCTTGATAATGGAATATTGCAGGCAATCACAGATTTCACCTGCCAGCATGGAACCGCCGCGGATTCGGCCTTCAAAAGTCATTCCGCTTTTGCGCATGACTCTTCCGCTGGCCGGATTCAAAGGGTTATGATAAGCAAAAATTCTGTTAAAACCGATGGAAAAGAAATAATCGATCAATGCGCGGGCGGCCTCTGTGGCGATGCCTCTGTTCCAGTAGGGCTTTTTTAGGCCATAGTCAATGCAGATACTGCGGATATCCTCGTTGATTTCATTGCCGCAGCAAAACCCGATTAATTCATTTTTAAAAACGATGCCCCACATATAAAAATCGGGCCGGCTGTAATTCCCAATCAGTTGCTCCAAGGCCGCTTGCGCTTCTTCCAGTGTTTGGTATGGTTTTTCCATGTTGAATCTGGAAACTTCGGGATCTCCTGTCCAGGCAAAATAATCCTGAATATCTTCGGGAGAAAAGTGCCTTAGAAGAAGGCGTTCCGTTTCAATTTCATGGGTACCACTATGTTTGAGCATGATTTTCCTTTCCGGGTGAAAATACCTTTTTATATTGATATAACATAGGATATCATATCCGGAATAGGGAAGACAAACCTTTACTTCAGATGTGCGCGATAGGCGCCGGGCGGCAGGCCAAATTGCTTCTTGAACTGTGCGATGTAATGGCTTGGGGAATAAAAGCCACATTGGTCGGAAATCAAAGCAATGGAATACCGCTGGGAGCCAAGCAACGGAAGGCTCTGCTTGAGGCGATAGCGGATCAGATATTGCCTTGGAGAAATATGCAGGAATTCGCGAAAACAGCGGCAGCATTCACTCTGGCTGATATTGGCAGAAGCTGCAATATCGGCCAGCCTGATTGACATGAAATACCGCATAGGGAAATGAGGCGTTCGCATAATGCGGAATTTCATGAAAAGAAATATTGGATTGCATAAGAGCCTCTTTTTGGCTGTATTTTGATAGCTATGGAAAAGAAACAGATATTTTACTCTGTTCTGTTTCTGCTATAATATTACTTATTATAGCAGAAATTTTGGGTGAAACAAAAACTCTGCGTATGCGGAGTTTGGCAGAGGAATGATATTCATGAAAAAACTGTTGATTTTGCTTGGGGTGGTAGGTGTTTCTCTTTCGGCGATTTTTGTGCGGGTTTCCTCCGCTCCCTCCATGGTATTGGTGTTCTACCGGGTGGCGATAGCGGCATTGCTGTTATTGCCTGTAGTGTTGTGGAAGCACAGGGAGGATTTGAAAGCGCTTCGGGGCAAAGATGTTTTGTTGTGTATACTGAGCGGCATCTTTTTGGGGCTGCATTTTACGCTGTATTTTGAATCGCTGAAATATACCAGCATTGCTTCGGCAGTGGTGCTGGTCGATACAGAGGTGTTCTTTGTCGCGCTGGCAATGCTGATTTTATTCCGGGAGAAAATTCCGGTGCCCGGTTGGCTGGGAATTGCAGCTACGTTTACAGGCAGTGTCCTCATTGCGCTGGCAGATGCGGGCAGCGGGAGCAATATTCTGCTGGGAGATTTGATTGCACTGGGAGGTGCGGCGGCAATGTCTGTTTATACCCTGATCGGTAAAGTGTGCCGCAGGCATATTTCTACGACTGTCTATACATTTATTGTTTACAGCGCAGCTGCCGTTACCGTGCTGATTCTGCTGCTGTTCGCCGGAACGCCTGTGTTTGGCTATACGCCGGTCAATTTATTGACTGCACTGGGTATGGCGCTTTTCTGCACTTTGTTGGGGCACAGTATATTCAGCTGGGGGCTGAAATATGTGAGCGCCTCCTTTATTGCCACTGTAAAACTTCTGGAGCCCGTTTTTGCCTGTGTGCTGGGCATATTGCTTTTTGGAGAAATGCCGGCCTGGACAGTCATTGTCGGTGGCGGGCTGGTGATTTTGGGCGTTTATCTGTATGCCAGCTTGGGGGAAAACAAGACAGGGAATCAACAGTAACTTATGTAGATGGCAGAACTGCACTGTTTCCTGCTGAAAACAATATGATGAGAATACTGATTGGGGGGGTGAGAATGAAAAATCCATGGGAAGCTATTCCGTTGAATGATTATGAAAAACATATGAGCCTGGATTCTGTTATGTAGCTGCAGGCTATGAATCAAATGATGAAAATGCAATTTGATACTTATCGGATCTCCCATATAATGATATTGGGAATTGCCGGTGGAAATGGATTGGAACATATTCAAAAAGATAAGTTTGAAAAAGTGTATGGAGTCGATATCAATGATTCTTATTTGCATACGGTGGAAGAAAGATATCCGGCATTAGAGGGCGTTTTAGAATGCTTATGCATAAATCTGATAGATAAACGGAAAAATTGCCAAAAGCAGACTTGGTGATTGCAAATTTATTGGTTGAATATATCGGATACGAATGCTTTCAGAAAGTAATTCAACAGATAGATCCCAAATATGTTTCGTGTATCATTCAAATCAATATGGATGATAGTTGGGTACCGGATTCTCCTTACTTACATGTGTTTGATGGGTTGGAACAAATACATCATCAGATGGATGAACAGGGATTGCAAAAAGCTATGTCGGAAATTGATCATCACACCATCAGACCTTTGGAGCATAGGTTGCCGAATGGGAAAAAGCTGGTACCGATAGACTTTGAAAGATAAATATTTGTGATTAGCGATGTAGAAAATAATCCTCCGCATGATTTAGGTCATACGGAGGATCATTTTTACGAATATTACGCTATGCTCAGAATTTTGGCTTTATATTTCGTTGTACATCAACTGAGAAATGATATCCATAATCTGATCATGGCATTTGCCGCAGCCGGTAGAACAATGGGTTTGTTCCTGTACATCAGAAAACGCGTGCTCCACATCAATGATGGTTTTGGCATCGTGAAGTGCTTTTTCAATATCATACAGGGAAACTTGCTTGCAATTGCAGATCATGCGATTTTCATGGTGACTCATGGGAAATCCTCCTTATTTGCTGATAGAATCGATATGCATATAGTCGCGCAGTGCTTCCGGAATTTTGACGGATCCGTCAGGCTGCTGATAGTTTTCCAGAATGGCGGCGACTGTTCTGCCAACGGCAAGGCCGCTGCCGTTCAGTGTATGGACAAATTCGGCCTTTCCCTTGGCGCCATCCTTGAAGCGGATATTGGCGCGGCGTGCCTGGAAATCTTCGAAATTGGAGCAGGAGGAAATTTCCACATATCTGCCATAACTGGGCATCCACACTTCGATATCGTAAGTCTTGGCGGAAGAAAAGCCCAAGTCACCTGCGGAAAGCGTGACAACGCGATAGGGTAATTTCAAAAGCTGCAAAATCTTCTCGGCATCGTTGGTCAGTTTTTCCAGTTCATCGTAGGAAGTCTCGGGGCGAACAAATTTAACCAACTCAACTTTGTTGAACTGATGCTGACGGATAAGGCCGCGCGTGTCTCTGCCGGCACTGCCCGCTTCGCTGCGGAAACAGGCGCTGTAAGCGCAATGATAAATAGGAAGCTTAGAACCGTCAATAATCGTTTCGCGATACATATTGGTGACGGGTACCTCCGCAGTGGGAATCAAATAGTATTCGGTCCCCTCCAATTTAAAGGCCTGATCAATAAATTTAGGGAACTGACCGGTGCCGTACATGGAACGCTCATGAACGATATAGGGCGGGAAAATTTCCTCATATTTGCCTTCTGCAGTATGGGTATCCAACATAAAGTTGTAAACGCTGCGCTCCAGGCGGGAGCCCAACCCTTTATAGAAGGTGAAACGCGCGCCTGTTACCGAAGCGGCAGCTTCGAAATTTAAAATGCCGAGATCCGTACCCAAATCCCAGTGAGCCTTAGGTTCAAAATCAAATTTGGTGGGCTCCATAAAGCGACGCACTTCAACATTTTCGGCATCGGTAAGGCCATCGGGAACGGAAGCATTGGGAATGTTGGGGATGGTAAGCATTTCACTGCGGATAGCTGCATCCAACTCAGCAACTTTTTCATCCAATTCCTTGATGCGGTCGCTTTCCTGCTTCATTTCTTCAAAGAGCGCGGTGGTGTCTTCGCCTTTTTTCTTCAGCAGAGGGATCTGCTTGGAAACGGCATTCTTTTTCGCCTTCAGGGCTTCTGTTTCCGCAATAAAGCTGCGGCGATCAGAATCCATGGCCAGAAGATGGTCGAAACAGAAGGCTTTTCCCCTTCTCGAAACGCTTTTCGCGATTTCTTCGGGGTTCTCGCGTATACGTCTGATATCCAGCATAAATTAACTATCCTTTCAATATGAAAAATTTTTGAATGTGCTTACATGCGTTCCGGAGCATGGATGCCAAGCAGCCCCAGCCCGGTTTTAATTACGGTTGCCGTGGCTTTCACCAATTCGATACGAGCGGCTGTAGCTTCGGCATTTTCATCCAAAATGCGGATGTCGTAATAAAATTTGTTAAAAGCCTGTGCCAAGGAGGTGACATGCCTTGTGATGAAAAAAGGTTCGTACTTTTCTGCAGCCCGGCGAATGACTTCCGGAAACTCGGCTAACAGCTTGATTACCGCAAATGCCTGCGGGCAAGTGAGGGCGCTGTAATCGGCCTGGGCTGTTGGCAATGCGGCAGCCTTGCGCAGCACGGAAAGCGCGCGCGCATAAGTATATTGCACATACGGGCCTGTCTCTCCATCGAAATTGAGGATCCGATCCAAATCAAAGACGATATCTTTAATACGGCTGTTGGAAAGCGTGCTGTAAATCAGGGCGCCCACACCGATGTCCTGAGCGGTTTGATCCTTATCTTGCAGATTGGGATTCTTTTCTTCAATGATGGCCCGCGTTTTTTCGATAGCAGCTTTGATGACGTCTTCCAAAAAAATGACGCGTCCCTTACGGGTAGAGAGGGTGCCATCGGTCATGGAAACCATACCAAAAGCCACATGTTCCATATCTTTTGCCCAATCACATCCCATCAGTTCAAGCACTTTAAACAACTGCTTAAAATGCAGATTCTGCTGATAGGCGACAACGTAAAGATTTTTGTAAAAGTCGTAAGTCTGCTTGCGGTAAAAAGCTGCTGCCAGGTCGCGGGTAGCATAAAGCGTTGCACCGTCGGATTTTAAAATAAGGCAGGGAGGCATATCATAGGCATCCAGGTTGACTACCTTGGCGCCGTTGCTGTCCTCCAGAAGGCCTTTCGCCTGCAGTTCGTCAATGACCGGCTGCATTTTATCGTTGTAAAAGCTTTCGCCGGCATAGGAGTCGAAGTGAACGTCCAAAATATCGTAAATCTTGGAAATTTCCCGCAAGGTCAGTTCTTTAAACCATGCAAAAAGAGAAAGCGCCTCTTCGTCGCCGTCTTCGATTTTTTTAAACCAGGCACGTCCTTCTTCTTCCAGCGAAGGATCCTTTTCGGCTTCTTCGTGGAAACGAACGTATAGGTCCAGCAATGCGCGAATGGAACCGGCTTCTACCGTATCATGATCGCCCCAGCGGTGATAGGCCGAGATAAGTTTGCCGAATTGTGTGCCCCAGTCGCCCAGGTGATTGACTCCCACAGAATGATAGCCAAGGAAATTGAAAATCTTATAAAGGGCGCTGCCGATGACTGTCGTGGAAAGATGGCCAATATGGAAGGGCTTGGCAATATTGATGGAAGAATAGTCAATGACAATATTGCGCCCCTGGCCTTCTTCAGAAGAACCGTAACGCTCCTGCTTTTCGGCAATCTCGCGCAAAGTATCGCAGGCAAATTGGGAACGGGAGAGGAAAAAGTTGAGATACCCGCCTGCAACTTCCACCCGATCGAGCCAGGAAGGCAGTGCTTCAAAGGAAGCAGCGATCTGCTGGGCAATGGCGGGCGGTGCTTTGCGCATGACCTTAGCCAATTTAAAGCAGGGCAGGGCAAAATCGCCCATTTCCATTTCCGGAGGTACCTCCAGCATGGAAGCGATCTGCTGAGCCTCCAGGTTTGTCCGGGAAGAGAGCAGGTTGGATAATTCTTCTTTATAATTCATAAAAACACCGCCTGTCATAAAAACGGAAATCCGTATAAAATAATCTGTCTTCTTATTTGTTTAATATAACACACCCTGCCTTTAATGTAAACATTTCACAAGCTATTGTTCTTCCAAGTTGGCGATTTTACCCTGCTGCAGCTGGAATTGAAAAAAACGAATGCGGTTCAGATTGGGCGCTATGGGAAAAATAACGGCGATACGGGTATCGCTGCACAAATTCTGATAGATACCCTGCACGTCTCCCAGAAATTCGCAAAGATCTTCAAAGGATAACTGTTCCCGCAAGGAAGGAGCTAACAATCCCAACGCACCTTCTGCATCACGGTAGCGAACAGCTTCGATGAGGGCGATGCATAGCGCCAGGCCGTCAGGGTTTGGGTTCAGCTGATGCAGGCGGAAGGAAAGAGGGCGTTCCCGAGATAATTCCGTGCGCAAACAGCGTAGACAGAATGCACTGCAGCCGCAGGAAAAGGAAAGCTCAATGCCATTTTCCAGGATTTGATAGGAAAGGCAATGCTCTAAAAAGACAAAAGAGCGAGTGGAAAGATCCGCGCAAAACAAAAGCAAATGTTCCGCTTCTTTTCCTTCTGCAAAAAGAAAAGGGCGGTTGCCAATGCGCCTTACAAATAAACGCGGTGCAGAGAGGGAGTCTTCACTGAGTATGCAGGCCAGTAAAGTGTTGCCGCTGCTGTCGCATAAAGCAAAATTGATGGTCTGATCCTGATAGATTTCGGCGGTATATGCATGGTTGCCCACCGAAAAGCTGGAAGAAGCAATGCAGCAGGGAATACAAGGCAGCGGAACGCGGGGCGGGCGAATGCAGATGGTGCAAGCGTTTTCAGGCAGCAGATACAGTTGTAGTGTGCCGTCGTTTTCTGAAATCTGAGGTTGTTCGCCGCCAAAATCCACAATGCGGGTTAACGGCAGATAATATCCGTTGACAGCCGGGCAAATGGGCAGGAATTCCAGACAAATCCGCCGCTCTGCTGCATACCGGCAGAGATTCGGGGCAGGAGTTTGCCCGGCTAATTCGCCATTGATGCGGATCAGACCTGGAATTTCACATTCAATTTTTAAAAGGCGCAGTTGTTCCATGTTTGATATTCTCCTCAAGTTTCTGCTTATCTATATGCGGATGGGAAGGAAAATATAGGCGTTTTAAAAATTTTGGGTATAAGCGGCAATTTATGTAAATAAAATCTGTATAGATATGATGCATAAATCAATGGATAGGAGGGCGGAAACGTGCAGCAGGAACGACAGGCACGCCATGGTTGGAGTGAACAGGAGCGACAGGCTCTTTTTTTGGCAGCGGAGCAGGCAATGCAGGAACATATACCGATAAAACGTGTTTTTGAACATTTTGCAATGCGTACAGGCAGAAAAGCCAACAGCGTCCGCAACTACTATTATACGGAACAAAAGCGGAGACAACCCGGTCATAAAGCTTCTTTTATACCTTTTGAGGAACAGGAGCTGGAAAGAATGCTGGAAGCCATGGTTCGAGGGCGAGCGCAGGGAAAATCGGTGCGCAGCATTGCACTGGAATTAAGCGGCGGCGATGAGCGCGGCATGCTGCGGTTTCAAAATAAGTATCGCAGTTTGATGAAACGGGATCCCGGGCGGATTCTGAAAAAGGAACAGGAACTGCTGCACGATGCCGGGCAGGATACAGGAAGAGAGTTGACCCGACAGACACAAAAGGACCAACAGCTGCACCGCTTTATGAGAAATATTGTGCGCAGCGGCAAACATGGGGTATTGCTGTTGACCGGCCTCAATGGCTTGCTGGAGGGTGGTAGCAGAGGAGATAGGGCGGCAGATGAGGCCTTGGGAGAGTTAGCTGCGCTGAATCGCGCGTTTGTACAGCAAGATGGTATGGCGCGCATTTCGGTACTGGAAGAATATGTTGCGTCACTGCAAAAATGTCTGGAGAGAATCGATAAGGTATAAAAGGTTACTGTTTGGTCAAAGTATATTTATTGAAAAAAGCAGCCGTTTGTGTATAATAGCAATCAGATTCTATTGCGGAGGGAAGTAGCTATGCGGATCTGTGTTTACGGTGCAGCCAGTACGGAATTGGCGGAACATTATTTGCAGGATGCCTTTTTATTGGGAAAGTCACTGGCAGATAAGGGGATTGGGCTGGTCTTTGGCGGCGGTGCAACCGGTGTGATGGGAGAACTGGCACGCGGTGCTGCGGCTGGCGGCGGTGAAATCATCGGCGTGAGCCCCCAATTTTTTCAGGCAGACGGAGTTTTATACGATCATTGTACGCAGCTGATTTATACGGAAACGATGCGGCAACGCAAGCAACAGATGGAAGAACTGGCAGATGCTTTTATTATGTTGCCCGGAGGCATGGGAACGCTGGAAGAATTTTTTGAAATACTGACCCTTAAGCAGTTGGGACGGCATACGAAAAGAATTGCAGTACTCAATACGCATGGATATTATGATGCACTGCAGGTCTGGATGGAACAGGCGATTGCAGAAGGATTTATGCGGGAAGCTTGCCGGACGCTTTATTTTATAAGTAACAGGATAGAGGACGTGCTGCAATATGTCTGCGCCGAGCAGGAGCAGCCGCCACGGATATTGGCAGATTATAAAGCTGTTCGTATGCAGGAAAATTTAACAGAAAAGTGAGGTTGTATATGCAAGTACAAAAGAGAAGTGAAATCGAAGAAAAATATAAATGGAAACTGGAAGATATTTTTGCCAGTGATGCGGATTGGGAAGCAGAGTTTGCACAGGCAGAGGCATTGCTGCCGCAGCTGGAGGCGCAAAAAGAGTGCATTACGCGCGATACACAGAGTATGCTGGCTGGATTAAAGCTGATCGATCAGGCTTCATTGCTGCTGGAGCGCCTGTATGTCTATGCGCGGATGCGGCGGGATGAGGATGGCGCCAATTCTTTTTATCAGGGGCTCTCTTCGCGTGCACAGAGCTTGGCAGTAAAAATGTCGGGCGCATTGGCATTTTTAGAGCCGCTTTTGCTTTCGCTGGATGAGCAGACCATGCAGCGCTATATCGAAGCGCCGGAATTGGCGGAATATTCCTTTATGCTGCAAAATCTGCAACGCTCCAGAAAGCACGTCCTGGATGAACAGAGCGAGCGGCTGCTTTCCATGGCAGGGGATTTTTCGGATGGTGCGCAGGAGATATTTACCATGCTCAATAATGCCGACTTGAAATTCGGCAGTGTGGAGCATAACGGGCAGGTTTATGAATTGACACATGCGAAATATATCGAATTGATGCAGAGCGAAGACCGGGCCTTGAGGGAAAAGGTATACCGGAAATTCTATGAGGCTTTTTCCGGCCATATCAATACCATTGCAGCTACTTACAACACTGCTGTGAAAAAGGATATTTTCTATGCACGGGCAAGAGGCTATGAAAGTGCACTCCATAAAGCTCTGTTTGCGGATAATGTGCCGCCGGAAGTATATCATGATCTGATTCAGGCGGTGCATGATAATCTGGATACTATGCACGAATACGTAAAACTGCGCGGAGAACTGCTGAAAATCGGGGATCTGCAGATGTATGATATCTATGCACCGCTGGTGAGTGAGGCAGATGTTTCCTATTCTTACGAGCAGGCGCAGCAATTGGTACTGGATGCGTTGGGGACCTTGGGAGAGGACTATACGGCACTGATCCAAAAAGCCTATCGGGAGGGCTGGATCGACGTCTGGGAGACTCCCGGAAAACGCAGCGGTGCTTATTCTTGGGGAGTTTATGGGACGCACCCATATGTGCTGCTTAATCATCGGGCTGATTTGGACAGCGTGTTTACATTGGCGCATGAACTGGGTCACGCAATGCATACCTATTATTCGGATCAGGCACAGCCGTATTCCACAGCAGGTTATGCCATTTTTGTGGCGGAAGTAGCTTCGACTGTTAATGAAATACTGCTTACCAGATATCTGCTGCGCACGGTCGAGGATAAAAAGGTGCGCAGATATATCCTCAATCATTATATTGACCAATTCCGAACAACAGTGCTGCGGCAGACGATGTTTGCCGAGTTTGAGATGAAAGCGCATACACTGGCGGAGCAGGGAGAGGCCTTGACGGTAGAGTCGCTCAATCATCTGTATTTGGAACTGAATCGTCAGTATCATGGAAAATATATGGGTGAGGATGAAACGATTCAGTATGAATGGGCGAGAATTCCGCATTTTTATACGGCATTTTATGTTTATAAGTATGCGACCGGTTTTTCTTGTGCAGCAGCGATTGTACGGAAGCTGGAAACCGAGCCGGGAATGTTGGAAAAATATAAACGGTTCTTATCAGCAGGCGGCAGCAATTATCCGTTGGAAATCCTTAAGGAAGCAGGGATCGACGTGGGAGAAGCAGTGCAATTGTGCATGCGGGAATTCCGCGAAGCTCTGGAAGAGTTCCGGGCACTGGCAGAGTAACCATGGAAGAAGTATAAATAAAAACCGGCTGAATAGCCGGTTTTTTGTTTGCTGTCAGAATTATTTGGTGTAGGTCTTACACAAAGAAAGCGTGCCGTTGTGTTCCGGTTCGGAGACTCGGATCTGCTGAGCATCACAGCGGCTGAGGCGGTTGTAGATACAGTCTGTCGCTGCACAGCTGATGAAATCGCTGAGGACGACAGTGTTCTGCTCACTCATGCCTGCATGATGAGCCTGCATATTAACCGCGGTAGCGGCGGAAGGCATTTGTTCACTGACCTGGCTTCGCAAAGATCCGGCCCGTGCATAGGAATTACAATAGGCATCTCCGTACCCCGGCCCTGCATAATACTGCACATCTATGGCTCCGCTTGCACAAGCACCGTTTTGATTATGGATGCAGGAAAGGGAGTCGCACTGAACTCGTTCTATCAAAAGAATGACAACTCCTTTTTTTCAAAATTGGCACACATGCTTTCGCTTTTATGAGTTACGTTGCTGCAGCTGTTGGGCGCGCAGGGCGCTACCTTAATGGAATTCAGCTGACAATAATGATCGGGCGAATTATGCAGGCAGCTTTCGATCTGACAGCGGATCGTCTGTTGTTTCATAAAATACCTCCTTCATGATGCACTGATCATAGCATGCGCAGGTTACAGAAAAATATGAGCACCCGGCATAAAAACTTTTCAGCCATTTTTCGGAAAATCGTTTTTTGTTTTTTGCAAAAGAATGTAAAAATTTGCATGAATATGGTATAATTTTCGCATCTGACAAGAAAAGAGGGATGTATATGCTGAACGCAGTGCAGATTGTGCTGACACTGTTGATCATGATGGCAGTGGGATATTACCTCACCGCGAAAGGGCTGATTACGGCCAAGGTAGCAAAATTCTTATCGCAGTTGGTGCTGTGGGTGGGGGTCCCTGCCTCCAGTATGGATAATATGTTGGGCAGCTTTAGTGCAGATATGCTGAAAGGCGCAGGAATGGCAATTTTGGCGCCTTTTGTAAGCAACTTTATCGGATTTCTCATGGCGGTGCTGGTTGCCCGCTTAATACGGGTAAAAAAGGGAAGGAAAGGTATTTTTTACCTGATGTTTGCCTTTTCCAATACGATTTTTATTGGTTTGCCTGTTTGTCAGGCGTTGTTTGGTGACAGTTCCATTCCTTACGCCTTGTTTTACTACATGGGAAATACCACTTTGGTATGGACTATCGGCGTCTATTTTATTCAAAAAGATAACCCGGAAGCGGAAAAACAGAAATTTTCGCTGGTTGGCACACTGAAAAAGATTTTATCCCCCGGAATTGTCAGCTTTGCCATCGGATTTATCCTGGTGATGCTGCGGGTGCAACTGCCGGATTTTGCCATGAAGACGTTCCATTATCTGGCAGCAACCTGTACGCCGTTGGCACTGATGTTTATCGGTTATGTAATCAAAAATACCGGCTTGAAAAATTTGCGCTTTGAAAAAGATACCTGGGGTGTGCTGTTGGGGCGTATCCTGCTGGCACCGGCGCTGTCTTATGCCGCATGTTTGCTGTTGGGCGCGCCGACCGATATGAGCCAGGTGTTTATTGTGCAGGCTGCGATGCCCGCTATGTCCAATTCGCCAATTCTGGCAGAAGCTTATGGATCGGATAGCAAGTTCGGAGCGGAAACCATGGCGATCACGACGCTGTTGAGTTTGGTGACCATGCCGCTGATGATGCTGTTGTTCGAAGTCATATTCTAAAAGGAGGGAAAAGGCATGTTGGATGCGGTGCAGATTGTAGTGGCACTATTTGCCATGATGTCCGTTGGCTATGTGCTGGCGGCAAAAGGCTGGATTGATGAACAGGTGGCGGTATTTATTTCCAAAGTGATCGTGAACTTTGGTGTTCCGGCGGCGGCGGTGGATAATATGCTGCATAATTTTGATCGGGCAATGCTGGGGGAAGCGTTGCTGGCGGCGTTGGTTGCTTTTGGAGCAATTTTACTCTGCCTGCTGTTGGGCAGGGGTATAGCGGCGCTGTTTCATGTTCAGCAGGGTAGAAAAGGTATCTTCACAGTAATGGTGGGCTGTGCCAATACGATTTTTATTGGATTGCCCGTCTGTCAGGCATTGTTTGGGGAAGCTGCTGCATCTTACGTACTCATTTATGATATGGCGCATAGCCTGATTTTCTGGACACTCGGCGTATATTTGATGAGTCGGGATGGATCGGAAAAACAGCCATTCTTCTCCGGAAAAACGTTGAAAAAGCTGCTTTCTCCGGGACTTTTGGGATTGCTGGCAGCGATTTTACTGGTGCTGCTGGAAGTAAAATTACCGATTTTTGCAGAAAAGACGTTCAAATATTTCGGCGGCTTGTGCACGCCGTTGGCGTTAATTTATGTGGGTTATGTGCTGTATCGGACCGGATGGAAAAATATGCGCCTGAATAAAGATATGCTGCTGGCTATTTTAGGCAGAGTGGTCCTGGCTCCGGCCGTATTCTATTTGGTAACCAGATTGGTTCGTCTGCCTGCGGAATTGAGTATGGTCTTTGTAACGATAGCGGCTATGCCGGTGATGAATAATACGCCGATTGTAGCCGGTGAATATGGTTCGGATGAAGCATTTGGTTCACAGTGCCTGGCGTTGACTATGATTTTAAGTCTGCTGACAATGCCCTTACTGATGCTGATTTTTAATGGTTTATATTGAAACGGTAATCCTATGAGATGGACTTTGTTGCTTTGGGCAGGCGGAATTTGTGCGTTATCGATATTGAGTTATTGGGCGATAAAGGTCGTGCGGAGAAGCCGGAAGTGGCTGCATGAACTGGTTGGAGCCATACAGACGGCGGAGCAGGAAGCAGAAGTACGCCCCAAATCTCTCGCCTCCATGGAGCGACTGCTACTGCCGGATGTGCGGAGGGATTTTCCGGAATATGATGCCCGGCTGATGGCGCGGCGGGTAGAACAGGATGCGCTGTGCTACTATCGGTCTTTACAGAAAAAACAGGTATTATTTGGAGAAACGCAGGGAGTATACAGCTTTCTGCAGAGGATGGAAGAGGCAGTTCTGCGGAACGGAGAAGAGATTGCGCATCCGCATGTGCACAAGGCAGTGCTATGCAATTACAGCGGGGAGGGTATGCAACGGTTTGTGACCTATCAAGCGGCTTGCCAGTATCAAAACAGAGCTGGAAAAACCGTGCAGGTCAGGCTGGAGTTGACTTATATCGCGGCTGGTAAAGCAGATATAGAACAGAATATAAGCGTTTATCAATGCCCTAACTGCGGAGCTCCCATCAGCAGTATCGGCCGAAAGGTTTGCGAATATTGTGGCACGGTGTTGTATCCGGCTGCGCCGCTTAGCTGGATGCTCTTCAGGATAGATGCACAAAAATAGGATTCGGTAAACAGAAAAACCGCACAGCTTCAGCTGTGCGGTTTTTGAATACGGTTTTTCAAAACATCATTTAGCCGGTTTGAGAACGGCGTTGACAATTCTTCCAGGAACAACAATCAGCTTTACGATTTCCATATCCTGGAAATAAGAGGCGTACGTTTCACGCACGTATTGCTCGACCTGCTCTTTGGTATAATCCGAAGGAACAGAGAAACGCTCTTTTACCTTGCCATTAATCTGCAGAGGATAGACGGTTTCTGCCTTGACCAACAGCTTTTCCTCATAGGTTGGGAAAGGCTGATTGAAAATGCTGTAATCACCGCCCATGCGCTCCCAGAGTTCTTCTGTGAAGTGCGGAGCAAAGGGAGCCATCAACAGCACCAATGTGCGAACGCATTCTTTGGCAAAAGCGATATCAAATGGCTGTTCGGTGTACTTATAGAGCGCATTGGTCAGCTCCATCATGCGGGCGATAGCCGTATTAAAGGAGAAGACAGCCAAATCTTCGTCTACTGCTTTGATCGTACGATGCAGTATAAAAGTGAGTTCCTTTTTATCGGCCTGCGTGTTTTCTTCGGAAGCTGCATAAATGCGGTCAACCAGGCGCTCGACGCGATCGAGATATTTGGCAATGGACTTGATGCCGCCGTCGTTCCAGGGGCCGCCTTCCACATAGGCAAAGCCAAATCCCAAATACATCCGGAAAACATCGGCACCGAATTTCTGAATATAAGTATCGGGAGAGACGACATTGCCTTTGGATTTACTCATCTTTTCGCCATCCGGCCCTAAAATGGTTCCCTGATGTACCAGAGATTTAAAAGGTTCGTCAAAATTGAGATACCCCATATCGCGGAAAGCCTTAGTGAAGAAGCGGGAATAGAGCAGATGCATACAAGCATGTTCCGCACCGCCGACATATTTATCCACTGGCAACAGTTGGTTGATAATTTCCGGATTCCAGGCCATCTCTGCATTTTTATTATCCGGATATCTGAGATAGTACCAGGAGGAACAGACAAACGTATCCATCGTATCCGGATCGCGTTTTGCATCAGCACCGCAGACGGGGCACTTGCAATTCATAAAGCCCTGATGCTTAGCCAGCGGAGAAGTGCCATCCGGCGTGAAGTCTACATCATAGGGGAGTTCCACCGGCAAATCTTTTTCCGGCACCGGTACATCACCACAATGCGGGCAATGAATGATCGGAATGGGAGCACCCCAGTATCTCTGGCGGGAAATCAGCCAGTCGCGCAAACGGTAAGTCGTCTTGAAATCCCCTTTGCCGATGGACTTTAAATGTTCGGTAACTGCCTTCTTACCTTCGGTAACGGTAAGGCCATCAAATGCCCCGCTGTTGACCAAAACGCCTTCGTAATCGCAGAAAGGCAACGTATCGTCCTGTTCGGGGCGTTTTTTGGCAACGACCCGTTCAATAGGCAGATTATATTTGCTGGCAAAAGCAAAGTCGCGCTCATCATGCGCAGGAACTGCCATGACTACGCCTGTGCCGTAGCTGGCCAGTACATAATCGGCAGCCCAGATGGGCACTTTCCGCCCGTTGATGGGGTTGATGGCATAGGAACCGGTAAAGACGCCCGTTTTTTCACGGGTAGAAGAAAGGCGGTCAATTTCGCTGGCTTTGGCAGCGTAGGCCTTGTAATCGGCAACAGCCTGTTTCTGTTCCGGCGTTGTAAGAGAATCTACCAACGGATGTTCGGGAGAGATTACCACATAGGAACAACCATGCAGTGTGTCCGCACGAGTCGTAAAGACGGAAAACTGGCCGCCGCCCACGATATCAAAAGTAATTTCGCTGCCGGTAGATTTGCCAATCCAGTTTTTCTGCATCAATTTGGTTTTTTCCGGCCAATCCAGTGTATCCAGCCCGGAAAGCAGTTCTTCCGCATATTCGGTAATTTTAAAGAACCACTGCGTGAGATGTTTTCTGGTGACCGGCGTATGGCAGCGCTCACATTCGCCGTCTACAACTTGTTCGTTGGCCAGCACGGTATTGCAATGAGGGCACCAGTTGACCGGTGCCGCGGCGCGATAGGCCAATCCCTTTTTATAGAGCTGCAAAAAACACCATTGTGTCCATTTATAATATTCGGGCATGCAGGTTTTGACTTCGTAATCCCAATCAAAGGAAGCGCCCATTGCTTTCAGCTGATGCTCCATGGTATCGATATTGGCAACGGTAGAATCCTTGGGATGAATGCCCGTCTTGATGGCATAGTTCTCGGCAGGTAAACCGAAAGCATCAAAACCCATCGGATGGAAGACGTTGTAACCCTTCATGCGCAGGTAACGTGCATAACTGTCTGCCAAGCCGAAATTATACCAGTGGCCTACATGCAACTTGGCGCCGGAGGGGTAGGAGAACATCTCCAGTACATATTTCTTGGGCTTGTTGCTGTGCTTATCGAAATGATACAGCCCGGTATCTGCCCAGATTTTCTGCCATTTTTTTTCAATCTCAGGTAAATTCACGTTAGAAAACACTCCTTTTTTGGCCGCTGCAAAAAAAGAAACAGAGGCTTTTGTATATGCATAAAAGTGATGCCGACTTGATATTTTTATACAAATTTAATATTATAATACGGATACCGCTTTGTCAATAAACGCGATAACAGAGACGATCTTTTCTGTGCTGTGGAGCAACTTTATTTCTGCGGAAGGGGTGCGGATAGTCGGTAAAATCCTTTGAATTTGCAGAAAAAAGTTGAAGAAGCAAAAAGCTTATGTTATAGTATTATCGGTATTGTAAATTTGTATGGAAGACTCATTTCATATTTTTATAGATAAATACAAGTGCATGCGCGCCGGGCGGAGATCCGCTTCCCCGGAGCGGTGTGGAAGGGTGTAGTATGGAACGTAATTTTGAACACATCGGGATAGAAGTGCCGGAAGTGTTGTTGCCGGATAAGAAGGTCAACATGCGCAAATGGGCAGTTATTGCCTGCGATCAGTATACCACAAATGAGGCATACTGGCATGAAGTGGAACGCACCGTCGGTGGCAGTCCTTCTTCGCTGCACATTATGTTGCCGGAGATTTATCTGCAGGCGCCGGATCGCGATGCCCGCATTGCCAGCACCAAGGAAATCATGACGCGCTATATTGATGACGGAATCCTGACTTTATTGCCGCAGGGATTTATTCTTGTGGAACGGACGATCGACCGCAAAGTCAGAAAAGGCCTTATGGTGTTGGTGGATTTGGAAGAGTTCGATGCAGATCCGTTTAAAAAAGCACAGATTCGAGCCAGTGAGGAAGTCTTGGCTGAGCGCGTGGAAGCACGTATGGACATCCGCTCTGGTGCGGAACTGGAAATGCCCCATATTTTCCTGTTGATGGACGATCCGCAGTTTAAAGTGATCGAGCCGGTCTGGAGAAAAAGAGAGACTTTCACCAAATTATATGATGTTGACTTGATGCTGCATGGCGGCAGAGCAACCGGATACTTAATAGAAGATAAAAACGTGGAGGCAGAGATTCTGCATCAGCTTTCCCTGTTGAAAACGCGAGATGGTATGCGTTTCTGTGTGGGAGACGGCAACCATTCCTTGGCAACGGCAAAAGCGGTATGGGAAGAAGCAAAGCAGACCCTTTCCCCCGAAGAACAGGAAAATCATCCGCTGCGTTATGCCTTGTGCGAATTGGTGAACCTGCACGATCCGGCAATGCCGCTGCTGCCCATTCACAGGGTGATCTCGGGCGTAAGCTCCTCTATGTGCATTCAGTATATAGTGGATCATCTCAATTCTGTCGGTGCCGACGCCCGGTTGGTTTTTTCCAGAAGAAAACCTGCGCTGCAGGTTACAGAAGCTCCGGAAGTTATTTTCTTTACCAGCAAAAGCAGCTCCGGCCGCATTGAGATCAATGCTCCCTCTACCAGAATGCTGGTGGAGCAAATTCAGCCGGTGTTGGAAGATTTTGTGCGCGAATATCCCTTGGCAAAATTGGAATATGTGCACGGAAATGAAGAATTTGATCGCGTGACGCAGGAATATGATACGCTTGGTTTTGTAATGCCGGCTATGGAAAAGGCCACGTTTTTCGACGAACTTTCGGAGATGGGCGTATTCCCCAAAAAATGTTTCTCCCTGGGAGAAGCCAATGAAAAGCGGTATTATATTGAGTGCCGTTTGCTGAGCGAGCATGAGGAAGAAGTGCCGGAGGAGGAAGATCCGGAAGCATCGGAATTAGCTCAGGAAACAGAGGAACAGATCGAGGAAGTCTTTGAGGAGACGGTTCAGGAAGAAACGGTGCCTCAGAAACTGAAAGAGTTTAAAATATCCAATCTGTTTAAGAAAAAGCCGGAATGAAGCAGAAATTGCGGAATTGGATAACGGCAAAGTAAGGAGCTATTGTCGATTATGGAAATAAAAGTGGCGAAGTTCGGGGGAACATCTCTTGCAGATGCTGTACAAATTGCCAAAGTAAAAAAGATTATCGAGGCCGATCCGGCGCGCCGGTATATCGTGCCCTCGGCACCTGGAAAATCTGCATTTTACAATGTGAAAGTGACAGATTTACTCTATGCTCTGGAGCATGCTATTGAGAAAAAGGAGGATTATCACTCCTTTTACCGGCAAATCTGTGAACGGTTTACCGATATCAAGCGGGACTTGGGGCTGCAGATTGATATAGAAAGCAAACTGGAAGAAATATTGCATAATCTGCTCGCAGGGGCGGGTGAGGACTATGCAGCCAGCCGCGGTGAATATCTCAACGGTATGTTGATTGCCGATTATCTGGGTTATACGTTTATAGATGCAGCAGAAGTGATTCTGTTTGATAAGCGCGGCAAATACGATGAGAAGAGGACGGAAAAGGCGCTGTCCGAGCGGCTGAGCACAGTGGAACGGGCAGTAATTCCCGGATTTTATGGCAGCATGCCCAACGGTACTATCAAAACCTTTTCTCGTGGTGGCTCCGATGTGACCGGAGCGATTGTCTCGGCAGCAGTACATGCAGATTTATATGAGAACTGGACGGATGTTTCCGGTTTTTACATGGCAGATCCCCGTATTGTCAAACATGCAAAGCGGGTGGAGTCGATTACCTATCGGGAATTACGTGAGCTGAGCTACATGGGAGCTGCAGTGCTGCATGAAGACTCCATTTTCCCTGTTTATAAATACGCAATCCCGATCAATGTGCGCAATACCAACGAACCGTCTGCGCCGGGAACGATGATCATGCCGACGATCGAAAGTTACGAAGGCCCTGCAGTGACGGGAATTGCCGGTAAGAAAAATTTCACAATTATTTCGATTGAAAAGAACGGAATGAATGCGGAATTGGGATTTGGCAGAAAAGTGTTGGCTTGTATTGAAAAATACGGAATCCCCTTTGAACATATGCCCTCCA
>CAMEMG010000009.1:0-30584 GCA_945927325.1 uncultured Clostridia bacterium | reverse complement strand
GGTGTTATTTCTGCGAGTATGGGCCCCGGCATTAAAGTCAACCCCGCCAACGTTGGCTGATGTATTGACAGATTGTTTATGGTGTGCTAACATAAATAGGAATTGAATATCTTGTTTCCTAAGACAGCGGGTAGCGCAAGTATAAATCCCGCCGAGGTACACATAAACGCAGAATGAGTCGATTCCCGTTTATTCCTCTTAGGAAGAATAAACGGGTTTTTTCATTTCAAATATTCCATAGGAGGTGAAACACTTGAAAGACTATACTTTGAAAGCAAAGCAAGAAGTCGTAGCAGGTGTACAGGCAAAATTCGCTGAAGCGCAGAGCCTGGTGTTTCTTGATTACAGAGGCATGACAGTTGCGGAAGTAACTGAGCTGAGAAATAAGATCAGAGAAGCAGGTGCTGAGTACAAGGTCATCAAAAATACGGTGATCAAGAGAGCGGCAGAGAATCTGGGAATTACCGGGTTGGATGCAATGCTCGAAGGCCCGACTGCCGTTGCCTATTGCGCAGCAGATCCTGTTACAGCAGCAAAAATTGTTGTAGATTATGTGGAGTCTATTAAGAAGACGGAAGTTAAAGGCGGCGTCTACGAAGGTAAAGCAATTGATGCATCAGTAGTTAAGAATCTGGCGGCTACTCCTTCCAAAGAGCAGTCTCTGGCAAGACTTATGGGCAGCTTGAATTCTCCCATTTCCAGTTTTGTACGTGCTTTGGATGCAATCAGAAAGCAAAAAGAAGAAGCGACAGCATAAATGCTGCGTGTTAAATTAAAAAATTTCGGAGGTAATATAAAATGGATAAACAGCAGATTATTGAAGCAATCGAGCAGATGAATGTCCTCGAACTGGCAGATTTGGTAAAAGCATTGGAAGAAAAGTTTGGTGTAAGCGCAGCAGCCGCAGTCGTAGCAGCAGGTCCTGCAGCTGGCCCCGCAGCAGCTGAAGAAGAGCAGACCGAATTCACCGTTGTTCTGAAGAGCGCAGGTGCTCAGAAGATTAAGGTTATTAAGGTCGTAAGAGAAATCACCAGCCTCGGCCTGAAAGAAGCAAAGGATCTGGTTGACAACGCTCCCAAGCCCCTCAAAGAAAACGTTTCCAAAGAGGATGCAGAAAAGATTGCTGCTCAGATCGCAGAAGTCGGTGGCGAAACCGAAATCAAATAATCAATTTATGGAAGATAAAAAGTGCTTTGTTTATACAAAGCACTTTTTTTATAAATAGGCTGAGTTGTTTTAACAGGGTGAAAATGGTAAAATAAATAAATAGCTAAATATTTAATAGAGGAAGAAATTATGGATTACGAAAAAATTTTGCGCAATTTAAAAAACAGGGGATACATTCCGTATTTTGTGAAAACAAAAGAGGAAGCAAAAAAGCTGGTTATGGATGAAATTCTTGCCGGTGTGCATACACTGGGCAAGGGAGGCAGCCAGAGTTTACGGGATACCGGAATTTGGGAAGCCTTAGTTGAACGTGATGCACGCGAAGATGATAGTAGAATAGAACTTTTTGCAACGACTTTGTATAATCAAAAAGGGCTGGATCCGGATATTGCCTTGCAAAAAGCAATGACGGCAGAGGCGTATATCTGTTCGACCAACGCAATGACGGAAAAGGGAACTTTGCTGAATGTCGATGGCATCGGAAATCGCGTAGGAGCTATGATTTATGGTCCTAAAAAGGTGATTTTGGTGATTGGAAAAAATAAGATTTATCCGGATATGGAAACAGCATGGCATGGCCTGAAAAACAATACCTGCATGCCGCATGCAAGCGCGGAATCGGCTTGCCGAAAGGCCGGAAAATGTGTGGATTGTGATAATGAGTATCGGGCGTGTCGCGTTACGTCTATTTTGGATCGCGCGCTGCCTGGCCGTGAATATCATCTGGTGCTGATAGACGATATTGTAGGCGTCTAAATGCGTGATAAGATTATCAAGAGGCAATATCTGTAAAAGGTGCAAGTATGCAGCGCGAAAGCAAATGGTATGTATATATATTGCGGTGTGCGGATCAGACTTTGTATACCGGCATAACGAACCGCTTACAGCAGCGATTGCGTGCGCATAATGCGGGAAAAGGCGCTAAATATACGAAAGGAAGAAGACCGGTTCATTTGCTTTATTGGGAAACATGCACGGATAAATCAGCGGCATTGAAACGGGAAGCAGCGATAAAGAAAATGAAGCGTGCAGAGAAGCTGCTTCTTTGCACGTCTGCAGAAGAAAAGCAACTTTTTTGATAGAAATAAAAAACCAGGCTTTTAACGCCTGGTTTTTTTATTTCTCAAAATTAGGGTATTCAGTTAGAAGTCTTAACTTCCATCCAGACGTCATTCCACAGAGAGAGGGAATCAGAGTCCAGATCTTTAAAATAAGTGCAGCGTGCCAAAACATCGTCTGTAATATGATAGGAATCAACAGCCAATAATTCCGGATCGAGATAAGGTTCTGCTCCATTGTTAGGTGTGGTATAGCCGACATATTCGGAATTGGCAGCAGTCACTTCAGGATCACATAAAAAGTTAATAAAACGCTCGGCTGCTTCTTTATGCTTGGAAGATTTCAGTACGACCAGATTATCTACCCAGACATTGCTGCCTTCTTCGGGGACGACGTAAGCCAAATCAGGATTTTCCATGATTGCCTCGGTAGCAGAACCGGAATAATCTACTGCCAGTGCAACGCTTCCGCCAATCATATCGTATTTGATATTATCGGTGCCATAGGCCAGAACTAAGGGCTTTTGCTGTTTTAACAATTCGCCTGCTTCTGCGAGTTCTTCGGGGTTCGTCGTATTGATGTCATAACCCAATTTGCACAAAGCTACCATAATGGAATCGCGAATGGAATCATACATCATGATTTTTCCGGAATATTTTTCATTCCAGAGGATATCCCAACTGGTAACCGGATCGTCTACCAATTTGGTATTATAAACGATACCTACCGTACCCATCAAATAAGGGATGGAATATTTGGATTCCGGATCGAAAGTACGCGTAGAGGAAACAGCTTCTACATATTTAAAATTAGGGATATTGGCATAATCCAATTCAGCCAGCAAATCTTCGGCGATCAGACGCTCTACCAAATAATCGGAAGGAACAAGCACATCGATTTTAGTGCCTTCTGTCGCACAAATGGTATACATTTCCTCGTTGGATGTAGTGGTCGTATAGTTGATCTTGATGTCCGGATTCAGTGTTTCAAATTCTTTGATCAGATCCGGATCGAGATATTCTCCCCAGTTGAGTATATACAAGGTTGTCTGGTCGCTTTTTCCGCAAGAAGCGGCAAGCGGAATTACAAACAAAATTGCCATAAGCAGAGCAACGAACTTGGTTATTTTCAATTTAAACAATCCTCCTTAAAATATAAAATCTTAAAAAGTGCAGGAGCTTCAATGAGCTCTTTTTGCTTTTTTGGGGCGCTTTCCGCTTCGGACTGCCTGCCGTTCTGCACGCACGTTGATGACAATAAGCAGTGTAATAACGCATAGGAACATAATTGTTGAAAGCGCATTGATTTCCGGGTTGATACCAACCTTTGCCATGGAATAAATATAGATGGAAAGATTGCTGATCACGCCTTGCGATGAGAAGAAGCTGATGACAAAATCATCAAAAGACATCGTAAAAGCCATGATAAATCCGGAAACTATGCCGGGCATCAACTGGGGTACAATCACTTTACGAATTGCATAACCTGGTGTTGCCCCCATATCCAATGCGGCTTCGTAAAGGTTCTCATCCATTCCTTTAAGGCGGGGCATAACTGAGAAAATCACATAGGGGATATTGAATACGATATGTGAAATCAGCATGGTAATATACCCACGGGGAATCTTGGTAAAGATGAAAAACAACAGCAGAGAAATACCGGTTACGATATCCGCATTCATCATGGGAATCTGTGTCAAATTGATCACAAGATTGCGCTGCCATTTTTTAAAATCATTAATACCAATTGCAGCCAAAGTTCCCACTACAGTGGCAATGAGGGAGGACAAAATGGCAATGCTTAGTGTTACCCAGATACTCTCCAAAATTAATGGGTTTGTAAAGAGCTTTCGATACCAATCAAAAGTAAAGCCCGACCATTTCGTCATGGATTTGCCGCTGTTGAAAGAAAAAATCATCAGCATCAAAATCGGAAGATAAATAAAGATCAACAAAATGGCAAGATAAAAGCGTTTACAAAAATTCCAGAATTTTGACATTTTACATACCCCCTGGCATGACGCCTTCATCACTCTTGCGCACCAGCGCCATGCTGATCAACATCAGTACCATCATGACGACGGCCAGTGCTGAGCCGGTATTCCAGTCCTTAAGCAGCATAAACTGATTTTCCAACAGATCTCCAAACATCATCGTTTGTGAGCCGCCCAGTAGCCTGGAGATAACGAAAGTAGTGACTGCAGGCATAAAGACCATGGTAACACCGGTAACAATGCCGGATTTGGTCAACGGGAGAATGATGTGGATAAGAGTTTGCCATTTATTGGCACCCAGGTCTTCTGCTGCCTGGATGTAACTTCTGTCAATTTTGGTAAAAGAAGTATAAATTGGCAAAAGCATAAAAGGCAAAAAGTTGTAAACCAATCCGAAAATGACTGCTCCTTCTGTATAAAGCAACTGCTGAGCAGGAAGGCCAAGCCATTGCAACAGCTGATTGATTGGGCCGGATGTATCCAGAAGAGCCCGCCAGGCATAGGTGCGGAGCAGAAAATTCATCCACATAGGCAACATAAACAAGAGGTTGACAATGCTGCCAATACGGGATTTGAGCTGCCAAAGGAATAAAGCCGCCGGATATGCCAGAAGCAGGCAAAAAACAGTGGTAATAAGGGCATATTCCAAAGAAAGCAGCAATACCGACATGCTGGAACCGGAAAGAGCCGATTCGATATATTGCGTAGTAAAGACCAATGCTCCCGTATCCGTACGGTGAATAAACGCGTAGAAGAGGATGAGGAGCAACGGGACAACGGTGAAAATCACCATCCACACTACATAGGGAAGTGCAAAGGCTCTTTTTTTGTTCATTGCTTTATCTCCAGAGTTTCCGCCGTGTCATACTGAGAACGGTCCATAATATGGATATCATCGGGATCGAGATGAATACCGAGGCGGCTTCCGACTTCTGCAGAATGGATGCTCTGAATGAGCCATTCAAAGCCGTCATCTCCCTGGAGGCGAATTTCATAATGTACTCCCATAAAAACAATGGAAGTGACAACTCCGTTGATGGTATTTTCGGTAGGAGGAACCAGCTTGATATCTTCCGGGCGCACAACGACCACAATCGGTTCGTTATTATTGTAGCCTCTATCCAGGCAACGAAAATCCCGACCCGAAAAATGAGCGACGTAATCCTCTTTCATGATACCGTAAAGAATATTGCTTTCGCCAATAAAGTCTGCGACAAAAGAGTTAACCGGCTCGTTATAGATCATCACCGGTGTACCGATTTGCTGAATGCGGCCACTGTCCATTACGGCAATGGTATCCGACATGGATAAAGCTTCTTCCTGATCGTGTGTAACATAGACAAACGTGATGCCTAATTGCTTTTGCATACGCTTTAATTCCAGCTGCATCTCTTTACGGAATTTTAAATCGAGCGCACCTAAAGGCTCATCCAATAACAGCAATTCGGGCTCATTGACAAGAGCACGAGCGATGGCTACACGCTGTTGCTGCCCTCCGGAAAGAGTGTCGATGGTACGGTTTTCATAACCGGAGAGACCCACCAATTTAAGCTTTTCCCGTACTTTTTGCCGGATTTCATCTTTGGGGAGTTTTTTGATTTTCAGGCCGAAGGCAACGTTGTCAAATACATTATAGTGAGGGAAAAGAGCATAACGCTGGAAAACTGTATTCAGCTTGCGTTTATAAGGCGGCGTACTGACGATGGATTTTCCTTCAAAAAGAATATCGCCGGAAGTAGGAGTTTCAAAACCGCCGAGTAGGCGCAGCAGAGTTGTCTTGCCGCAGCCAGAAGGGCCCAACAGAGTGAGAAATTCATTTTTTCGAATATACAGGTTGATGTTGGAAAGAACTTCCACGCCATCAAATTCTTTGCATACATTTTTTAAAAGTACCAAACGCTGTTTATCCATTTTCATGCTCCTTCACAACCAAAAAGTATAAGCTTAAAAGCTGGGAGGGGAAGAAACCCAGAGAATTCTGAGCTCGCTCTTGCCCCGGTTTTCAATATAATGAGGTTCGCTGGATCGATAGTAGAAAGATGCATTCTTTTTCAGACGAACCTTTTTTGCACCTAAATACAGAAAGCCGGATCCGGATAACACGTAGCCGAATTCTTCACCTTCGTGTGGATCCTCCCGGTCGGTACTGCAGCCCGGCTGTAGAGTCAGCAAAATAGGCTCCAGCATGTTTTTCTGCGCATTAGGGACAAGCCAGATAATCTGTTTGTCGGCATCTTCTTTTTCAAACATATCCTCGCTGGTAAAGACAATCTTTTCTGCAGACTTTTCAGAAAAGAATTCTCCAGGGGTCGTTCCGAGACATTCCAGGATATCAATCAGAGTAATAATGGAGGGAGAAGTGAGGTTCCGCTCCAACTGTGAAATAAATCCTTTGGAAAGTTCGGCGCGATCCGCCAATTCCTCTTGTGTGAGCCCATATTTCAATCGCAGGCTCTTGATTTTGGCTCCGATATCCATTACGCAGCTCCCTTCAAAAAAATTCGTACTATAGATAAACAAAAAGTTTACAATCAGTAAACGAACAGATATATTAAAGCAGAATATGTAAAAAAAGTCAATATTTTTGCACTTCAAATATGTTTTTTTGATTTTTACAAAAAGCGTAAGAAAAAATGCTTTAATAAAGGCATTTTTTCAGCATATATTTTTTTGCGATGGCGGTTATAAATAATTAAAAGTTTAGTAATACTAAATATGATGTAAAGAATAAACAGGGTAGAAAAATTTTTTTCGAAAAAGCAGAAAGAGGATTCCATATCCCAACACGATTATCGTTGGTACAAACATATTATAAAAATAGTCTGCCTTAGAAAAGGCAGACTATTCTGAACATAGATAAAAGAGGTTAGTTTTCAACGGAAGAAGATATTTCGGAAGAAGTGATATCTCCTTCAGCATCAGAAGTGATGTCCTCATCTGTTTCGATTTCCTCTGCAAGGCGGCAGATTTCACTCATTCCTCTGGGCACATAGGTTGTGCTGCCATGGCCTGTGATATAGACGGTACCGTCGGAAGCAATGCCCATGGTAAAATTGCTGCCTGCTTCAATGGCGACGATGTCCTTCCAATCGGAAACATCGCATTGTCCATAAGAATTGCTGCCGGTAGCGACGACAGTGCCGTTTGCCAATAAACCTACTGTATGGCTTTCTCCGCTGGCAATATCAACAACATTGCGCCAGGAAGAAACATTCAGTTCCCCAAAACTGGAATCAAACCAGCCACTGACCGCATAGACACGACCGTCTTTGGTTAAGCCGACGATATGATTGGTAATATCCCCTTTAATGACAGCCAGATTCTGCCACTTCGCGATGCGGTCAAAGACTTCTTGTACTTTATCCGGATAGCTGTAATTGGTTGCGGCGGGGAGGGAAGCAGTGCCGTCTGCCCGCACGGCAATATCGCCAAATTTATCATAAATGCCGACAATATTGTCGCCGTTGAGCCGCGCAAGTGTTTCCGTATCCAGAGAAGCGCTGTTATAAACCAGCGTGCCATCCTGCTGATAGCCGATAATGGTATTATTCATTTTGCCGATGGCTACAATCTCACTCCATTCTGAAACATCAGGTGCGGCAGCATTCGCCGCGGTTGTATATTGAGAATAACTGAGGTATCCATCTGAACGCAGTGCCACGATATAGTTTTGTGTCAGCAAAAAACTTTCGGCATTGGTAATTGCTACATCCGGATAAGCAGTTGAGGAGAAATTCATATAGTAAATATCGCCGGAAGCGTCCCGTACAGCCAAAACATTATTATAAGCGCCGGCACGGCCATCATAAGAGATTGCCCGCTGACGATAAATATCCAATTGTTCACAGAGTAATTCTTTGGCATTGCTGTAATTGCCGGCACGGTCCAGATACGTAATAGCAGAAAGGGTATCTCCGGATTCTATCGCTTTTTTTCCTTTTCCCAGATTGATGGCAGGAATTGCAAGATAAACCAATATCAGGCAAATTGCAACAGCAGAGGCCGCAATCACACCACTGGTAAGCAGGAGCTTTTTGGTAAAGCGTTTGCGCAAGGCTTTGGAAGAACGCTGGAATATATGTTTTTTTCTGCGCTCCTCAATAAAAGCTTCAATAGCTTGTTCTTTACCAATAGGGCTTGATAGATATCGTTTTGCAGCGGTAGCATGATTTTTGAAATCAAACTTCCGATAAATAAGGCTGAAGGCAATCCAATAGGCGACCATGATCACCATCAGTCCGAAAATGCACAGATAGTAGAGCCCCTGCCCGATTCCGGCTTTGACCAGAGCCTTTAGGCCGATTCCCCAACCTATCACAATGCCCAGAAAGAGCAAAACCGAGCTGATCAGGCTGATCAGGCGACAGATATGGTTTTTGCGCAAGTAAGTCTGCAAAAAAGCCTGTTCCTCACTATGTGCTTCCCAATAAGAACGGACGGAGAGTTTGCTGGCATCCTGCTTGCGGCGGATTTCTTCTTGTTTTGAAATAAGAGAGGGAAGTGTTTCTTTCAATTTTTTCAATTGATTTGCGCCTTCATTGCAAGCAGTTTTTACAGCGGAAGAAGCATAAGAAGAAAGGTAGGAGGCTGAGGGAAAGTCATAATATTTATAATGATCTTTTAGCAGAGTAATCAGAGTATTTCCTTCTTCAATCAAATCGAGTATGCTGTGCTCGGCTTCGGGGCAGGCTTCCAGTAGTGAAGTAGGCAAATACCCTGCACTATTGATGCACAGTTCCAATAGCGAAGCGAAATCGGCGCGCATATCAGAAATGTCTTCTTCGGTACAATATTCATTGCTCAGGCGTTCTTTGGCTTGTACACATTTGAGACGCAGGAATTGACAGATAACCGCTAGATATTCCCTGAAGTGCTCGGCTTTTTGCATATCGGAAAAATCATTGGCTTCCATGGCGGCGTCGGCCCGGTCGAGTGCGGTGCGCATTCCGGAGGCATGGATGCCGGCAGCGGCAAATGCAGAAGCAGCCTGCTGATAGAAAAGAGCATCCGCATTTCCTTTATTGAGTTTCAGCGCAGCGTTGGCCGCATCCAGACAAAGCAGATATTCCTGGTTCTGCAGAGCTTCTCTGGCCTGATGTAAATATTCTTCCATAGTTGAGGGAGCGGCTTTTCCCGCTTCTTGAGATACATTCGGCTTTTCCTGCGTTTCGGAATAGATAAATTGTTTGCCGCAGTGAGGGCAGGTAAGCTGCGCATCGGAAGAATCATCTGCCGACATTGCAAATTTGCAATTTGGGCAGTGAATGAGCGTAATTGCCATATAGACCTCCATATTTGCATAAAGATAGCATTATACTATAACAAAATTATCAAACAAGCAAGTCGGGCGGGGATTTCGAATTGCTCCGAAAAAGAAAATTCAATGAACTTTCAAGGAAATTTAAAAAAAGAAGCATAAAAAAAGCGCAAAATTGAAATTTTGCGCTTTTTGCGAACATATGAAATGCCAATCAGGCTTTATCGTTGCAGCCAAGAACATCAATAATCTTGTGCTTAACAAGTTCTTTGATGTTGGCACGAGCGGGTTTCAGATAAGTACGGGGGTCGAAATCTGCCGGATGCTCATTGAAATGCTTTCTGATCGTACCGGTCATAGCCAGACGCAGGTCAGAGTCGATGTTGATCTTGCAAACTGCCATGGAAGCAGCTTTGCGAAGCTCTTCTTCGGGAATACCGATAGCATCGGGCATAGCACCGCCATTTTCGTTGATCATCTTTACATACTCCTGCGGAACGGAGGAGGAACCATGCAAAACGATGGGGAATCCGGGAAGACGCTTAGCAACTTCTTCCAGAATATCGAAACGGAGGGGCGGGGGTACCAGAATACCCTGTTCATTGCGGGTGCACTGAGCGGGAGTAAATTTGTAAGCGCCGTGAGAAGTTCCGATTGCAATTGCAAGGGAGTCGCAGCCGGTGCGCTCTACAAATTCCTGTACGTCTTCAGGACGGGTATAAGAAGAAGCTTCTGCGCTAACGTTGACTTCGTCTTCAACACCGGCCAGGGTGCCCAGCTCAGCTTCAACCACTACACCGCGCTCATGGGCATATTCCACAACCTGACGGGTAATGCGAACGTTTTCCTCAAAAGGAAGGGAAGAACAGTCGATCATGACGGAAGTAAAACCATCATCGATGCAGCTCTTGCAGGTTTCATAGCTGTCACCATGGTCGAGGTGCAGCACGATGGGCAAACCGGTTTCGATAACGGCAGCTTCCACCAGCTTTACCAGATAAGTGCGGTTAGCATATGCACGCGCACCCTTGGAAACCTGAAGAATGACAGGAGCGTTGCACTCCTTGGCAGCTTCGGTGATGCCCTGGATGATTTCCATGTTATTCACATTGAAAGCGCCAATTGCATAGCCGCCTTCATATGCTTTTTTGAACATTTCTGTAGATGTTACTAAAGGCATTAGTAAGTCCTCCTATGGATTTTAAATTCCTGTATCTATATTTTGCCATAGATTAGAAAAAGGTCAAGACTTTTTGAAAAAATTAGATTATACTTATTATGAATAAAATGGAAATAAACCGGTATGGAATGACCGGGAGATGCACAAACTATGCAAAAGAAAAGGAGAAAAAATGACAGACCCCAGATTACGTAAGTTGGCAGACAGTTTGATTCGTTATTCCTGTGCCATGAAAAAGGGCGAGAAAGTATTGATTGAAATATTTGATTGTGAGGAAATTTTGGCAGAGGAGTTGCTTAAAGCTGCTTATCGGGCTGAAGTGCGGCCATACCTTTCCCTTTACAGTGCAAAAGCAGAGCGGGAATGGCTGAACGGAGCAGATCGTGAACAGATGGAAGACCGTGCACGTTGGGAAGCGGAACGTATGCGCGCGATGGATGCTTACATTTCTTTTCGCGGAAATCGCAATACGGCAGAAAGCGCGGGCATTCCACAGGATAAACAGGCAATGTATCAGGCTATTTATGCCAAAGAAGTGCAGCAGACGAGGCTGCGCAAAAAGTGGTGCGTATTGCGTTATCCAAATGAGGCTATGGCGCAGCTTTCCGGCATGAGCACACGGGAATTTGAAGATTTCTATTTTGATGTATGTACGCTGGATTATGCAAAAATGGATCGCGCGATGGATCCGCTTCAGGCTTTGATGGAACGGACAGATAAGGTCCGTATGATTGGCCCGGGGACAGACCTTAGCTTTTCCATTAAAGGACTCCCGGCAATTAAATGCGCGGGAAATAAAAATATACCGGATGGAGAATTGTTTACGGCACCTGTCCGGGAAAGTGTAAATGGAAAAATCTCTTTCAATACACCCAGCCTGTACCAGGGATTCAAATTTGAAAATATCTCCCTGACTTTTCTGGATGGAAAAATTGTGGAGGCTGTTTCCAACAATACGGAGAAGACAAATGCCATACTGGATACGGATGCCGGTGCACGTTATGTGGGAGAGTTTGCTTTTGGCGTCAATCCATATGTAACCCGCCCTATGTGCGATACTTTGTTTGATGAAAAAATTGCGGGATCGATTCATTTTACACCGGGTGCAGCTTATGAAGAAGCTTATAACGGCAATGACAGCGCAGTACATTGGGATCTGGTTTGGATACAGACACCGGAAATGGGCGGCGGAGAAATTTATTTTGACGACGTACTGATCCGCAAAGACGGTCGCTTTGTTTTGCCGGAGCTGGCTTGCCTGAATCCGGAGAACTTGAAATGAATTTGCAGTAAATTCGCAATAAATTCGTAAAGAACTCGATTCTATTGCTTGAAAAAGAAAATGTGATATACTATAATGTGTGTGTATGTTTATTAAGTGATAATATAGGTGATACACCTAGAGATTCTTAGGAGGAAAGAACAATGGCAGTTAAAGTTGCAATTAACGGTTTTGGCCGTATCGGCCGCCTTGCATTCAGACAGATGTTTGGCGCCGAAGGCTATGAAGTTGTAGCAATCAACGACCTGACCAGCCCCAAGATGCTGGCTCATCTTCTGAAGTATGACTCTGCGCAGGGCAGATACGCTCTGTGCGACAAAGTCTCCGCCGGTGAAGATTCCATCACGGTGGATGGCAAAGAGATCAAGATCTATGCAAAGGCAAATCCCGCGGAACTTCCCTGGGGTGAGCTGGATGTAGATGTCGTGCTCGAGTGCACCGGCTTCTTCACATCCAAGGAAAAGGCTTCTGCACATATTGCTGCAGGTGCTAAGAAGGTTGTTATCTCTGCTCCCGCAGGCAATGACCTCCCCACTATCGTTTTCAATGTTAACCATGATACCCTGAAGCCGGAAGATACCGTAATTTCCGCGGCATCCTGCACGACCAACTGCCTGGCTCCCATGGCAAAAGCATTGAACGACCTGGCTCCCATCAAGTCTGGTATCATGTCCACCATTCATGCTTACACAGGCGATCAGATGACGCTGGACGGCCCCCAGAGAAAAGGCGATTTGAGAAGAAGCCGCGCGGCTGCTGTCAACATCGTTCCCAACTCCACCGGTGCTGCAAAGGCTATTGGTCTGGTTATTCCCGAACTGAACGGCAAGCTGATCGGCTCCGCTCAGAGAGTTCCCACCCCCACCGGTTCCACCACGATTTTGATTGCTGCAGTTGAGGGCAAGGTAACGAAGGAAGAAATCAATGCTGCTATGAAAGCTGCAGCGAATGAATCCTTCGGCTACAATGAGGATGAAATCGTTTCTTCCGATATCATCGGCATCACCTATGGTTCTCTGTTCGATGCAACGCAGACCATGGTTTCCGATATGGGCGATGGCAACACGCTGGTACAGGTTGTTTCCTGGTACGACAACGAGAACTCCTACACCAGCCAGATGGTTCGCACCATCAAGTATTTCGCAAACGTGAAATAAGAGTTCAAGACATAAAAAGAAGCATGGAATTTCCATGCTTCTTTTTTTATTACAGAAAGCTGTTCATGGCTGCTGGGTGGAGTAAAGCACATCCAGTGTTTCATCGGTAATGGTTTGTAAAGCGCCGCAAAGGCATCCTTTTCCATAAGTGGTGTAGGATTTCCCGTCAATTTCCACAACAATTTTAGTGCGGATATAAGTCATCAGGCCGCTTTGATCCAATGGAATGCGAATTTCGCCATCGGAAAGCTGTTCGGCGGATAATTCCACGAACTGATCCGGAGCGTAATAGATTTGGCAGGCATCCACCATATCGGAAAACTGATAGTTACAGAGCAACTGTTCCGGATTGGAAGAGGCGGCAGGGGAACTCCAGGGATCTACATAAGCGTTCCCGGTTTCTTCTCCTACATCAAAATAAATGGGGGAGAGGGGCAGTTCCAATACGGTATCCGGGCAGATCAGATTTAATTGATTGACAGTAAAGGTGCCCTGACGGCTGCATACATAGTTCAAGATCAGGCCAAAAGTAAGGTATTTGGGATTGGGGGTGTTGCTGTCAGTTTGTTCCAGCGAGAAGCCGGACACTTCCAGGCCGTACACCTCTGCATTCTCAAAGGAGCAGGAAACAACAGATTCCAGCTGTTTTTGCAATCTTTTCTGCTGAGCCGGAAAGAACAACGTGAAAGCGATTCCGTTTTCTGTGTTTTGCGGAACGGCGATATAAGCAGGCATTTCAAATACTCCGATGTGTTTTTCAGTTCGGCATCCGCACAATAGCAAAAGAAGTGCGAGCATAAACGATAGAAAAGAAATGCGTCTTTTCACAAAACTCACCTCCTCATATATGGTTATGAAATACATTCGCCAATTTGCAGGAAATTCCTGCCGGATTATGAAAAATTATTAAGAAAATAAAAAAACATGCCTTGCAGCCGCAAGGCATGTTTTGAAACAGAACTTAATCATCAACTTCCGAGCTGTAATCCTCAGATCGAACGGAGAGATTTCGCTTTTTTAAGCGGGAATAGATGAATTGCCGCAAAACCGAATAGAGCACTGCAAACAGGGGAATTCCCAGGATAGTACCCGGGAGCCCAAACAGGCCGCCGCCCAGTAAGATTGCGAAAACGACCCAGAATTTTGTGAGCCCGGTGGATTCCCCAAGTATTTTGGGCGCAATGAGATGTGCCTCCAACTGCTGAATACAAATGGTAACAATCAGCAATGTCAGTGCATATGCCGGGGAGACAACGAACAACAATAACATGGAGATGACCGCACCTATGACCGGACCGATATAAGGAATAATATCGGTAATGCCGATAATTAAACTGATCAGCGGTGCATAGGGCACGCGACAAATGGTGAGTACGAGGAAATGCAGGCTGCCAATAATCAGGGCTTCCAACAGCACATTGGAAATATAAGCCCCGAAAATCTCGTTGCTTTCGCGGGTCAACGCAATGGTGTTATCGGCATAGCGCTTATTGAAAAGCGCGTAAATCACTTTTTTGGCCTGTGAGATAAGCAAATCTTTGGAAAGCAGCGTATAGATGCTGATTACAATGGCCAAAACGGCATCGCTGGTGTAAGAGACGATTTTAGTAGCAATGTCGATACCGGCATTGGCGATATCAGGGATCACCGTCTTCAGATATGAGAAAGCTTTGCTGAAAAGATTGCTGAGAGAAATACCACCTTCAACGAACTCCTCGATGTTGAGTGCATGTGCTGTCTGTTGCAGCCAGATATCCAGACTGGATAAATAGTCGGGCAGGTTTTCGGCAAAAACCGAAATACTGTAACTGATCTGCGGCACAAGGACAGCCATCAGAGCAACGATAAAGGCAATAAAGAGGATATAGACTGAAGCAATGGAAAGGCCGTTAATCAGTTTGCGCCGGGGTTTTTTAGGCGTGGCTAAAAAGTGAAAAACCTTTCGCTTGAAAAATTTCATGGGGCGATTCAGGATGTAGGCGATGGCGAACCCCCATAAGACAGGAGTAATGACGTCGATGAACTTCCCCAAAGCTGCGGTGATACCGCCGAAATTCAGCAATAAAACAACTACTATTGCAGTGGCAGCCAGTACCAAAAAGGCATATACGGCAACCGTAGTATATTTACGATTCCAATCTATTTTCATTGCAATGCAAAACTCCCCAAAGAACTTCTTTTAGGAATTATACCATATTTTCCTCATTTGTATGCACAGTGGCCCCGGTATTTTTATTAATTCTTAAGAAAGGCAAATAGCGATCGGAAGCTTTTGCAAGCGTATAAATCAGAAAAATATGGATGGGCAGCATGATAAAGGTGGATAAGGCTCTGAACCAAGCAATTTGTGCAGGTAAAAATCCCATCAAAATGAGTGTCAGCGTGTTGATAATAAAGGAGCAGAGTATTTGTGTGAAAGCAGCGCTCAGGCTGATACGCAGCAGGGAATGCTTTTGGCTTTTGAGAAAAAACAGAGCGGGCAGAATTCCCATCAATGCATTGGTAATAGTAAAAATCGGGTTATAGCTGCCGAGCGGTTGGACGATATAGACCAGGATATCCGTCAGCGCCCCGACTAACCCACCGTAAACAGGCCCTAACATCATGCCGGAAAACATAATGGTTGTCGGAGAAAGATTGATATCCTTGACTAATCCGCCAAACATATCCACTGTAATGCCGAGGAATAATTTCAAAACGACAGAAATAGAAGTAAGTAGAGCAGCGAAAACAGTAAACTTGAGTTGCTTGTGTTTGTTCATACATGATTCCTTTCAGGAATGACGCATAAAATTACTGCTTGCTTCAATAAAAAAAGAGGCACCGCAAAATAATAGCCGGATGCCTTTTCTATTGATGGCAGCGGACGCGGGAACGGGGGCGAATATTCGCACTCTATGGGCAACATCCCATCCCATATGATACCGCCGAATCCCTACTCTGCGCATTCAAACAAACTATAGCATATTACAGAGTGCTTCGCAACGGAAATTAAAAAGGAAAATCATATAGAAATCTTTATGAAACATATTCTTTCCAGAAGAGATACACCGGAAAATTTGAGCGCCCACTATGGAATACCCGTTTGTATGCTGTACCGGGCTAATGCCGGAAAAATATGGAGGCCGGGGCAGGTAATATGGATCCCGCCACTATGCTGGTGCGCCTGTGGAAAACATAACACACGACAGATGGCAAAAGAAGATCTTTTTTATTATCGGGAATATCAGGTACAGAAAGGAGATCAACTTTTTGATATTGCACAGCGCTTTCATACTTCCATGAACAGTATTTTAGAAAAAAATCACTTGAGGCATCCACGGGAAATTAAAGAAGGATTACAGCTGCAAATTCCGTGCTTAAATGAGGATTTTATGATATATTCATATCGTATGGCAGATACGCCGGAAAAAGTGGCGGAGAAGTTTGCCATGAGTAAGGAAGAATTGATTGCTCTCAATCATGCACAAAGCGGCATGTATCCGGGTATGCAGCTGATTGTGAGAAAAAGAGGAGACAGATGAAAAAAATTGTATTGGTTGGTGTCAATGCAAAATTTGCTCACACCAACCCGGCAATACGCTATCTGCAGCAATATTGCGGGCAAGAACAGGTGCAGATTGCGGAATATACGATAAATATGGAGCCGGAACAGGTCTATGAGCAATTGCGCTCAATGCAGGCGGATGTCTATGGTTTTTCGGTTTATATCTGGAATGTGAACTATATTTATGCGCTGGCAGATAAACTGCGCAGGCAGACAAATGCACTCCTGCTGATGGGGGGACCGGAGGTGACCTTTGATGCGGAAACGGCATTGCAGCATTGTGATTATGTTTTAAGCGGTGAAGGCGAAGAAGCGTTTGCCCAGTTTGTACAGGCTTTTTTGAATGGACAAGATGTGAGAAGGGTACCGTCAATTTGCTTTATGCAGCAGGGAAAACTGCATAGAAACCCACCTGCGGATTATATTGATTTGGAGCAATTGGCACAGCCGTATGTCGATTTGGACAATCTGAAGCGGAGGCTTATTTATTATGAATCTTCGCGCGGTTGCCCATTTTCCTGCGCTTATTGTCTCTCTTCTGCGGAAAAGCAGCTGCGTTTTGCTTCGGCGGAAAAGGTATGCCGGGATATCCGGCATTTTGCGGAAAAGGGCGTAATGAAAGTGAAATTTGTCGATCGCACGTTTAATACAGATCCGCCGAGGGCGGCGAGAATTGTGCGCGATATCAATACTTACGGTGGTCAGACGGAATTCCATTTTGAGATTGCTGCCGATTTGATAGATCAGGATTTTCTGCAGGCATTGGCAGAAGCAAAGCAGGGAAAGATACAGTTGGAAATTGGGGTACAGTCAACGCATGAGCCGACATTGAAAGCGATTGATCGCATACAGGATTTTGCCTATACCCGCCAGGTGGTGCGTGAAATACTTTCCCATAAAAATGTAAAGGTACATCTGGATCTGATTGCCGGTCTGCCGTTGGAAGGATTGGCAGAGTTCCGCAAATCCTTTGATGATGTGATGGAAGTGGGCGCACAGGTGGTGCAGCTGGGCTTTTTAAAAGTATTGAAAGGTTCTCCGATGGAGCAATTGACAGAGCGTTACGGAATTGTTTCTTCGGAGCAGGCACCTTATGAGGTTAAATATACCGATGCAATTACAGAAGAACAGCTTTTGGAATTGCATGAAATTGAATATTTGCTGGAGCGCATTTATAACTCCGGATTATATTACTATACGACGCATTTGGTTGCATCGGCTGCCGGAGGTTATTATGCAATTTTTGATGCCCTGCGTTGTCGGTTGAAACAAGAGCACAGGAATCCCAGACAAATGGGAGAACAGGAATTGGCTTTGTTGCTTTGGCGGCAGATGGAGGCTTATCCACAAGAAGAATTGCTCAAGGATGCCATCCGACTGGATTGGTTTCTGCGCCCAAGGCGGGCTCAGATGCCTGCCGCTTTGGAAAAACACGCGCCCTGGCAGCGGGAATTCTATGCCCATATGCCGGAGCAGTTGGCTCAAGGGATGCCAAAAGGAAAACGGCCCTGGCATTATTCCAGAATCGAGTCCTTTTGTTTTGATATCCTGCACTATTTGCAGACCGGCTGCCTGAAGCAGGGACAAGCCATTTATTTCTTTGACTATACTTCCGGAAAAACACCGGAAATATTTCCGCTGCGGCGGGCAGAAGATAATCTTTGGCAATGCATCTAAATCAAAGAGGTACTTATGAATTACAGGAGAGCAGGGAAAGAAGATGTTATGCAGTTAACTGCGCTGCGTATGGCTTATCTGGAAGAGGATTACGGTGTGCTGGATGCGAAGATTTACGAAGCGATTGCAGAACAGTTGCCGTTCTATTTTTTGCGGCACCTGGAGCAGGATTGTTTTGCCTATGTTGCAGAAACAGAGAATGCATTATTGGTGGCTTCAGCTTTGCTGGTTGTTTCCGAGAAGCCGGCAAATCCATCTTTCATTACGGGAAGAACCGGTACGGTGTTTAACGTTTACACACAGCCGCCATATCGAAGGCAAGGCAATGCAGAGGTGTTGATGCGCATGTTGCTATATGATGCACAGGCAATGGATCTGGATTACGTAGAACTGAAAGCGACCTCTGATGGAATTCCTCTCTATGAAAAACTGGGGTTCAGGCCGGTGACTGCTGGTTATCAGGATATGCGCTATCAATTCTGAAGAAAAAATACATAAAGAAAAGCCCGGTAAAACCGGGCTTTTCCCATATAGAGGAAAAATGAAACGGGAAATTGATGCGCTTGGCATCACTCCTATTATGACCACGAGGAAAAGTTTTATACTTGTTTGTGAAAAATTATTTTCGGCGGCCGCCCTTTTTAAATTGCAACACCATACCGGCAATAGCCAAAATGAGGGTTGCACCCAAAATATAGGGCAGAGAAGTTGAAAAGAAAGTCTGCAATGCTAAAAAGGTGCTGTGCAGCGGTTGTTGTATGGTCAGCAAGCCAAAACCGACGTGCGCAAAGCGATCGATGAGATAACCACCATGCAGGCTGAGCAGAAGTGCGCCGCAGATAGATGTGGAGAGAATGAGAAGCAGGCGTTTATAGCCAATAGAAAGCGCACCGGCAGCTAATCCCAATGCCAACAGGATAACCAGGCCGATCGTACCGAATATCGGAATGGAAAAAGAATAGCAAAGAATCACACCGGCCGTCAGCCCCAGCCCTGCACCGGCTGCGAACATGGCAATTTTATAAAAAACATACGTGAGCCCGGAAATCAGCAGGCCGGCTACAATACAGAGAATATTTTTCAGCAATACCGTCAGTGAAAGAGAAGCGATTAAAAGATAGCATCCCAGGAATCCGGCCATAAAAGCATAGATGGATAACAACAGGCGGAGATGCCGGTAACCAAAAAAACAGAGCATAAATGCCAAAACGACTTGTATGAGCATATAAACGGCAAAAAAATCAAACATGCACTGAGTACCTCAAATCAAAAGATTCGTTTCATTATAATAAATTTTTGAAAGGATGTAAATAAAAGGAGGGATTCCGGAAAAAATATACGGTATGAAACAGCGTAATCATCAAAAGGTATGGATCAAAATTCTGTGTGGTTTGGGAATAGGTTTAATCAATGGCTTTTTTGGATCGGGTGGTGGTGTCCTTGCAGTAGAATGCATGACGCGCCTGGGAGAAAAGGAAAAGAGAGCACACGCATCGGCAATTTTGGCAATTTTGCCTCTTTCGATCGCCAGTGCTGTTATTTATTGCCTGAATGGCTATGTCCCATGGGAAACTGAGACCTGGATGCTGCTGGCCGGAGGTGCGGTCGGTGGTTTTTTAGGGGCACTGTTGTTGGATAAATTATCAGCCGGTTGGGTAAATGTACTATTTACGGTGCTGATTCTCATTTCGGGAATACGCATGCTTTTTGCATAAAAGGGAGGGGAGAACCAATGTGGCATTTAATTGCGGGTGCGATATTTGGAATCATCGGCGGTATGGGAATGGGTGGAGGCGTAATTCTCATTCCCATTCTCACCTGGTTTTTGGGTGCAACGCAGCAGGAAGCGCAGGGAATGAATTTATTGTGCTTTTTGCCGATGTCTGTTTTTGCACTGGCGGCACATATAAAAAAGAAGCATGTGAATATTCCAATGGCATTGATTTTAGCAGGAAGCGGTTTGGCCGGTTCTCTCGGTGGTGCATATCTGGCCAATATTCTGGAAAGTGCACTGCTGGGTAGATTGTTTGGCGGCTTTTTGGTAGTACTTGGCTTATGGAGGAGTTATAGGATGATAAGTACCCGGAGAACGAGAAACAGAGAAAATAATCAAAAGAAACACAGTGCTGCGATATGATTTTTAAGGAAACGGAAAAAATATTTTCACGGATTCCGGTTGGGGCGAAGGGATTGAAAAAGCGGCAGAAACTGCGTATGATAAAAGAAAAAAAGAAAGAAGTGAAACAGGTTTATGAAATTAATTCTTGCTTCGGCTTCTCCCCGAAGAAAAGAACTGCTGCGCCATATTACTCCTGATTTTTGTGTGCAGATAGCCAATGCCGATGAACAGATAGAGGATACAGATTGCGCACATAGAGTGCAGATGCTGGCTCTGCGAAAAGCAGAGGCAATCGGTTCACAAAAGGATGCCATTGTGATTGGCGCAGATACGCTTGTATACGTGGAAGGGGAAATCTTGGGAAAACCACGGGACCGGGAAGATGCAGCGCGTATGCTTCGCCTGCTGAGCGGACGCATGCACCAGGTATATACAGGTGTAGCTCTGTTATGCGGTCAACAAAGAAAAGTGTTTTTTGAAAAGACGGATGTTTATTTTACCTCCATTTCGGAAGAAGAACTGCAGAGCTACTTGAATCAGGCTCATTATTTGGATAAAGCGGGTGCCTACGCGATACAATCCGAAGCGGCAAAATTTATCTCCCGTATTGACGGATGCTATTACAATGTTATGGGATTGCCGGTGAGCAAGTTGTATGCAGCGTTGAAACAATTGAATTTTCAAGGATGAGAGCATATTTCCTCAGGTGTCTCCATAGGTATATAGTAAAAAATACGAACCTATGGGATGGATACACTTGAGGAAATTATTTTTTAAAGAGATTGGCGTGGATATGGGTTCGGCGTATACACGCATTGGTACAAAGGAACGGGGAATTGTTCTATGCGAGCCGACAGTAGTAGCAGTACAACTCGAGTCCGGTCGGCCGGCAGCGATAGGCAGAGAAGCATTGGAATTGATCAGATATGCGCCGGAACAATATAAGAACGTATATCCTGTCAAAAATGGCTTGATAACAGATTGCTCGTTGGCTTCCCAGATGATGAAAGGATTTCTGCGTAAGGCATTTGCGGGAAAGGGCGGACTGATGCATTCCATGGCGGGAACGTTCAGCGTTCCCTGTGAATTGAGCGATCAGGATTATGCGGCTTGGGAATACTGCGCAACGATGTCGGGAATCCGAAAGGTTCGCTTTGTCGAGGAACCGCTGGCAGCTGCATTGAGTGAAGGATGGGATGTTTACCGGCCGTATGGCCGTATGGCGGTGAGCTTGGGAGCAGGTGACATTCGGGCTGCGGTGATGACATTTTCCGGCATAGCTGCTTGCGGCAGAAGGGAAGCGGGAGGTGCTTATCTGGATGGCCTGATTGCCAAATATATTTCCGACACCTATGGTTTGCAGGTGAGCAGCCTGACGGCAGAGCGGATTAAACTGGCTTTGGGAGCACAAGGCTGTGGGGAAGCGGAGATGCATATTCTGGGCAGGCCACAGGAACAGAATGGCGCGAGGGAAGTACTGCTGCATCCGGCAGAGATGGCCGGTGTGCTGCAAATGATGTATGAAGAGATTCTGGCGGTGATTTTGCAGTTGTTTTCAGAGATATCACCGGAATTGCTCAGTGATATTGCACAGGAGGGCATATTGCTGTATGGCGGCAATGCACTGTTGTATGGACTACAGGCCTATTTGCAGGAAAAAACGGAGTTGCCTGTACGTATAGCCGAAAATCCGCTGCAGGCAGTGGCAAAAGGTGCCTGTATCGCCGGCTATTGCGATACACATCCTCTGCAAAGCTGGATGGCGTAAAATTTAAAAATATGTTACGGATGCCCCGATGGCAAGAAAAAAGATGTATGATATAATACATTATCATATATCTTTTTTTATTGGAGAATTCGTACATGAACTTTTGGAAGAACAGGCCATTGGTTATAACGGTGATCTTGACTATTGTATTAGTCACACTGCTCATTACCACTGCAAATACCGACTCGCAGAGCGGCCCGGTCAGTATTCTGGGCGGAATACTGAAGCCGGTGCAAAGCTTTTTTTATAATATAACAGAAGAAATCGGCATGTTTTTTGAAGGAAAGGCGAGTTCTGCGGAGCTGCAGGAGCAGAATGCACAGCTGCTGGAACAAGTGACTGCTTATGAGGAGCAGCTGCGAGATTATCAGGAGCTGAAGGCTGAAAATGATCGCCTGCGGGAGCTGCTGAATTATGTGGGTGAAAAGGAATACGAAATTGTAACCGCGCGCATTATTGGCACGATGCCTGGTAACTGGTATGACGAATTTACGATCGGTGCCGGCAGCAATTCGGGAATTGAAAGCGGAATGGCAGTATATAACGCAGACGGATTAGTAGGAAAAGTTGTCTATGCCGCCGGTGGTTATGCACGGGTGCTTTCTATTATGGATGGTTCCAGCGGTGTGGCGGTGCTGGTAGAACGCACGCGCGATCATGCGGTGCTTCGAGCAGTGGAAGGTTCTCAAGGGCTGCTGCAGATGTATTATTTGCGGGAGGATGCAGACATTGTTCCGGGAGATAAAATCATCACCTCCGGCATCGGCGGAATTTACCCAAAAGGGATAGAGGTGGGAGTAGTAAGCGAAGTGAGCACCAATACGGCCAGTGAGAAAGTGATTTATGTGCAAAGTACAGTGGACTTTGATCATCTGGAAGAAGTCAGTGTAGTACTGCATGTTTATGAAGGAGTAGAATGATGCGATACCTATCATTGTTGGGGATTTCATGTATCTCCATGATACTGACGGCATGTATTTCACCTGCCATACCCATATTGGGCGCACAATTGGATTTTCTGCTGGCTGCTATGGTCTGTATGGTTTTGTTGGAAAGGACGATGACTCCCGTTTTTTATATCGCCGGGGCAGCGATATGGATGGATGCCTTTTTTGCAAAAGCTGCGGGCTTTTATGTATTGCAGTATCTGCTGAGTGGATTATGCATCTATCTTTTTGCACGAAAGCGCAATGTGAGCATAGTGGAAATTGTATGTGTGGCGGCGGCTGCCTGGGTCTTGCGGGAATTGTTGGGCGTTAATTTCTGTTTTTTGATGGATGCACCGATTGGGTTAGAAAACAGAATTTTGCACAGTATACTTCCCGGGCTTTTGCCTCAGATATTGTTGATTTTGGGTACCTACTACGGTATGGGCAAGCTGTACAGGCATAGATTTATCTGGCCGGTTACGGCATTTGTGGATCGGAGCTGACAAAGAAATGTTTGAAAAACTGAAACATCGTTATATTGCCTGTCTATCCATAATATTTGTAATTTTTTCGCTAATGGCAATACGGCTGTATCGGCTGGTGGCGGCTGGTGAACAAAGCAGCAGCCAGAGCAGTCGGCAAGCCAGCGTTTCTGTGACCGGAAAGCGCGGCGCAATTTATGATGCCAATAACGTATTGTTGGCTTACGATCAGGAAAGCTATGAAGTAACATTTTATCGGGATCCTGCCAATAATGCTTCCAGTGATCGGGCGAATTATACAAAAATTCTTCTGGAAGCAATTGAAATAATTGAAGGCAATGGGGATTCCATCATTGATACCTTTCTGATTGTCAAAGATGAGGAAGGAAACTTTGCTTATGATATCAGCGAAGAGCTGAGCGAAGAAACGCGGAAAGAGCATATCTCTTCCTGGTGTGCTAATATGCAGCTGGCTGATGATACAATGGAGCCGGAAGATATTTATTACGATTTGCGCAGTCGTTTTCGTATTCCTGAAGAATTGGATTACGAACAGGCTCGAAAATTGCTTTCCATATGGCAGGAGGTACAGATGAATATGTACCAATCGTATGTGAAAGTGACGGTTGCTGAAAATGTCAGCCTGGAAACGGTTTATGAGCTGGAAACGCATGCTGATGCGCTTACGGGAATTGAAATCGCCGAAAGTTATACGCGTTATTATCCCAAACAGGATATTGCAGCACATGTAATCGGTTATCTGGGCAGAATTGTAGATAATACGGAGCTGGAAGAAAAGAAAGCTTTGGGATATACTGCAGAAGATTTGGTGGGAAAGGTGGGCATTGAAGCTACCATGGAATCCTACCTTTCCGGTTGCATCAATGAACGGCAGGGGAAGCGCACTTACAGCCTGAATAAGGCTGGCAGTATTGTGAAACAGACAGGGTATGAAGCGCCGACACAGGGCGACAGTGTGGTGCTGACGCTGGATATCGGGCTGCAGGAAGTGACGGAAGAAACCTTGGCAGCCAATGTGCAGAGGATTCGCAGCGAGCAGGAGCAGGAGTATGCCGAGAATAAAGGTAAATATGATAAGCTTCTGGAAGCGCGAAGTGTAAAGGAACTTTCGTTGGCGAATGCAGGCGCGGCGATTGTGATGGAAGTGGATACAGGCAATGTCTTGGCATTGGCCAGCTATCCTTCCTATGATTTGAACTTGTTTACCGGAGGGATTTCCGATGAGGATTATCGGACTTTGCTGGATCAGGAAGGTTCCCCTTTGTTTAATAATGCCATTTCATCTACTTCCACACCCGGTTCTATCTTTAAAATGGCAACAGCAGTAGCGGGGCTGATGGAAGGGGAGATCACGGTCAATTCCACAATTGTGGATACTGGCCCTTATGATAAATATGTCAAGGAAGGCAGTGACGCACCGGCCTGCTGGATCAAACCGTATTACAGCAGCCATGGACGGCAGAATGTAGTGGCGGCACTGAAAAACAGCTGTAACTATTTCTTCTTTGAGGTGGCAGACCGCCTTGGGATTGAACGCCTGACCAATTGGGTTGGCAAATTGGGCCTGACTTCCAAAACCAATATTCAGCTGACCGGTGAAGCGGTGGGATGGATTGGCGGCCCGAGCATTCTTTACGACAGTTCCCTGCCAATTGATCAGCAAAAAACTTATAAGCCACTTTTGGTATATAACAAATTAAAGACACAACTGGAAGAATTTGGAAGAGAACGCGATGTGATTTATACTGAGGATCAACTATCTACTGCGGCACTGGAGCTGATAAAATTAGTAGAGTTGCAGAAGCTCTCCATTGGCCCTGAAATTCGCGAGGTACTGAGCAATACGTTGGATATTCCGGCCAATGTTTCCCGGCAACGCGGTTGGACAAGCGAAATTATGAGCACGCTCATTGAGCTGATCTGGACCAATACGGATACAGCCACACAGGGCATCGGGGCCACGCCTACACAGCTGACGCCAATTGCCATTGCCAGGTACCTTTGTGCCATCAGCAATGGAGGAAAGGTTTATGACGCCAATATCATTGATAAAGTAGTGGATGCCAATGGGAATGTAGTGATGGAAAGCGAACCCAGCCTGGTGGAAGACCTGCAATTGCCTAAGGCTTATTCCAAAGCTATCATGGAAGGAATGGAACAGGTTGTGTCCTGGGAAAATCGAGGCACGGCAGGATCTGCTTTTGCAGGCTTTAAATATCAGAATATTTTGGCAGGTAAGACGGGAACAGCGCCTATTTCCAATATAGATTTGGAGGACAAAGTCTGGTTCTGTCTGGTGGCACCAAAAGATGATCCGGAAATTGCAGTTGTAATTTTTGTGCCCAATGGGCTCAGTGACTGCAAAGTCTATGATACGGCCAAGGCGATTATTACCTATTACTTTGATCAGAAGGAAGAACAGGCGGATATTTCCTGTGGAGAAGGTGATTTATTTTATTAAATCGGAAAATCCATTGCAGGAAATTTTCAAATACTATATAATTAAATGAATAGAATTGTGAGCGTATTTGGAAAGGGGGATGTCCGGAATTGTTGACGATCAAGAGTTCGGGAGATATCCTGGAGTTTTGGGTAGAAACTGACGCGCCTTATGGGCGTGTATGGGAAACCTTGGAAGAGAAAATGCGTGCAATGCGCGGATTTTATAAAGGCTCAAAATTGCCTGCACATTTTTTGGGGAAAAAGTTTACAGAAATGCAGAAAAAGGAGATCCGCTCCTTTTTACAAAAGGAAATCGGAATTTCTGAGGTCGCTTTTTCTGATGATGAGGATATTTGCATAGCTCCGCAACCGGAAGTTCTGCCGGAGGCATCAGCTCCCAGGGACCTTTTTTTCAGAGGGACTCTGCGCAGTGGTCAAAGGTTGGAAAATGAAGGCAATATTGTGGTCATTGGCGATGTCAACGCAGGCTCTGAGCTGATTGCGGGCGGAAACATTGTAGTATTCGGAAAATTGCGGGGTCTTGCCCATGCAGGGGCATGGGGGAAAAGTGATGTGGTGATCGCGGCAAATAGCCTGATGCCACAGCAGGTGCGCATTGGTGGAAAAATTGCGATCATTCCGCAGGGCAGGGAAATTGAAGGGCCTGAGATTGTGCGTATCCAAGATGGGAAAATTATAGTTGATTTTGTGGGATAAATTTAGTGGAGGGACAGAGCAATATGCAGAATGTAATCGTAATTACATCCGGTAAAGGCGGAGTAGGGAAAACGACAACTTCCGCCAACATCGGTGTGGGACTGGTACGGGAAGGAAAAAGAGTGGCACTGGTGGATACGGATATCGGCCTGCGCAACCTAGATGTAGTATTGGGATTGGAAAACAGAATCGTATATGACCTGGTTGATGTAGTGGAAGGAACCTGCCGGTTAAAACAGGCGTTGATTAAGGACAAACGTTATGATGGATTGTATCTGTTGCCTGCCGCGCAAACGAGGGACAAGATGGCTGTTTCTCCTGAACAGATGAAGCCCCTGATTGAAGAACTGGAAAAGGAATTTGATTATGTTATCATCGATTGCCCTGCTGGTATTGAACAGGGATTTCAGAACGCCATTGCCGGTGCAAAAAGTGCGATTGTGGTGACAGTACCGGAAGTATCTTCGGTGCGGGATGCCGACCGTATTATCGGTTTGCTATCAGCTGGTGAAGTTGATGATGTCAAACTACTGGTCAATCGTATGCGACCGGATTTGGCAAAAAAAGGCGATATGCTTTCTATCGACGACGTAATCGAAATTTTAGGGGTTGATTTGATCGGAGTGATTCCAGAGGACGAGATGATTTTCCGGGCAAGCAATCTGGGAGAACCAGCTGTCGGGGATGAAAAATCTAAAGCGGGAGCCGCTTATCGTGCAACAGTCAAGCGCATTTTAGGCGAAGAAATTCCCATAGGCGTTTATGAAGAAAAAGAAAGCTTTTTCAAAAAGTTTAAAAAGCTGTTTGGCAATTGAAGGATGAATGATGCTGGTCATGCATCAGAAGGAGCAACAAAATGGGTCTTTTTAGCAGGAACAAGAAAAAGAGCAGTTCGGTCGCCAAGGACAGGCTGAAGCTTGTGCTCATTTACGATAGAGCGGGTACTTCATCCAATAACGCCATGATCGAAATGATGAAAAGGGATATTTTGAAAGTGATCCAGGAATATATCGAGATTGATGAAGAGGAATTTGAACTGGATATTAAAAATTCCAATATCGGCGGAGAAGGAACCACCTCGGAAATTGTGGCAAATATTCCTATCAAGCGCGTGAAGAAAATGTCAAGAAACAGATATTGAGTCAGAAAAAAGTGCCGGCAGGTATCACTGCCGGCATTCTGTTCAATGGGAGGAAAGGAGGCTTTATGGAATTTTCAAAAAATAAGCTGAGTAAGCGAATCGATTGGGTTACCGTTGCCTTGACTTTAGGCTTGGCTGTGTTTGGGGTAATTTGCATTGCCAGCGCCACTTCCGTCGGTTTTGAAGAAGGGCAATCGCTGATGGCCTATATTGGCTCACTTTTTTCGGGAAATGCATTACGACAGTTGATCTTTTTGATCATCTCCATTGGCCTGGCTGTAGGCGCCATGTTTTTGGATTACAATAACATCCGGGATTTTGTTAACTATATTTTCTGGGGTGCGGTTGGCATATTGGCCATTGTGCTGATCTTCGGCTCCAGGCAGCGAGGCATGACAGGTTGGTTCTATTTGCCGGGGTTGAATGTAGGGATTCAGCCCGGAGAGTTTTGCAAGGTTGCGGCCATTATCGTATTTGCCAAAGAATTTGCACATAGAACAGAGGGAAGAACCATCGGGATCACTCGTTTTCGCGAATTGTGGCCGGTGTTATGGAAATGTGGGTTGTTGGCAGGATTGGTTGTTTTACAACCGGATTTTGGAACGGCCATGATTTATATAGCAATAGCTATGGCGCTGCTCTTCATGGCAAAAACCAGCTTTAAGGTGTTGGGGCCGTTAATGGGAGGAGGATTGGCTTGCCTGCCTCTGTTATGGCTGTTACTGACACCCGATCAGAAAAACCGTGTTTACGTATTCCTGGATCCGACTCTGGACCCGGAAGGCGCAGGCTATAATGTGCTGAGAGCAAAGGCAGTCAGCAGCTCGGGCGGTATGTGGGGCAAAGGGCTTTTCTCGACCGATTTGTTGACGCAACGCACGAATTATTTGCCGGAAGAACATACGGATTTTATTTTTTCTTCCACATGTGAAGCAATTGGTTTTTTTGGCGCCTTTTTGTTGGTTGCATTTTATGTTCTTTTGATTGTGCGCCTTTTTCGACTGTCGATGCGGGCAAAAGATGATTTTGGTGCTTATCTGATTTTGGGCGTGGCATTTATGCTACTTTTCCACTTTATAGAAAATGTAGGTATGAATATTGGTATAATGCCGGTAACAGGCATTCCGTTGCCGTTGATCAGTTATGGCGGGTCTAATTTGATGACGACCATGGTCGCAATCGGCTTGGCATTGAATGTAGATATGCGGCGCGGGCGTAATAATAAATTGAATTTGGAACTGTGAAATATTTTGCATGGTGCGGCAATATACATAAGTGAGCAGAAAATCTGCACTATGTTGGGAGGAACCGAGCCATGCAGAAACAGTATCACGGAAATTCGTCGGAAAACGGCACTTTTCATGCCTCTACCAGGCGCTCTCATTATGCACGCGTCGCAGCTTCAGCCAATCGGGAAGAGCGGGAAAGAGAACGGAAACAGGTGTTGGAAGAAAGGGAACGCTGGAAAGCCTTTTTTAAAAAAGCAGAATTAATCCCGATTCATTATCGCAAATTGCTTTCTCGCACAGCCGTATGTTTGATTCTTGCTTTGGGAATTTTAGGGATTAAAGTTATGGATTCTCAAGTTGCAGAGCAATTTTCGGGAGAAATTGCTTCGACGGTGAATGGAGAGCAGAGCAAGGAAGAATTGGGGCGTCTGCAATTTGTCAATGGAGAAGGTGATTTTTCCTATAGTCTGCCATTAGAGGGAGAAGTTGTAGAATCTTTTGCCGAAAGTGAAAGGAGCGTTTCGATTAAAAGCACCGAACAGGCGGAAGTAAAGTCTATCCTTTCGGGAACGGTAGTTAAGACCTCTGCGGATAGCGTAGTAATTAACAATGTAAATGGAACACAGACAACTTATACAGGCTTGGTACCCGGCGTTTTGGCCGGAGATATCGTAGAAAGCGCTCAGGTAATAGGGGTGTTGAGCGAAGAAGTGCTCTGTCTGGAGACGGTGAGCGGTATTGGTTATCTGGACTCTCTGGATGCCGAACAGCTGGAACAGGCGTCTGCACAAATTGAAAGCTGAATTTCTTGGGAAAAAATGGTCGGTCAGCCTGCTGTTTTTTCCCTTGCTTATATGGATGTGTCTGCGAAATGGCGGCATAGAAACCACAGCGTTTCTGTTGGTATTGGTACTGCACGAAAGTGGACATATGCTGGCGGCACAAGCTTTTGGCATTGAGATCGAGGAACTTCAACTATTGCCATTTGGCTGTGCGGCCAAAGCGCCCGGAATTTCTTATGGCAACAGCCGCGCAGAAATTCTGACGGCTGCGGCCGGGCCGGGTGTCAATCTGCTGGCTGCTGCTGTGGCGCTGCTGATACAGCAGGAACAGACTTCTGTATTTCTGCAGAGCTTTAGTAAATATCATATCGGGATGGCAGCGGTAAATTTACTGCCCGTACTTCCCATGGATGGCGGGCGGATCTTTTGCGCAGCTCTCAGCCTGCTCGTAGGAGAATGTCGAGCGACAGGAATTACTTCTGTATTGGGAATGTTGATCGGTGCTTTTATCCTGGCGGCCGGTGGATTTTTGCTGACAAGGGGAGACGGCAATCTGACTCTGATACTGTTTGGCATTTTTATGCTGGGAGCCTCCCGGAATTATTATCAAGCTGCTGCGCAGAGCAACATTCAAA
>CAMEMG010000008.1:0-31945 GCA_945927325.1 uncultured Clostridia bacterium | reverse complement strand
TGGCGGTCTATCTATTGTTTTCGGTTGCTTGCTTCTTTACCGTACATGAGCATTTACCCATGGCGGCTACTGCAAGGCCGACCTCGACCTCTGTACCAACGTCTATACGTTGGTCGACGAGGATTTCACGCTGCTGCCCGGCCTGGACGTCGTGCAGCTGCCCGGTCATACGCCGGGGCTTATGGGGCTGATCGTCCGCCTGGCCGGCGGCACAGTGCTGCTGCCGCAGGATTGCGTCTACACTGCAGCCAACTACGGCCCTCCGGTGCGGCGCACAGGCAGCGCTTTCTCCTGGGATTTGTATCACAGTTCCATCCAAAAGCTGCACACGCTGCAGGAGCAGACGGGAGGTCTGGTCATCTTTGCGCACGACTGGGAAAATTTCCAGACGCTGAAGAGAGCACCGGAATATTACGAATAACATCAAGCAATCAAAAAACCGGAATGTGCCGTGCCAAAAGGCCGGCCCTTCCGGTTTTTGATTACCGCATAGCGGAACTGTGTTTTTACGGTACCGCCTCAATCGGCGCGCGCCGCCTGCTGTGCATTTTTTGCCGCTTCCGCCTTCCGGGCAGCCGCTTCCTTCTCCTTCCGGCCAAACACATAGACCAGCACCATGGCCGTCAGCACCAGCAATCCGCCCAGCAATGTGTTGAGGGCAATGGTCTCCCCCAGCACCAGCCAGCCCAACAGCGCCGAAAAAATGATATTGGTATTGGAATAGATGCTCACTTCGCCCGCATCTGCCAGCTTATAGGCATAGGTAAGGGCAATCTGTCCGCCCGCGCCAAAGACGCCGATGAGCAGCAGCAGCGCCAGTTCCTGCCAGGTGGGCACGACAAAGCCGGTAGTCAGCAGCATCGCGGGAATCATCAGCACCACACTCACCGCTCCCAAATGCATGACGATGCTCATGGGATCCGCCTTGCCTTTCAGATATCCTACCAGCGTATAGGCAAAGCTGGAAATGAGCGAGCAGGCCAGTGCCAGCAGAATGGGATACATATCCGAATTGAATTTGGGGTTTGCCACCAAAAACGCGCCGCCAAATGCCAGCAGCAGAGCGGGGATCTGCACCTTGGTCATTTTCTCTTTTAAGAACAGCACCGAAAAGACGGTGATCAGAAAGGGAGAAAGGCGGCTCATAATGCTGACGTCTGCCTGATTGCCGGCGTTGGTAGCCATAAAACTGACAACCACGCCCGTAATGCCAAACAACGAACGACCAAACATCGCCAGCTGATGCTCCCGCGGGCCGAACAGCGGAATCTTATGGCACAGCAAATAGCAGCCGGCCACTGTCACGATGACGATATTGCGGAAAAACACCTGTTCAAAAACCGGGATTGTGCTGCCCGTCAGTTTGACGGCAATGGACATCAGCGAAAAAGAACAGGCCGAAAGTACCATCAGCAGAATTCCTTTGGTACGTGCAGTAAACTTCATAAAAATGCCTCCTGCTTTTTGAAAGCTTTCTATTATCATGTAATATTCCATCATATACTTACCCTGTTTTCCGGCGCCGAAAACAGAAATTCCTTCGTTTTTTCGCAGGAAGCTTTCTCATTTCCTGCATTTTCCCGCATATCACAGCCGCAGTGCCGTATTTTTGTTCCCAAGGCAGCCCTTGTTTTGCCGCCTTTTTTCTGCTATGCTGTAATCAATTATTTCATCGGGAGGTGCTCCTATGGGCAATAAAAAGAAACACATCCCCGTCTCCAAGCTTTCCAAAAAGCAGAGGCTGGCATTGGCAAAACAGCAGCGCGTCACCTGGGAATTCAGTCCGGTTACCCGCAAAGCCGAACATCCGAAGGCTTATCACCGCAGCAAACAAAAACAGTTCCGCGACTTCGATTTTCCGCCGAACTGTTTTTTTATTTCCACTTTTTTCTATATTCCAGCTGCATTTCCCCCGGCCCTTTGCTTGCATTTCGCCTTTCTTTGGGGCATAATAAGAGATAATTTACCTTTTTTATTTTTTTGTTGCAGGAGACATCTTATGAAAATTTCTCAGCTGTTGGCACAAAAAAAGCCCATGCTTTCCTTTGAAGTATTTCCGCCCAAATCCAATGCCCGCTATTCTTCCACCATGGAAGCCGCGCAGGAGATTGCGTTGTTAAAACCCCCGTTTATGAGCGTCACTTACGGTGCAGCCGGCGGCACCAGAGCCTACACCGCTTCCCTGGCCGCCGAATTGCAGCGCAAGATGGGCGTCCCCACACTGGCTCACCTCACCTGCGTAGGCTCGGATCTGGCTTCCCTGCAGGAACAGCTTTCTCTGCTGCAGGAAAGCGGCATTCAGAATATCATGGCACTGCGCGGCGACGTCACCGATGCCGCTCCGCCCCGCGAACAATGGGCCTTTCAGCATGCCAATGAGCTGATGCACCATATCCGTTCCCATTACGATTTCTGCATTGGTGGCGCCTGCTACCCGGAAGCCCATCCCGAAAGCGAAAATCAGGCTGAGGATATTGCCAGCCTGCGCCTCAAGCAGGAAGCCGGCTGTGATTTTCTCACCACGCAGATGTTTTTTGATAACAATATCTTCTATAATTTCCTCTATAAAATCCGCGAGGCCGGCGTCACGATTCCCGTCATTCCCGGCATCATGCCCATTACCAACGCCGCGCAAATCAAGCGCTCCGTCAGCCTCTCGGGTACCCAGCTGCCCCGCCGTTTTGTGCAGATTGCCGACTATTTCGGTTCTTCGCCCAAAGCCATGCGCCAGGCGGGCATCGCCTATGCCACCGAGCAAATCATCGACCTTTTCGCCAACGGAATTTCCATTGTGCACATCTATTCTATGAATCAGCCGGAAGTCGCGCGCCGTATCCAGGCCAATCTTTCGGATATTCTGGCCTGAACATTGCTCTTCGTCTGATGAATCAGGAGGCTTTTATGGAACCGCAAACTATTCGCACTGTTTATGCCACTTCTGCCGAAGTGGCCATCGACCCGGCCGAGGCATTGCGCTATATGGGCGCACAGCCCGGCGACGAAGCCGCGCAGGCTCTGCTGGAAGTCTGTATGGAAAAGGCTCAGCGCGCTTTTTCCTATCGCGCCTGTTTTGCCCGTTTTCCCGTTTCGCTTACTCGGGAGCATGTTGTGCTCCCTTTTGGCACTGTGCAAAGCGCAGACCTGGCAAAACACCTTGACGGCTGCGGGCAGATCTGGCTGCTGGCGGCTACCGCCGGCTTTGCCATCGACCGTCTTATTTCCAAATATTCCGCGCTGCAGCCCAGCCATGGCCTTTGCTATCAGGCGCTGGGCGCTGCCGCCATCGAAGCCTGGTGTGATCAGCTCTGTGCTTTTTTGCAGCAGCAGGAAACACTGCCGCTCACCACTCGCTTCAGCCCCGGCTATGGGGATTTTTCGCTGGAACATCAGCCCGCGCTGCTTTCGCTGCTGGATACTCAGCGGCGTATCGGCCTGACGCTTTCGGAAGGCGGCATGATGCTGCCCACCAAATCGGTCACTGCCATCGTCGGCATCCGCGCCTCTTTTTCCGCGGAACTGCTCAGTCAGAGCTGTGCTTCCGGCTGCGCCGCCTGCTCCAAGCAGTGCGCCTTCCGCAAGCCCGATTGAGCCCATTTTCCATCTTTCCCGAAAGGATCGTTTTGCATGTCCGCACTTTTAGATTTTATCCAACATGATTTTCTGCTGTTCGATGGCGGCACCGGCTCTATGCTGCAGACGCGCGGCTTGCCCGCCGGTCAACCCCCCGAATTCTGGAATCTCACACATCCGGAAGAAATCACCGCCCTGCATCGCGCCTACTACGAAGCGGGCAGTAATATCGTCTGCGCCAATACCTTTGGCTGCAACGCGCTCAAGTTAAAAAACGCACCCTATTCCCAGCAGCAGCTGGTCGAAGCAGCCTTCGCCTGTGCGCGTGCGGCGCGTGCTTCCTTTTCCGATGGCAGGCAGCGCTTTATCGCCATGGATATCGGGCCCATCGGCAAATTGCTGCAGCCGTTAGGGGATCTGCCCTTTGAGCAAGCCGTGCAGTTGTTCGGCGATATGGCTGCGCTGGGCGAGCAAAACGGCGCCGATGCCATTTTAATCGAGACCATCAGCGATACCTACGAGGCCAAGGCAGCCGTGCTGGGTGCCAAGGAGCGCACTTCCCTGCCCGTTTTTGTCACTGTCACCTTCGATGGGACTTCGCGCCTGATGACCGGTGCTTCGCCGCAGGCGGCCGTTGCCTTGTTGGAGGGGTTGGGGGCAGATGTCGTCGGCCTCAATTGCGGCCTGGGTCCGCTGCAAATGCTGGAACCGGCTCAGGAAATGCTGCGTTGGGCAAGCAGGCCGGTAATGGTCAAGCCCAACGCCGGTCTGCCCCGCCTGCAAGATGGTGTCACCTGTTATGACATTTCTCCCGCCCGCTTTGCCGAAGCTATGCGCCCCATCGTGCGCAGCGGTGCACGCATCGTCGGCGGTTGCTGCGGCACTACGCCCGAGCACATACGTGCCCTGGCCGGGGTCCTGGCGCAGGAAACGCCAAAGCCGCTTACCGTAAAGGAAGATACACTCATCAGTTCCTATACCCATGCTGTCGCGCTGGGAGAGCGCCCGCTGTTGATCGGCGAGCGCATCAATCCCACCGGAAAGCCTCGGCTCAAGCGCGCGCTGCGGGAAGGAGACTGGCAGTACGTGCAAAACGAGGGGGTACGGCAGCAGGATGCCGGCGCACAGGCGTTGGACGTCAATATGGGATTGCCCGGGCTGAACGAGGCCGCCGCCATGGAACAGGCCGTACAGGCTTTGCAAAGCGTCAGCGACCTGCCTCTGCAAATCGATACGGCCGACCCTGCTGCCATGGAGCGGGGGCTGCGCTGCTGCAATGGCAAGCCGCTCATCAACTCGGTCAATGGCAAGGAAGAAAGCCTGCAGGCTGTGCTGCCGCTGGCCGCCAAATACGGCGGCGTGCTCATCGCCCTTACGCTGGATGAACAGGGCATTCCCGCCACCGCCGAAGGCAGAATGGCCATCGCCCGCCGCATCTGTGCCCGTGCCGCTGCCCATGGCATCGCCAAAAAGGATCTGCTGGTCGACCCGCTGGCCATGGCAGTCAGTGCCGACCCCACCGCCGCCAATACCGTTTTGGAAAACATTCGCCTGCTCAAAGCCGAAGGCTTCCGCTGCAGTCTCGGCGTTTCCAACATTTCTTTTGGCCTGCCTTCCCGCGATGCCCTCAATGCCGCTTTCTTTACGCTTGCCCTGAGCGCGGGGCTGGATGCCGCCATTCTGAACGTCCATTCCGCCCCCATGATGCAGGCTTATCACAGCTTTTTGGCACTCAGCGGCAAGGATGCCAGCTGTGCTTCCTATATCGAATATTGCGCTGCGCACCCCATGGCAGCTGCCTCCCCGGCAAAAACCGAACAAGCTGCCGCCGCCACTGTTTCCGACCATGGGCAGGATATTCAGCATCAGCTGCTGCGCGGTCTGGGCGGTGCAGCCTGTGCCGGGCTCAACGCCCTGCTGGAAGCAGGCGCCGAGCCCTTAAGCCTCATCGAAAAGCAGGTAATCCCCGCCCTCAATACTGCCGGCCGCGCTTTTGAAAAAGGTACCCTTTTCCTGCCTCAGCTGTTGCTGTGTGCCGAAGCGGCTACTCAGGCGCTGGAACTGCTCAAGGGGCGCATCCTGCAAAGCGGACAGCGTACCGCAGGAAAGGGTCGGGTCATTCTGGCCACCGTACAGGGAGATATTCACGATATCGGCAAAAATATCGTCAAAACACTGCTGCAGAGTTATGGTTTTTCCGTGCTGGATTTGGGGCGGGATGTGCCGCCCGCCGTCGTGCTCCAGGCTGCACAGCAGGAGGAAATCCGCCTCATCGGCCTGAGCGCGCTCATGACTACCACGCTGCCTGCCATGGAAGAGACCATCTCCCTGTTGCATAGCCACTTGCCCGACTGCAAGGTAGTGGTGGGGGGCGCGGTGCTCACGCAGGACTATGCAGCCGCCATCGGTGCCGATCATTACGCACAGACGGCCATGGATACCGTCCGCTATGCTGAGGATTTTTATGCCACACCGCTTTTGGGAGATTGAGCATAGCCCTTCCCCATTGAAAAAACCATCTGTCACAAACAGATGGTTTTTTCATGCCCTGATCCTTTGCAGAAATCTTCCCATAAAAAAGAGCAGCGCCTCTGCCTGCTCCCCATTTTTTGATTGCCCACTCCCTATCATCGCCGGAGGCGCTCTGTCCCGACCGCTTCTTGCAAAAAGTCCGGCCTGTTTCCGAACTTTTTCCGCCGGCTGCCCTTAAGCAACCGTCAGCTGCGAGGCGGGCTATCCTTCTTTTTGCGTTCCAGCTTGACCCGTGTGTTGTCGGGATATTGAATATAAGTATTATCCAGCGTCTGCCGCATCTGGGCGCGGAATTCGGCCAGATACTGCTTGCGCAGCTGCTGCCGTTCTTCCTGCTCCTCCGGCGTCAGTTCCCGCTCTTTGGCCAGTGCGGCCAGCTCATTGATGCGTTTTAATGCCTTGATTTCATTTGCCATAGCGATTGCTGCCCTTCCGATGTTATCTGTTTCTATAGTATAACAGCCCGCCGCCGGGCTTGCAAGCTGCGGTGCGGGCTGTTGCCTGTTGTTTTGGTATCAATCCTGGCTGTCAATCAGCAAGGCAATATTTTTCCTGCCGTAGCCATAATTGTTGCGGTTGCTATACAGCACAATCAACGTCACGAAGAAGCTCAGGCACTCGCCCACCGGCACAGCAAACCAGACGCCGTCCATTCCCCAAAGCATGGGCAACACGATAATGGGCAATATGCTGAAAACGCAGTTGCGCAGGAAAGAAATAATAGAGGAATTCTTTCCGTCCGAAAGAGCGGCAAACATGCCCGTCGCAAAAATGCAGAAGCCGGAAAACAGAAAAGTGACAGGGAAAATATGCATCCCCTGCATTACCATGGCAAACAGCTCCGGCTCTTTTGCTTCCGAAACGTAAATGCTGATGAGCTGTCTGGAAAAGATAAAACACCCTGCCATAACCGAAATGGAAAGCGCTGCAATAAACTTCACCGCATACCAGAAATAGCGCTTAATGCGTTCCTTGTTGCGTGCGCCAAAGTTAAAGCTGAAGACCGGCGCAATGCCGTCGGCAATGCCGATAAATGCCGAGACCAGCATATAGTGCAGATAGCCCAGAATCGAATAGGCGGCAATGCCATCTTCTCCTACCAGCTTGAGCATGACCATATTGGCCACAAAGGAAGAAATGCTCATGGCAACATGGTTGACCAGCTGGGAGATACCCGTCCCGCAGACGCTGCCCAACAGGTGCAGCATATGCCGATTCGGCTTGGCAAAGCAGATTTCATGCTTGCGGCGCGTATAGAAATTGAGCCCCCACAGGCAAACTGCCACTTCGCCCAGTACGGTGGAAAGTGCGGCTCCCTTGATGCCCCACTGCAGCTCTACAATAAAGATAATGTCAAAAATGATGTTCATGGCGCCGTTCAAAAGCGAACTGACCATCGCATAATGGGGTTTTCCCGCCGTCGAATAGAAAAAGTCAAACAACGGGCAAAGCATACTGATGGGCTGCGCCAGCCAGAGGATGGTGCTGTATGTCTTGCAATCCTCCATCAGCAAGTCCGTTGCGCCCAGCAGCCGCAGGATCGGCTCCTGGAAGGTAATGCCCAGGGCAGCAATCAAAGCGCCCGTCATCAGGGCAATCAGCGTCACACTGGTAAAATCCCGCTTGGCCAGTTCCGGCTTGCCTTCGCCCATTTTGCGGGCACAAACCGCGCTGCCTCCGGCTGCAAACATAATGGCAAAACCGCCGGTGAGCATGCCGAAGGGAAATACGATATTGATCGACGAAAGAGCATTCTTGCCGACATAGTTGGAGACAAAAAGGCCGTCGTCAATCGTTTTGAAAACGGAAAGGAACAGCGAAGTCGCCAGCGTGGGCAATATGAATCTGATCAGCTGCCAAAAACTGAAATCGCGGTCGATTCGGCTTTGTGTTTGTTGTGATGTTTCCATATACTCCACCTTTTTCCATAAATTGTATATTTTCTGCGCATACTTTTTTATTTTAAACTATTGTCTTACACTATAGTCAAGTAATTTTATCATTTTTCCGATCCTTCTGCAAAAAAGAAGGCGCCTTGCGGCGCCCTCTGCATCCTTTTTCTTTAATCCAATGTATCGATGAGCAGCGCTCTGCCGCTCTTGCTGTAGCCATAATTATCCCGGTTAAGCCAATAGATCCCCAGAATAAAGAAGAAAGCCAGCAGTTCCCCCGCCGGCGCCGCCAGCCAGACGCCGTCAATGCCCAACAAGATGGGCAGGGCAATCAAAGTCACTATGCTGAAAATGCCGTTGCGCATAAAGGAAATCACCGCCGCCGCTCGCCCATTGTTCATCGACGCAAAAAAACGTGCCGAAAACATGCCGAACCCGGAAAACAGATTGCACAGCGGAGAAATGTGCATACCGCGCAGCACCATGGCAAAAATCGCCGGATCCTCCGCTTCCTGCACATAAATGCTGATCAGCGGCCGCGCCAGCAAAATGCACAGTGCCGTCACCGCCACCGAAATGCCCACCAGGAATTTGCAGGCGTATTGGAAGTAGCGCTTGATGCGCGCCTTGTCCCGCGCGCCGTAATTATAGCTGAAAATGGCGGAGACGCCGTCGGCAAAGCCTCCCATGGAAGATCCCAGCAGATACTGCAGATATCCCACAATGGAAAAAGCAGCCAGGCCATCCTCCCCTGCCAGCCTGAGCATCACAATATTTTGAATCAAGGAAGTCGCGCTCATGGCCACATGATTGAAAAACTGCGCCATTCCCACGGAAAAGACTTCCCTAAACAGTTTGCCGTAATGCGGCCACGGTTTTGCAAAATGGATCTCATGCTTCTTGCCGGCATAGAAAACCCAGCCGATCGCGCTGAAGCAGGTATCTCCAATAATGGTCGCCAGCGCTGCTCCCTGCACCCCCAGCTGCAAACGCACAATAAAAATATAGTCGCAGATGATATTGACGATGCCGTTGACCACTGCGCTCACAATGCTCATGCCCGGCCTACCGGCAGCAGAATAGAAAAAGTCAAAGACAGGGCAAAGTATCGTAATTGGCTGCCAGATCCACAGCAGTGTGCTGTAAGTAATACAGTCGTCCATCAGCAGATCCGTCGCGCCCAGCAACCGCAGCAGCGGTTTTTGAAAGCAGAGGCTGAGGCCGCCGATCAAGGCACCGCTCAGCATAGCCATGAGAATAATGCTGGTAAAACTGCGCTGCGCCTCCTCCTGCCTGCCTTCCCCCATTTTGCGGGCGCAGACCGTGCTGCCGCCTGAAGCAAAAATCATGGCCAGGCCGCCCATCAGCATGCCTAGCGGGAAAATAATGTTGATGGCAGAAAGCGCATTGGTTCCCACGTAGTTGGTGACAAACAACCCATCATCCACCGTTTTGAAAACGGCAAGGAAAAACTGTGTAATCATCGTAGGCAATACAAATCGGATCATGCCGGGGAATGTAAAATCCTGCCCGATCCGATTGACGATCGTCTGATTGCTTTCCATAAATATTTTTAATCCTTTCGTTCCTCATTTGTGCGGCGCTGCATTTCAGAGCACAATCCGGCCGCTGTTCCATCATAAACGATGGTGTAACCCAATAGTCAAGAACCATCCCTTTCTTTTTGCACTCTTTTTGCCAAAATCTCTGCTTTTCTGCTATACTATTGGGTATCCCCATGGTTTAAAAGGAGTTACGCATGCCACAGGAAGAAAAACTGATTACCACCGGCCAGTTCGCCAGTGCCGCCGGCACCACTAAGGATACCCTTTTTCATTACGACCGTATCGGGCTGTTCCGCCCCATGTATGTGGCCGCCAACGGCTACCGCTATTATTCGCCCCGCCAGTTCGGCGTCTTTTCAGATATACAGAATCTCAAGCGCATGGACATGGAGCTGACCGATATCAAGGAATATATGGATCATCGCAGCCCGGAATCTTTTATCCGGCTGCTGGAACGGCAGATCTCTGCCACCCGCCGGGAGCTGCACCGCCTGACCGACAGCCTGACCGATATGCAGACGGCACTGGCCAACGCCCGGGAAGCACAGTCATCCGGCGAAGAGATCTCCGTCGTCTACTGCCCGGATGTCTACGGCATTGTCAGCCGCGACCCGGAAGAAGCGTTTGGCCGCAGATTTCTCGATTTCTGGACGCGCCTGCAAGCCAGCGAAATGCTCACCTATAACATTCTTTGCGGCATTTTGCCGACTGCGCACATCCGGCAGGGGCAATTTCAGCAATATGCGGGCATTTATGCCCAGGTCAACGGCGGCAGCCCAGCCGGCGCCGAAATTGCCCGGCCGGCCGGACAATATCTCGTCGCCTACCATCATGGCAGCGATCACAGCATCGGCAAAACCTATCAGAAGATGCTGGACTATGCCGCGGCGCATGGCCTGCAGGTCGGCGAATATGCTTTTGAGGAATATCTGATCTACGAAATCGCCGCCCAGCAGGAAGATCAGCTGGTTACCAAACTGCTGATCAGCCTTTCCCCCGACTCGCACACTCCCTCCTCGCTTCGCAGACGGCGATCAGCCTTGCGCCTGTAAAGCCTGCTCCGCCCCTTCGTGCGGGCCAAAATATTTTACATAATAATATTTATCCAATTGGGAATTCCGGCTTTTCCTGATAAATTCCAGCGTGAATCCCAGCGCTTCATAAAAGCCCGGCGCCTGAAACCCATAGGTGCAGAGGTTCAGGTTTTCCACGTTCTGCGCTCTGCAATAGGCTTCGGCCGCCTGCATCAGCTGTCTGCCGATCCCCTTTGTACGACAATGCCCGGCGACTGCCAGATCCTCAATATACGCTTCCGCAAAGCAGGTAAATCCTCTGATCACACCCAGAATTTCCCCCGCTTCCCTTGCCGCAAAGGCAAATGGTTTCAGCTGATAGGCCACCCCTTGCCGGGCTTCATATTGCTCAAATTCTCTGTCTGCCCATTGCTTCAGCGCCTGCATTTCTCCGGCTTCTGCCTTTTCCACCGTCATATGCTTCTGCCTCACCTTTCTCCGCTCTTATAAATATTCCACCTGCAGCTGCTGCCGCTTTTTCTCGCCGTGGCCACCTTCCTCCGCTTCATAGCCCAGCGGCAAAATCGCCGACGGAACCAGATATTCAGGCAGTGCAAACGCTTCCCGCACTTTTTCCGGATCAAAGGAACCGATCCAGACGGTAGATAACCCCAGTTCCTGTGCCTGCAGCATCATATGCGTCGTTACAATGGCGGCATCCGTCTCGCCAAATTCCCTGCCGTCATACCCGCGCTTCCAGCTTACGCGGCTGTCATAACAGATGAGCAGCGTCAGCGGCTGACCAAAGCGGAATTTCATGCACCCCTGCAATTTTTCCTGCGCTTCCCGGCTGCGCAGCACCAGAATGCGCTGCGGCTGGTAGTTGACCGCCGTGGGCGCCGCCTGCGCCGCCTCCAGCACCTGCTGCAATTTTTCCTCTTCCACCGGCCGCTCACTGTATTTGCGCACCGAACAGCGTTCCCAAATTAGTTTTGAAAATTCCATATCTCCTCCACTTTTCGTTTCAAATTTTTGCCTGCGCTTCTCAAAGGTTTGTAAAAAAGATGATCAGCCCGGCTGCCGCCAGAAAGAAATAAACCACCCTGCGAAACACTGCTCCGTCGATGCGGGAGATCAGCGGCCCTCCCAGTGCCTTACCCAGCAGCAGCCCGATAATCCCCGGAATCGCCAGCAGCAGTGTCTGCCCTGTAATCAGCCCATTGACCGCGCGCACCATCAAGTTGTATAGCCCGGTCGCGCAGAAAAACGCCTGTATATTGCCCAGATAGCGCGCTTTTTCTTCGCCGTACAGCGCCATAAAGTAAAGCACCATGGGCGGGCCGCCGATTCCGAAAAAACCGTCGGCCAGGCCTGAAAGCGTTACGCACAGCGCAGTCGTGGCCAAATTGATGCGCAGATGAATTCTTTCCGAAAAAAAGATAAAATAGATCGCTGCCGCCACCAGAAAAAGCCCCAGCCAGGCCTTCATGGAAGCCACATCCACCAGCGTGGAAAGATAAATGGCGCCTGCGCTCACCAGCAGATAAATGCCGCAGGGCAACAGCAGCTCCTTCCAGTGGATATAGCGGCGATATTTCCAGCACTGCACCAGATTAATCCAGATCAGCATAAAGCAGTTGAGGCTGGTCGCTCCCGTCACGCTGAGAAAAAGCGGAAAGAAGAGCATCACTACAATGCCGCCGCCAAAGCCGGTCACCGTCTGCGTAAATCCTGCCAGAACAGAAGGCAGCAGCACCCACAGCCCGTTCAGCATTATGTTTCCTCCAAAAGTTCCACCTGCTCCAATGGAATATGCTTATAAAGCATGTCTTCCTCTGCCACCAGAATGTCACAGGAAGCGCACTCGCCCCAGCAGGCGCCGCCGCCTGCCCAATCGATGATACGGATCGTTCCCTGCTTTTGCACCGTTTTCCCATATTTTTCCCATAAAAACCGCACAGGGCTGCCCACCTTCGGCAGACTGACCTTTATATTTTCCTCTTCGTCCATCCAGTCCATGATTTTCCTCTTTCTCCGCCTGCAAGGCGGCTGTTTTTTTGATTTCTGTTCCAGGCCAATCACCGGCAAAGCAAAAACGCTTTATCGGGATCACCTGTTTACCGCAATATGCTTTATTATGCCATTTATATTATACCAACCGTACCGCCCGCCTGCAAACGCTTTCCTGCATCGCATAAAAAAACAGGCTCTTTCTGAGCCTGTTTTTCCCGAAACCCGTCACTTGAGAATATATACTTTATAGTTGCGCTTTCTGCCCCATGTGCGGCAGTCGGATTCGCTATCCATATACAAGTCAAATTGCGTATAGTCCTTGCCGCGGAAGCCGCCGGTATCCTCAATGCGCCCATAGCCGTAACCGGGCACATACACTTTGGTGCCGTAGGCGAATTTTGCCGGGTCGGCTGCGATCGTGCCGATTTTTGGATATACGCCGGTCGCCGTAGGGCTTCCCGTCCAGGTATATGCAGTCACGTGATCGATATATACCGTTTTTGCAATGATGGAAGCATCCGGCTCGGGCGCCTTCTTATGCTCATACAGATTGCCCGTATGAATCTGAGCAATGGTCGGCACGCTCACCAGCTTACCTTCCGCATTGACATCGCCAAACTGCGTACTGTCCGAAGCCTCGCTGTTGCCGCCCGATGAGCTTCCGCCCGACGAGCTTCCGCCCGAAGAACCGCTGCCGGAAGTATCCTTGGCTGGCGCCACATACGTGCCTATGGCGGTGATCTCATCCACCGTTTCCTTGACGACCTCGCTGGAAACTACCGTCCGCGAAACTTCCACTCCGTTTTTATAGATGACGGAAATGGTATGCCGTTCCAGCCCATTCTCGCCCTGTTGGACGATTTTGCTCTTTCCTTTGGCCAGGGAGCTGTCATTCCGGGTAACTTCCTTATAATAGAGCACTTCTTCTTCGACGATCGTCTCTTCTCTCACCTCGATAATGGTAATCTCGGTTCCCGAATTGATCATCGTCTCTGCGACGGGATAAACTTCATCCCGCTCGCCCAGTGTGATGCCTGCCATATCCAGCGCATCCTGCACTGTGCCCGCCAGCATTCTGATGCTGGTCTGTTCGTTCCCCCGGGTAATGCTGACTGCAAAAGCCCGCTTGATGACAATTTCCATTCCATCTTCCAGCTGTGCCGCGGCATCTACCGCCAGCACATCGCCTTCGCCCAGGGTAATGCCGTTCTTTTCCAAAAACTCGCCAACCGTCTTTTCCGTCGTGCTGGCTGCGACTACGCGCCCGGCATCGTTGACCAGAATGTCATATTCCTTCGGCAGCAAAATGCCTGAACAGAGAATGGCCGCCGCCGCAATCACTGCCACTGCCGCCGCAATGACACTGCCGTAGAACTTGCCTTCCCTTTGCAGCAATTGCTTCCAGGTACCTTTTTTCAGCCTCTGAACTTCTGCCGTCTGTGCTTTTTTCTCCGGCTGCGCAGCCGTACCCTTTCCGGTTATTTTCTTCCATAAGCGCTGCGCGCCTGCGCAGAGGCTCTCGCCCGCCTGCCGGCCGGCCTGTATGATGCTTCCTCCAAAGGCGCTGTGTTTTTTCACGGCAGGCACTGCCTTTTTCCCGGCTGCACCAACCTGCTTTGCTCCGCCCAGCTGGCTGCGCTTTACTTTGCGTTTTGCGCACGTGTCAGCCGACCGGGAAAGCCCGTTTTGCTTTTTCATAATCATCCTCCGGTGAATTTCTTTGCCGTTGATGGGCAAATTATATACCGTTTTATGGGAGATTGTCAAATTTCCGCCCAGTTTTCGGCCATTTTTCTATCCTATAGTATGCTTTTCTGCCTGTTTTTATGCATTCCTTCCCCACTTTTCCTTCTTTTTGCCTCTCCTTTTGCTTTCCTTTTCCGCTTTTGCTATTTTTAAACTTTTTCTTACCGCCCTTTGCAAAATGCCCCGGCGACGATATAATGAAAAGTATGGAAAAGCATTATACTTCTTACCGGCAAGCGGGAATCTATCTCGCATGTATTCTGTTTCTGGCTATCCTGCTGCTGTTACCCGGCTGCTCTGCCATGAACACCGCCTCTACCGTAGCCGATACTTTTATGGAGCATATGCAGAATCAGGATTTTTCTGCTGCTTACAGCTGCCTCTGGAAACGGGCCGGCTGTGTCAAGGAGGAGACCTTTGTTTCCTGCGCTCAAAATATCTGTGATTCTCTGGGGGTCACTTCCATCTCCTTTCCTTCCCATGAGCTTTCCGTCGAAGGAAATCAGGTGAAATTCTCCTACACCATTGCTTATGCGCACGGCGAAGATTTTACCATAGAGAATTCCATCACCCTCTACATGTTGCAGGAAGAGGGCGTTTATGCCATCCAATATAGCGACGACATGCTGATCGAAGGCTACACCTCCGGCTGCCGCATCGTTCGCTCCACCCTGAAGGGAAAGCGCGGAGAAATTTTTACTGCGGATAAGACGGCCGTTGCCGTCAATTCCTATTCCGATACCGTCGCCATCTCCGTTTCAGAAGAATTGGATGTCAACAGCACCATCAACGCCATCGCGGCACTCACCGGCATGACCGATGAAGAAATGGTCAAAGTGCGCGAGAAGTATAATTCCGCGCTGGAACACAACTATGCCGAGGTGGCTGCCTACGTCTTTCCCATCGGTTCGCTCAGCGATGAGCTGCGCGCTCAACTCACAGCCATCGACGGCGTCTTTATCGATTCGGATTCCATGACCCCGCAGCGCTATTATCCCTACGGCGAAGTTTATGCGCATATCGTAGGGTATGCTTCCACGCCCAATGAAGAGCAGCAGGAAGCGTTGGCCGAACAGGGCTTTGCCAACACGGAACTGATCGGCAAAGTAGGGGTCGAGGCAGAGTACGACAGCTTTCTGCAGCCGCAAAACGGCTACACCTACCGCTTATATACTGCCGACGGCTCCTTCCTGCGCACGCTGTTTGAGCAACCGGCCGTCAACGGAGCCGACATTTTTTTGACCGTTGAGCACACCATGCAGCAAAAAGCCTATTATCTGATGGCTTCCGAATTGAGCAATCAGGCGGGAGCCAGCATCGTCATGGATCCTACCACCGGATTTGTACAGGCCATGGTTTCATACCCCAGTTACGACCCCAATCTGTTTTCCTTCCCCGTCTCGGATACGGAATATGCCGCACTGACAGATGCCGAAAGCAAACAGCCCCTTTACAATCGCGCTACTTCCGGCCTCTATCCGCCCGGTTCCACCATCAAGCCCTTTACTGCCACGCCTGCCCTGGAAAATGGAATTGTCACCCGCTATTCCGTCTTTCCTTATCAGATCAGCGGAAATAAGTGGACGCCGGACGGCGTCTGGTATTGGGACCCTGTTACCCGCAATGAAACGCCGGATGCCGACCTGGATCTGGATACGGCCATCCGCTTTTCCGATAACATCTATTTCTCCTGGATCACCCTCAAAATGGGCGAAGAACTGTTTATGAGCTATATGGAGCGAATCGGCATCGGCAAAGCAGTTCCCTTTGATCTGCCGACCTCCACTTCCAATCTGCTCAACGACAGCACCGAGCTCAACCGCAAAATGCTCTCCGACCTTTCCTTTGGGCATGGCGAAATGCTGGTGACGCCCATTCAGCTGGCCAGCATGTATACCGCCTTACAAAACGGCGGCGACATGCTGACGCCCAAACTGGTAGGCAAAATCTGCCGCTATGATGCGCAAAACGCAGAAGAAGTGCTGTATCAGGCAGAGCGGGAGGTCTATATTCAGGGCGCTATGAAGCAGGAGACGATCGATACGCTCATCTACTCCCTCAAGCGAGTCGTCACTTCAGGGTCGGCACAGTCCCTGCAAACCAAAGGGCTGACTCTGGCCGCAAAAACGGGTACTGCCCTCAAGGGAAATGATAAAACTCAGCGTATCGCCTGGCTCACTGCCTGGTATCAGGATATGGCAGAACATCGCTTAACCGTCGTGGTGACCGAACGTTCCGAAAACCAGACCGACCGCCGCCATGCCATCACCAAAGCGTTGCTGCAAAAGGATTCGTGAGCAATCGCTTCAATTTTTCCCGCAAATCAAACCCCCGCTTTTCTTTTTCGGAAAAGCGGGGGTTTTGTTCTATATTTGCCGGTGCTGTTTCCGATATTGCCCGGGCGCAGACAATAGGCCGGCGGCATAAAGCACTGTTCCGCAAATGGTCGAAATAGCTGCGGATAGAAGATGGGAGAAAACGAAACATTCGCATAATAAAGATACCAAGTACGGGATGTATAGATACAGAACTCGATTTGGATTCCCTGTCAAAAATCACGCAGGGGGAACTGTTGGATCCCATATCTATACGGCAAAAATTACAATAAGAAATGCTTCTGATGGTCGAAAGTATCTGTACGACATCGTAAATATAAAAAAAGACACAGCCTCCTCCGTTTGGTTAACAAATAAAATAACCAGAGCAGCACAATATAGTGCCGCACAGAAGAGCGATGTCTTTGTAACGAAATACCACAACCAGAATCAGATCGTAAGCACTCTCTCCGTGACGTCACTGCATCAGACACCTTCTGCTCCCGCATGGGCAAAGTCATCGATGAAATCAAACCTCAGAAGATGGGCGCAGATGGTGTTGTACCTTACCTAAAAGGCAAGGGGGCAAGAAAAATGATAAAAGCCGCTCTTTCCGAGCGGCTTTTTGTAAATTTTTATTCTGATTTCTTGTTTATATTACCACAAAATCGCAAAAAATTCAAGACTTGTACTTTTTCAGGCGCAGAGGTAAGAAATATTGCGGAGGTATTTTTTTATGAATGATAATAACCTGACTGCACGTCTTTCCGCCTTTGCCCGCGCCTTTCACTATGCCAATCATCCGGCGCCCGTATTTGCCGACTGCATCGCGCCGCTGCTCTTTTCCGCCGAAGAATATGCGGCCATTGCTTCTTATCTGAGTGAGGGCATTTCCTTTTTTGACCCGAATTTTCAGGGAACTGCCGCGCAGGCACTGCGCCATGTTGTGGATACGCAGCTTGCGCCTTCTCCGTTGGGGCGTTCCGCTTTTTGCGAACAGGCGCTGGCTCTTTCCGCCCAACTGGGGGTGAGCCAATATCTTTTGCTGGGCGCCGGGCTGGATACCTTTTCTCTGCGGCAGCCCGCTTGGGCACAGGCGCTGCAAATTTTCGAATTGGACCAGCCTGCCCTTTTCAGCGAAAAAAGGCAGCGTCTAGCCTCGGCAGAACTGTCTCTGCCGGATAACGTCCAGCAGTTGGAAACGGATCTCGCTTCACCCGATTGGACGGCAGCACTGTATGCCAATCCTGCTTTCAGCGATCAGAAGCGCAGCTTTGTCAGCGCTCTGGGGCTCAGCTATTATCTTTCTGCTCCGGCTTTTGGCAGCCTGTTGCAGCAGCTCAGCCGGCTATGCCCGCCGGGCAGTTCGCTGGTATTTGATTACCCGGTTCAGGAAAAGCACTCCACTGCTCAGACGCTGCGCCAACAGCAGCTGGCAGTAGCTGCCGGAGAGCCCATGCGCGCTGCCTATACCGAATCGTCGCTGACCCAACTGCTGGCCGGGCACGGTTTTCTTGTTTACGAGCACCTCACACCGGCACAAATCGATCAGCGCTTCTTTCACGCCTGCCGCGTCGCTCAGCCGGAATATCCCATTCGGGCTTTCCCGGGTGTTTGTTATGTTTTGGCAGTTCGAAAGGATTGATATGCCCATCAAAAAAGCCGCTCCTCAGAGCGGCTTTTGTCCGTTCGGCATGGATGAGCCGGCAAAAGCATTATTCTTCGCCTTCTCCCGCCGTTTCCATCAGTTTTTCCTGTTCTTCTTTGGATAGCGTGTGCTGCATGCGCAGCGCCAGCCCTTTCTTGCCATAGCCGTAGTTATCCGCGTTACGGATCACCAGCACTGCCGCCACGATAAAGGAGAGCAGCTCGCTCACCGGGATCGCCAGCCATACTCCCAATTCACCCAACAGCCAGGGCAGCAAGAGCAGCATGGAAAGGCGGAAAATGAAGTTGCGGCTGATGGTCAGCACAGAAGCCGTATTGGGATTCCCCAGCGCCACAAACATACGCATTACAAAAATGCAGCCACAAGTGAAAGGAACGCTGAAAAACTCTATGGTCAGCCCCAGATACGTCATATCAAACAGCGAGGAGGAGGTACTGTTGCCAAAGAAAATGGAAATGAGCGGACCCCTCAGCAGCTGGCCCAGAATAGTCGTCAGAATCGTGCCAAAGAACCAGAATTTCAAATTATGCGTCAATATCTTCTTCAGGCGCTTGGCGTCACGGCTGCCGTAGTTATAGGCGATTACCGGCCCTACGCAGGTCACATAGCCCACAAAAGCGGCGTTGAGCACAATACGCAAATCGCTGATGATGGTATTGGCCGCCACACCATCTGCCCCCAGAATCGAGAGCAGCGTCTTATTGGTAATCAGGTTGACGATGCTGAAAGAAATACTGTTGATAAATTGGGAAAAACCGGATTTCCATGCAGCCTGCAGTGTCTCCCCGTAACCGCCCCGCGGCCGGATAAAATGAATCTCGTGCTTCTTATTGACAAAAAAGATCAGCCCCACAACACAGACGGCAAGCTCACCCAGTACAGTGGAAAGGCTAGAGCCGACAACGCCCCATCTCCATACCGCGATAAAAAGAATGTCAAAAATGATATTCACTGCGCCGCTCAGCAGCGAGCAGAACAGCCCCATCTGCGGCTTGCCCGCCGTAGAGTAATAAGCGCCAAACACCGCAATCAGCAGGTTGATCGGCGTATCCGTAAAGACAATGCGCACAAAAATCCGCGAATTTTCGATCAGTTCCTCATCCGCTCCCAGGAAATGACAGATCGGGTCACAGAAAACATTGAGTACCAGCGCGAAAGCCGCACCTACTGCCACTGCAATGATCGCAATTCGGGTAAAAATGCGCTTTGCCTCCTGCTGGTCGTGCCTTCCCATGCGCTGGGCAGACAGTGTGCTGGCGCCGACGGCAAACAGTTGCGCAAATGCCATAATAATGCTGTTTACCGGCGACAGCACGCTGATAGAGGAGAGTGCCCGTTCCCCTACATAGCGGCTGACAAACAATCCGTCGTCCATCGAACGGAACAGCTGTGTACAGAGGTGGGTCAATATAGCCGGCAGTGCAAAACGAATCAACTGCCATAATGAAAAGTCCTGTCCGATGCGATTGGTTTGTGATTGTGTTTTTTCCATATAGTATCCCCTTTTTCCTCTTATTGTTTTATCCTCAGGTATGCATCGCCTTTTTTCAAGACTTGCATTCAATTCAGAAGCTCCTTTCCCTTCCTCATTTCAGCCGGGCTATCCGTCTGAAATCCCGTGCTTTTTCGCCGGTTTTCGGCAAACCGGCACGCAGGAAAACGCGCATGCCTTCCCTTCCCGCATACGCATTTTCCCGTGCATAACCTGTTCTCTCTTCCTGCAATTTCCGCATCAAACGGCTGTTGCACTCAGAGGCTGCCCACCCTCGCTTAAAGGCCGCGGCAAATGCAGGTGAAAATTCCCTGTTCTATCCAGCTCTGCGTGCGTTCGTTCATATCGGCACCGATTGTGGCAATGCCCGCTACGCTGCAATCAAATTTTTCCAGCAGCGCCATCACAGCCTTAATCTGAGCGCCGGTCTCGATCCATTCATCGACAATCAGCACCCTTTTGCCGTCAAGCGGCGCATTTTTCGCCGTTTCCAGCGATTTCCGATGCCCGGAATAGTCCATAAACGCCACGCGGTACAGTTCCTCGCTGGCATAAGGCAGCTTCTCGCCTTTGCGCAGCGGCAGCAGCGGTACATCCAATTCGGCCGCGATTTTCTCTCCCAACAGCCAGCCCAACGCCTCCGGCGCCACTACAATATCCGCCTTATCCCGATAGGGTTCAGCCAGTTGGCGGGCAATTTCCCGCGAAAGTTCTTTATCTGCCAGCACCGGCAGCAAATCATATCTGCCGATAGAGCTTTTGGGCAGCAATTGTACAATCCGCTGTTGCAGTTCTTCCATCACATTAACTCCCTTTCTTTTCAATTCCTTTACTTATATCATACCAGATTTTTACCCATTTGACACCGTCTTCTTAATCAGGAAATGCCATATTTCTTTCCGGCCTGCCAATTTTCCCCGTTTTTTCGCAGCAAATCCAACCCATACGGCCTGCGTTTTTGCCGGTGTTATCCGGCGTGAATTTTTTCTGTTCCTCAACCCAAGCCAGCGCCCATTGCTCCAGTTGCTTTACAAATGCATCTTTGCCTTCGCAATCCCCTTCCAGATCCTCCGGAAACTGCCGCGCCAGCTACAGCTTGAGCGCTCCATAGGCTGCCGCCTGCCTGTCGTTTGCGCGCAGGTAATCGCGCACCGCCAGATGCCTGTCGATATCTTTTTGAGAATCTGCGCAGAAAATATGGATCTGATGGGTGCGGTCATCCCCGCCCTTGCGAAAATATCGTCTGCCCGGAATGCCCAATTCGCCCATACCTTCATACCTTCATAACCGATGGCCTCAAATTGTGCATAGCAGGCTTCCGCAGCCTCCAGTTCCCACACAACCGGCATCATGTCGATCACCGGCTTGGCTGCCAGGCCGGTCACTGCGGTGCTGCCAATATGATGGATTTCTTTCCTATTGCTTCCCAAAATTCTGCCGACTGCCTCCGCCTCTCTGCGAAACAGTTCCGGCCAGCAGCTGTCATAGGGAACCACCCAAACATGCACCGCCATATCTGCCCCTTCTTTCCTCGTTTCAGTCTGCTGCAGACCGTTGTATCTTGCGTAAACAAAACCTGCCACAGTTTTTCTCCGGCAGGTTTTGTCGTATTCAATTTCAGAATTGCCGCGCCCATTCTTCCAGCGCATTTACCTCTATCCGACCATTGCATAATCTGCCCGGTTGCCAGCAGGTATCCGTTCCACAGCTTGCGCGCAAATCGTCCACCGTATGGCCCAACCCGCTGCCGCCCGAAGTGGCAAACGGCACAACCTGCTTTCCCGAAAAATCTCCGCCCTCCAGGAACGTCTGAATGATGCGCGGAGCTGTATACCACCAGATCGGGAATCCTAAAAACACGGTATCGTACTGCGCCATATCCGGCGTTTGCTCTGCCATTGCCGGGCGGGCGGCGGCATCCTGCATCTCCACGCTGCTGCGGCTGTGCTGATCCCGCCAATCCAAATCGGCTGCGGTATACGGATGCTGCGGCCGAATCTCAAAAAGATCAGCTCCAATGGCCTGCGCCAGTTTCTCCGCCACTTCCGCTGTTACTCCGCTTGCTGAAAAATATGCCACCAATTGCTTACTCATATCCATTCCCTCCATCTTATTTCTCTTTCAAAATTATTTTATGCCGGCAAACCATTCTGTTCCACTTATTTTTCCGGCTTAGCCTTCGCCGGATGATATGGGCAGCGCTCTTTCAGGCATTCCTCATTTTCTCTGAAATAAAAGCAGGTAACGCGCTCCGGCAGCTGCATCCGGATATTCAGGTGTTCCGCCGTGTATTCCACCGCCGCGCGAATGGCTGTAAAAGAATTGCGTTTGCAGCAGCGCGGGCCTCCCAGCTTTCCGATTTCCGCCAATGCCCGGGAAGTAATTTCGTTGGCCATCCCCCAGCTTTGCTCAGAAAGGGGCGTCGCCCCCAGGGCGATGCTCAAAAACATGCCCGCGCTGACCGCTGCGCCGCAGCAGCCCCAAAAGCCGCAGGCCCCGCCCGGATATTCTCCGCCCCGTTTGCACATCTCCTCCAGCGCCGTTTCCAATTCCAGCGCCCCGCCGCTGTTGTGATATGCAGTGAGCAGAGCTGCCCCGACCATGACATGGTGCTCCGGCCCGTGCATATAGATAAACGGATCCCGCATCATCTCCTGCACCATGCGAATCGGATCCGTCAGGCGGCTGGCACGGCAATATTGCAAAATATGCCCCACTCCTCGGTGGGCATGACATTCATCGCAGATATAGTGCCCCTGTTCGCAGCAGGCATGGCTGGAAAACTTCCGATGGCACAGAGCACACTCCATCTCCTGCGCGGTTTCATAATACTGAAGCGGTTCCCCGCATAGCAGGCAAGCGCCTTCTCCTCTGGCAATCATAAAGTTCCTCCTGTTTGCGTCACCATTTCACTCAGGTCAAAATGCTCAGTGCGGTAAAGACCAATATCGTCACCACCACGTAAATGCTCAGCTGCGTATTGATATATTCCTGCTGGGAATCATCATCGGCATACATGGAGCAGGCGTAGGGAGCCGAAAGCGAGCACATAAAGATAGATGCATAAGTCGCCAGCGGCTCGCTCACCCCCAACAGGCGGAACAACAGCAGCGAAACACCGCAGACAATCGCCATGCCTACCACCCGCAGCAGGCAGGTCTTGGCAACCATCCCCATAATGCGTCGATTAAAGGAAAGGCCGTACCCCACCACGATGAGCACCAGCGGCGTAGAAGCCTGAATTGCCATGGAAATGCAATTATCTACCGTCTGCCCCAACGGCGATTCAAAAATCCACCCGGCCAGACCGCTGGCATTGAGCCCAATGCCCAGCAGGCAGCCGATCACCGATGGCACCCGCAGCACCGACTGCATTTTGCGGCCCAGGCTCACCTTCTGCCCACCGCCGCTTGCCTGCATAGAAGGCAGCAGAATGAAAAAGAAGAACAGGCAGTTCCCCAGATCCATGGAAGCCATATACCCCAGCCCCTCCTGACCATACAGCAACGGAAAGAGCGCCATGCCCAGCAGGCCCACCTCATAGCCGGCCAGCAAATAGGGAAAATAGCGGTTTTGAATTCGAAACATCTTTTTAAACAGAAACCCAAACCCAAAAGCAGTGGCGTTCATCACCAGGCTGACCAACAGAATGAGCAGCATCTGCAGGGAAAGTTCCACCGTTGCCAATGAATAAAATAGGGTGATCGGCAAAAAATAGTTACAGATCAGCGTCTTGCATCCGTTCACCACTTCCTGGTTAATCGATCCGCGCAGCTTACACAGCTGACCGATCAAAATCAGCGTGAGGACTGGCAGCACCAACTGACAAATCTCCAAAATTGTCTGCATTATGATTCCTCTCATATATTCATAAATCTATTAAAAACTGCGATGCAGTTTTTGTTCAACATGCTTCCGGAAACTATTCCGGCATAATACAGTATACGCCATAAAGTACACTTCAGGTCAAGCTTTTTCAAAGTGTTTCCCCAGGCGTAAAAGGATTTTATTTATCCTATCAGGTTTTGCTGCAGCCGCCAACACATTTTTGCATATTTCTTTATTAAAACTTGCATTTTATGCATACAGCGCGCTATAATAACAATGATTGAACATAAAAATACAGGAGGCTATCATGGTCAATTTTACGTATGACATCGGCACCAAAGTGTATTTCGGCAAGGGGCAGATCGCCGCTCTGCCGGCTTCCATTAAGGAATATGGCAGCAAAGTGCTGCTGGCTTATGGCGGAGGCAGCATCAAGCGCAACGGCATCTACGATACCATTACGCAGTTGTTCCGCGACAACGGCATTGAATGGGTGGAGCTTTCCGGCATCGACCCCAATCCCCGGCACACCACCGTCAACGAAGGCGCTGAAATCTGCCGTAAAAACGGCGTGGATGTAATCGTTGCCGTCGGCGGAGGCAGCACCATCGATTGCGCCAAGGCAATTTCTTTTGGCACTTTCTATGAGGGAGATGCCTGGGATATCGTTTCCGGCAAGGCAAAGCCCACCGCATTCCTGCCCGTCATTGCCGTGCTCACCCTCTCGGCGACCGGTTCGGAAATGGACCGCAACGGCGTAATTTCCAATCTGGAAACCAATGATAAAATCGGTTTTGCTTTCGCGGAAACCCGCCCCAAGGCAGCCATCCTGGATCCCGAATATACCTACAGCGTCTCCAAATACCAGACAGCCGCCGGCTCTGCCGACATCATGTCCCACGTTCTGGAAACCTATTTCACCCGCATCACCGATGGCTATCTGCAGGATCGCTTCTGCGAATCCCTGCTCAAAACGGTCATTCACTATGCGCCCATCGCCATGGAGCAGCCGGATAACTACGAAGCACGCGCCAACCTGATGTGGGCTTCTTCCTGGGGAATCAACGATATGATTGGCTATGGCAAGCGCTGTGCCTGGACGGTACACCCCATGGAACATGAGCTCTCCGCTTTCTTCGATATCACCCACGGCGTTGGTCTGGCCATTCTCACCCCCACCTGGATGGATTACGTATTGAGCGAACAGACGGTGGATAAATTTGTGGAATATGCTCAAAACGTCTTTGGCATTGCTCCCTCACCCGATAAGTTTGCCATTGCCAAAGCCGGCATTCAGGCTACCCGCAAGTTCCTGTTTGAAACATTGGGCATTCCTTCCCGGCTGCGTGACGTTGGTATCGCCGAAGATTCTCTCAAGATCATGGCGGATAAGCTGAATCTGCCCAACGGCTATGTTCCGCTTACCAGCGAGGATGTCCTCAATATCTATCGCGCCTGCTACTGATTTTGATGCTCCAAAAAGGCACTGCATCCTGCAGTGCCTTTTTATGCCGTGCTTCTTTGCAGCACCTTTTTTCAAAGCTTCTTTACTCAATTTTATGTTTACGATTGCCCTTCTCCGATTATCCTAATATAATAATAGGAAATTGGTAGTTTCTCTTTTAAGGTGGTCGTTATGGATTTATGCAATCTTTTTTTCCTTTTGGCACTCATTCTCCTGATTCCTCGCCTGGCTTACTGGGGGTGTTCCCGAGTCAAAATTCTCGGTTTTCTGGGGCCCTCTCTGTTGTGCTTTGCCGCGGGCATCGCGTTTAGTTTTGTGTTGCCTGATACCGATTCTGCCTCCGCCATTTCCGACTGGTGTGTTTGCCTGGCCATTCCCTTCATGCTGTTCAGCCTGGACTTCCGTTCGTTGCGCAGTCTGGCCAAGCCGGCCATTCTTTCTTTTCTGCTCATTTGCCTGTGTGTCATCGCTGCCTGCGTAGCGGGGCATTTTCTCTTCGCTCCACAGTTGGGTGCGGATTCCGCCGCTGTAAACAGCACACTTGCCGGCCTTTTCGTAGGCGGGTTAGTCAATATGGCAGCGGTTGGCAGCGGGCTTGGCCTTTCGGGCGATACTCTGACGCTGCTCAATACTTCCTATATTGTAGCCGGCAGCGTCTATTTGGGCATTGCCGCCCTGATTTTGCCTCCCATCGCCCGCCTGTTCATGCCCAAGTATCAGGCTGGCAGCCCGCAGTCTGATGCAATTCGTCAGGAAGCCGCCCAGACCATGTCTTCCGGCACACAGCGCTTTCACTGGCGCATGCTGCGCGAACGCCTGCCCGTTATGGCGCTGGCGCTGGCCGTTGTCCTGATCTCCATGGGCATCTCCTATCTGATTACCGGCAACAGCCGCGATGCCATCATTGAAATGCTGTGCATCACCACATTTTCCATCGCCTGTTCCTTTATCCCCCGCGTACGGCAGACCAACGGTTCCTATGCCACGGGGCAATACCTGATAGATATGTTCTGTGTTGCCATCGGCCTGATGTTTAATCTTTCTGCCGAAGGTTCGGCCGGTCCTATCGTCTATATGCTGCTCATGATATTCGTTCAGGTGACCGCCGCCGTCTTGCATTTGCTGTTGGCCAAGCTGTTCCGCATCGATGCAGATACCGCACTCATCACTTCTGCCGCCGCCATTTTCAGCCCGGCATTCATCCCGCCCATTGCTCAGTTCATGAAAAATCGGGATCTGGTAGCCGTTGGGCTTATCTTTTCCATTTTGGGATTTGTGGTTGCCAATTATGCCGGATTTGCCGCTTATGCCATTCTGGCACTATTCGGTTGATGTTTTCCGCGTCGGAGCTTCAGTATATGTATAGAAAAATCAGGGCATTGTAAAAATACTTTTTTACAATGCCCTTTCTTTATGCAAACAGTGCGCAGAAGCTCGGATATTTACGTGCGCCTCTTGATTTATTGAACAATGTTCAATATAATAAATTGAACGTTGTTCAATAAGGAGTTTGATATGGATAATCACAAAGAAGCAATCCTGCAGGCGACGATGGCCCTAATCGAAGAAAAGGGCGAGCATGTGCAGGAAATCACAATCCGGGAGATATGCAAAAAGGCCGGCGTCGGTTTAGGCCTTGTCCATTATTACTTTGAAAATAAGGATGCTCTGATCGAGCAATGCATTGCGCGTATGATCAGCGGGATGGTCGAACGCTTTCAGGATATACGCGAAAAGACAGAAGGGCTTACTCCTTTTGAAAAACTGGAATACCTCGGCAATATGACGCTTGACTTCCTGTTTGAGCACCATACCATATCTAAAATCTCCATTCTTTCCGATATGCAGGCTCCAAAAGAAATGGACAATACCGACAGGACGTATGCTGCCTATCTGCCGCTTATGGCTGCCTGTTGCCCGAGCCTTGACGAGGCAACTGTCAAGCGAAAAACTTTGTATTTGATTGCAATCATGCAGCAAATGTTCCTGCGATGCGAAACGATATCGCAGACATTGGGCATCGACCTTAGAAACAAAGAAGCCCGTAAAACACTGCATGCGCAGATCCTGCACGACATTTTGGAGGGATAATCTATGAATATTGTTGTCATAAACGGAACGGAAAAGCGCGGTGTCACTTATCGTCTGAAAGAACTGTTTTTAGCAGAATTTAAGGCCGGAGCAGACATCACGGAATACTATCTGCCAAAGGATTGCCCACACTTCTGCAATGGTTGTGTCAGCTGCATTTTAAAGGGCGAAGGCACCTGCAAAGACGCGGAATATATTAAAAAAATCGATCAATCGCTTTTGGAAGCGGATTTGATTGTAATGACCTCTCCCGCATATGTGTTTCACGCTACGGGAGCTATGAAAGTATTGCTTGACCATTTTGCTTATCGTTGGCTGCCGCATCGCCCTGCCCCGGAGATGTTTGGAAAGCGGGCAGTGATCCTCACACAGTGTTTGGGCTCGGGAGCGAAGTCCGCAGCAAAGGACATGAAACACAGCCTCTCCTGGTGGGGGGTTTCCAAAATCGGTATATTTACCGTTGCCTTGATGGGCGAAATCTCCTGGGAAAAGCTTCCCGAACAAAAACGGCAAGCCCTGACAAAAAAGATAAAACAGTTAGCTCAAAAATTTGCACAAACAGATTATGCAAAACCTGCAAAGACGAATTTGATTACAAAAATCAAATTTTCTTTTTGCCGTTTGATGCAGAAGGCACTGCATGAAAGTGACCCTGCATATCTCGACGGAAAGTATTGGGCGGAACAGGGTTGGCTTGCTAAAACCAGGCCATGGAAATCACAGCGCTGTTGACAGCCACTTTTTAAAGCTGTTTATTTCATCTTGCAGGCCATAACAGGTGAAAAAGCCCTCAACTGCTTTCATAAAAAACGGTGTAGCCCATTTTCAGGGTTACACCGTTTTTTACTCTGCCGTTACCGGCAGGCTCTCCCGCCGTTTTTTATTTCCGTTTGACAGCGCGCAGTTCCATATAGCCCCGCTCACCCCGCGGCTCCAACTGGATACGCGGCTGCAGCAGCTCCCAGGCATATCCCATCACCGCCGGATCATAGCGATCCATCGCCTGCTGCACCTGTTGGATTGCTTCGCAGTAATCTTCTTCTGCAAATGGTTCCCCTGCAAAAAGCAGGTATTCTGCTTCCGGCAGTAAAATGCGCTCCATCCCTTCTGGTATCGTTCCCTCGTAATCCAGAGGCACCTCCACCCCCTGTACGTAGCGGGAAGTGCCCGGCCGGCGGTATTGTTCCGGCAGCCAAAGGCCAACCGGCTCCCCCAAGGTGCCCGGAATGCTGCACAGCAGCCCCCACAGATCGCACCCCACTTCCTCACAATAATCAAAATAACTTTCTGCTTTGCGGCCCCGCCGGATCAGCGCAGCCCGCGCCGGTTTGCATATCAACTGCACAAATACCGTTTTTGCCATCTGTTCCTGTTTCATATCTGCTTTCTCCTGTGTATGACGATATTTGACGCCGTAAGGGATAAACCAGGGCAGCGGTTGCGGATGCCGGGCATAACTGCATGGATTACAGCCGAATTCCCGCCGGAAAGCCCGTTGATAGCCGTCTACACTGCCAAATCCCCAGGCAAACGCTACTTCGGCAACGCTCTTCCCTTCATCCCGCAGCTGCAGCGCCGATTTTGCCAGCCGCAGGCGGCGAATATAGCGCGCCGGCGCCAACCCGGTATGCAGTTCAAATAACCGGCGCGCATACCAGGGGGAAAAATGTGCCGCTTCTGCCAGGCCTGCCGGCGTGATTTCCTCCTGTAAATGAGCTTCGATATAATCCTGCATGCGCTGCACCGCCAGTATCCGTTCCATCGTGTTCTCCCTTTTCTTTGTCTTCGCCTATAGAATACAGCAGTTATGCCGCTTCATACTCGACCTTTTTTGCACTTTTGCTTCTTTGCGCCGGATATCCCTTCCCATGCAAAAAAGCGAAAGCCTTTCCTTTGGAAAAGCTTCCGCCTTTGTTCATGTCTGTGATATCTGCGGCGCGGGCAATCCGAAAAGTGTCCGCGCATTGGCATTGGCTGCTTCAACCACCTGCTCGACCGATAGTCCCTTAAGTTCTGCCAGTTTCTGTGCCGTATGCCGCACATAATCCGGTCGGTTGCGCTTCCCCCGCCGGGGAACAGGCGCCAGATAAGGGCAATCCGTTTCCAACAGAATGCGATCCATCGGTGCATAGCGAGCCGCTTCTGCTGCGGCTCCGGCGTTTTTAAAGGTGATCACTCCGCCAAACCCCAGATAATATCCCAAATCCATCGCTTTGCGCGCTATTTCCGGGCCGTCCACAAAACAATGTACCACGCCGCGCAGGCCGCGATGTGCTTGCAAAATATCGTAGAGATCTGCCGTAGCTTCCCGATTATGCAGAATGACCGGTTTATTCGCCGAGCGAGCCAGCTCCAGCTGCGTCACCAACGCCTGCTTCTGCAATGGGGCAGTTTCCGGCTGCCAGTGGTAATCCAGGCCGATCTCGCCCACTGCCTGGATTTTTGGGCAATGCAGATATTGCGCAATTTGCTCTGCCGCCTGGTTGCTCCAGGCAGCAATTTCCTCCGGATGTACGCCGACAGCACCATACAGGAAGGGATATGCCTGCACGAGTTCTGCCACACGGGGAAAATCCTGCGGCGCGGAGGCACATTCCATAACCGCTTCCATCTGTTCTGCCAACTCGCCCAGCAAAACCTCCCGATCGGCATCAAACCCTTCACTCAGTAAATGGGCATGAGAATCAATGAGCCGCATCAGTGTACACAAATGCCGCTTTCTACCGGCGCATCGGTCGCCAGCAGTGCGTCCACCCCTTCATCGCCTACCGCCAGTATCATACCTTCCGAAAGAATGCCGCGAATTTTAGCCGGCTTCAGATTTGCCACAATTACAATTGTCTTGCCCACCATCTGTTCTGCCGTATATTTGGGGCGGATCCCCGAAACAATCGTGCGCTGGTTGTCACCAACCTGAATCGTCAATTTCAAAAGCTTATCGCTCTTCTTCACTTCTTCTGCCGCCAGTACTTTTGCCGTGCGCAAATCCAGCTTTTCAAATTCATCGTAGGTGATCTCCGGCTTGATGGGCAGCGTTTCCGGCTTGTCCGCCGCCTGTGCCTTGGCCTTGGATGCTGCTTCCAGTTCTGCCAGCTCTTCCAGTTCCTTCTTTACATCGATGCGTGGGAACAGGGCAGCACCTTTTTTCAATTCCTCTCCCGGGCACATACCGCCATAGGAAAGAATGCTCTCCCAGGTGAATTGTTCCTCGCTCACATTCAGCTGTGTGCGCATCTTTTCTGCCGTATCAGGCAGGAAACACTTGAGTGCCACGCCCACAATGCGCAGACCTTCCAACAGATTATAAATGACCGTTGCCAGCCGGGTTCGGTTCGCTTCGTCCTTTGCCAACGCCCAGGGCATCGTCACATCAATATATTTATTGAGTGCGCCCGTATATTCAAAAATCAGGGTCAGTGCATCCGCCAGCCGCATGCCGTTCATCAGCTCTTCCAATTTGCCGGGCAATGCCGCTGCCAGCGAAAGAACCGGCTCATCCTGCTCCGCATTTTTCTCTCCGGGTGCAGGTACGATACCGCCGAAATATTTTTCTGCCATGGAAAGGCTGCGGGAAAGCAGGTTGCCCAGGTCGTTAGCCAAATCGGCATTGATGCGGTTAATGAGAATTTCATTGGAGAAAAGGCTATCCTGCCCGAGCGGCATATCGCGCAGCAGGAAATAGCGCAGCGCATCCACTCCGTAGCGCTCTGCCAGCATGACAGGATCCACTACGTTGCCTTTGGATTTGCTCATCTTGCCGCCATCCATGATGACCCAGCCATGGCCATAAACCTGCTTGGGCAGAGGCAGCCCCAGTGCCATCAGCATTGCCGGCCAGATAATGGTGTGGAAACGGATAATCTCCTTGCCCACCAGATGAATGTCCGCGGGCCAGTATTTCTGGTATTTGCTGTCATCTTCACTGCCATAACCCAGTGCCGTAATATAGTTGGAAAGGGCATCAATCCAGACGTAAATCACATGCTTATCATCAAACGTAACGGGAATACCCCATTTAAAGGATGTCCGCGAAACGGCCAGATCTTCCAGGCCGGGCAGCAGGAAGTTCTGCAGCATCTCATTGGCGCGGGATACGGGCTGAATAAATTCAGGATGTGTCTTGATATGCTCAATCAGCCGGGGCGCATATTTGGAAAGGCGGAAGAAATAGCTCTCCTCCTTGGCCTTCTGCACAGGGCGGCCGCAATCAGGGCATTTACCGTCTTTCAACTGTCTGTCCAGCCAGAAGGATTCGCAGGGTGTGCAGTACCAACCCTCATATTCTCCCTTATAAATATCCCCCTGATCATACAGCTGCTTGAATATCTTCTGCACGACCTTCTCATGGCGGGGCTCTGTGGTGCGTATAAAGTCATCGTTGGAGATGTTCATGAGCTCCCAGAGCTTGTGGATGCCGTCTACAATATGATCAACATATTCCTGGGGCATCATGCCTGCATCCGCCGCTTTCTTTTCAATTTTTTGTCCGTGTTCGTCCGTTCCCGTGAGGAACATGACATCGTAGCCTGTCTGCCGCTTGAAGCGAGCCATCGCGTCCGCCGCTACGGTGCAATAAGTATGCCCGATGTGCAGATTATCGCTGGGATAATAAATGGGCGTCGTGATGTAAAATGTAGGTTTGCTCATAGTACTCCTCCTTTTATATTTTGATTTGCATTGTAAATCAATATGAAAATTATATATCAATCGCGGCTTTGCTTCAAGGTTTCCCGCATATTTCTCTTCTCATACGG
>CAMEMG010000007.1:0-32482 GCA_945927325.1 uncultured Clostridia bacterium | reverse complement strand
CAGAATTTTTGCCCGCAGCGGCGGTGTAGCAGAAGCGGTACAGCAAGCACTGAAAGAACACGGCGAAAAGGATTTCCAACTGAAAGCCATTTCCTGCGATGGTATTGAAGCCTGCCGCACAGCGCTTTTGAAAGCCTCCAAAGGTATTTTGCCGGAGAACTTTATTGAAGGAATGGCATGCATGGGTGGATGTATCGGCGGAGCTGGATGCTTGACGCATGGCGATAAGAATAAGGCTGAGGTGGATAAATACGGACGTGAGGCTTTGGAAAAAAATATCGGCGATGCAATTCGCCTGACCAGGCTTGGCGACTGATGATTGATTACAGAGTTTAAACGGATGAATTACAATTCATCCGTTTTTCTATACAATAAATGCGGGAAAATGCCCTTATAAGGAATATAGGAAAATTTGGGATTTTATGGTATGATTAATTCGTTGAAATTAGGTGGAACGTTCAAGGAGGTTGGTAGGTCGGTGGAACAAAAGCGGATCGCCCTGATAGGGGCCGGAAAATTAGGAAAAGGCTATTTGGCCGATTTGTTTGGGAAAGCCGGTTATGAATTGATTTTTATGGCACGGAATCAGCAGCAGGTAGAGCAGATGCGTGCTCAAGGGCAATATACGGTAGTAATGGAACATGAAGATGGCTCGGGAATAGAGGAATTTACCGTTTCCGGCTATCAGATCTGGTGTACACAAGGGGAGGAGCGCGAACAGTGCCTGAATATACTGACGCAGGTACCGATTGCTTCTGTTCAGGTTTATGATAATGGGTTTGCAGCAGTGGGAAAACTGCTGGGTGAGGCGATTGCACTGCGGGCTGCGCAGGAAAACCCGCTTCCCCTGGATATTCTGCTGGTTGTCAACTATCCGGAGTCTGACCGTATTTTCGCTGAATACATAGAAAAGGAATTGCACACAGAAGCTCAGAAAAACTATTTTAAAGAAAAAGTCGGATTAATTAAAACGCTGGCATTCCGTGGGGGGTATGCGGCGCCCGAAGAAGTATTGAAAAGAGATCCGCAGGCAATAGGGGCTTCTGACTATCCGGAATTGCCGGTAGATGTAGACGCCTTTTGCGGAGAGTTTCCGCAGGTGGAAGGCTTGATTCCTCTGGATAACATGGATGCCCGCCTCAAGGCAAAATTGTGGACGGGAAACATGCGTGGGGGTATGCTTGGCGCGATGGCAGGATTTAAAGGTTATCGCTTTTATGAACAGGCACGGATTGATCCGGAGATAGAACAATTTTGCAAATACGGTTATGAAGAAGCACTGTATGGTGTGCTGCATCTGTTTCATATGACGTATGAGGATTTTCAAAAAGGAGAGCGAAAGGAAGCTGTTTTGGTGCCCGGTGCAAAAGCAAAGGCTTCTACGGATACCATTGCCCGGCAGATGTTTGGTCTGGTACGAAAATTGGGGCGAAATGAACGTTTGGTAGGCCCGGCTATGGCCTGCATACAAACGGGAAAACTTCCTTATTTTCTGGCGCGTGCCATTGCGATGGCCTTTGATTTTGAAAATCCGCAGGATCCTTCAGCAGTGGAAGTGCATAACTACTTGAAGGAACATGGAATCCAAAGTGCTGTAGAGAAATATTGCGGGCTGCATATGCAGGAAGAAAAAGAACGGATTTTAATTGAATTGATATGCGGACACTATGCGCAGCTGCATATGAAGCAATAGAGAGAAGATAGAAAGAGAGGAAATAAGAAATGGGGAAGAAACAGATTGCACTGATTGGTGCAGGTAAGTTGGGTAAAGGATATGTGGCAGACCTGTTTGGCAAGGCAGGTTATGAAGTGATTTTTCTTGCGCGCAGGCAGCAACAGGTAGATACGCTGCGCCGGCAGGGGAGCTATACGGTGTATGTAAGCCATGAAGATGGCTCGGGAATCAGTGAGAAAAAAGTGAGCGGCTATCAGGCGTGGTGCAGTCAGGGAGAAGAGAGAGAACAATGCCTGCAGATATTGACACAAGTGCCCATAGCCTCTGTACAAATTTATGATAATGGCTTTGCCGAAGCGGGGAAACTATTGGGAGAAGCGATTGCCCGCCGGGCAGAATTGCCGGAGGCCGGGCCTTTGGATATTTTGCTGGTTGTCAACTATTCTGACCCGGATCGTATTTTTGCGAACTATATTGAACAGGAACTGCATACTGAACAGCAGCGCACTTATTTTCGGGAAAAAGTTGGGCTGGTTAAAACGCTGGCTTTTCGCGGTGGTTTTACGCCGACGGCAGAACAGCTGGCAAGGGATCCGGAGGCGATTTGCGCATCCGATTACCCGGAACTGCCTGTTGATCAGCAAGCCTTCCGTGGTGGCATTCCGCAGGATGTCGACGGATTGCTGCCGCTGGATAAGATGGAGGAGCGCCTGAAAGCCAAGCTATGGACGGCAAATATGCATGCTGGTGCGATTGGCTCCATGGGCAAGGCTAAAGGATATCACTTGTTTAACGATGCAGCGGCGGATGAAGAGATTCAAAAATTTGCAGGGCATTGTTATGAAGAAGCACTTTATGGCATTGGGAATCTCTTCCATATGAGTAAAGAGGATTTTGAGAAGGGACTCCGGAAAAAGATACCGTTGGTTCCGGGTGCAAAAGCTCGGGTGACGACGGATGTTATTGATCGCCAGATGTTTGGCCTGAATCGCAAACTGGGCAGAGAAGAACGGTTGATTGGGCCGGCAATGGCCTGCCTGGAGGGAGGGCGTTTGCCTTATTTTCTGGCAAAAGCAGCAGCCTATGCTTTTGATTTTGATAATCCTGCAGACCCGGCTTCAGTGGAAGTGCTTGGCTATGTGCGGGAATACGGAATTGAAAAAGCGGTAAGTAAATACTGCGGATTGAGTCTGCAAAATGAACAGGAACGCATTCTGATTCAGCTGATTTGCGGACACTATACGGATATGCATTAAGCAGAAGGAATGAAAAAAACCGGTCAATAGGAACCGGTTTTTTTATCTGTTTGTATCAAGCGTTTTATAGAAATCAGCGAAGCAGATCAGAGTATTTGCTGAGCATTTTTTCCTGTACACCCAATAGAGCAGACAATGTGGAAAGGGAACAATGGGAAATATCCTCTTCCAGGCCAAAGCATAGAAGCCGCAGGGCAAAGGTGTTTGCTTCGGATTCCAGGCGTGAAGTGGAGAAAAAGGTATTTTCCCGTAAGAAAGGTGCGCTCTCTCCCGGATGCAATAAAGCATGGCCCAGCTCATGTGCGGCGGTAAAGCGTGCCTGCGCTTCATTGAGGCGGTTATTGATATGAATAAATTTTTGACGTTTTTGTTTATTATAATATCCTTTAATAGCACCCAGATCTTCAAACAGCACAAGAATGCCCAATTCGCGCGCTATAAAGAAAGGGTCGCTGCTGTTGTATTTTTTTACCAGCTTATTGATGATTTTTTCCATGGGATTTATATTTCTCCGGCGTATATTTTTCTTTGGCCATTGCCTTCGCCATGCGGATACTGCGCTCCAGAGAAGCAATGAGCAATTCTTTTGTTTCATCATCCAGGGGTTCTCCGTCAAAAAGCAAAGCACCTTGCTCGCCTTCCAATGCAGATAACACATGATCCAGCGATTTTTGAATGTCACGTTCATCTCGTGCATTAAAGGAAGCTTCCTGTGGCTCCCATCCCATGATTTGGGATTTTGGAACTCCAAAAAAGTCCGAAAGTTTTTCGATTACCCCCATACGGGGCATTTTTAGGCCATTTTCCCAGGTGGAAACGGCCTGATAGGAAACTCCCAATTGCTCTGCTAATTGTGCTTGGGTTAGTCCGCGAGATTCTCTTAGCTGTTTAATGGCGTTATGATGCATGGGCGTAGTCATGATTTTAGTATTTCTCACTCCTTTATTAAATCTACTAAAAGTATAGCTCTGTATAAAGATTAAGTCAACTATTTGTTTATATTTTGTGATATATATACCCTTGACTTTCTACTAATAGTAGAATAAAATGAAAAACAGCAACGGAACAACTTGAATAAACAATCAATTTGTTCATAACTCTACTATTAGTAGATAAAGAAAGGAGCACATGAAGATGACGGAGGCACAGGTCAGAGGATATTTGAATCGAGCTTATCGAGCTAAGGAAATGATTGGAAGTATGCAGGAGGAATTGCTGCATTTGCAGGAACTGGCCGAATTAACCGCAGGTATGGAGGCGGGAGGTAGAGAAGACAGTTTGATGGCGCAGATTATAGAAAAGGAGCGACGGCAAAAGGGGCGCATTGCGGAATACCTGGAAGCTGTTGAGCAGGTGCAGGAAGTGATCGAATCAGTGGAGAATCCGGATTATAAGACGATCCTGCGTATGCGGTATTTGAATTTCAAACCGTGGGATGAGGTCGCGCAGGCACTGCATTTTTCCAATGTGTGGGTATATCATCTGCATAAAAGAGCACTGACTGCCGTGGGAAACGCTATTACAAAACTGGAAAAACAAAGAGTATCGATTTCATGAGGTGTCAAAATGTTTGAAACGGTTGTTGCTTATACAACAAAAAATGATGGGTATCAAAAAAACGGCAGCCTGCAAGTAAAAGGGTTGATGCTGCACAGTACGGCGACTCCCGGTATTATGGCGCTGGAATTTCGGGAACGATTTAACAAACCGGGTCTGGAAAAGTCAATTCATGGTTTTCTGGATGACGCCTGTTATGTGCAGTGTATGCCCTATGAGAAAAAGGCGGGGCATTGCCGTTATGCGGGAAACAGTACGCATATCGGTATTGAATTATGTGAACCGAAAGAATGGCAGACGGATGCAGTATACTTTGCGAAAGTGTATGAAAATGCGGTTGCGCTGTTTGCACAGTTGTGCAGACAGTTTGATTTAACGGAACAGGATATCATCGACCATGCGGAGGGCTATAGGTTGGGAATTGCCAGCAACCATGGAGATGTCGGGCACTGGTTTCCGCTGTTTGGTAAGAATATGGATGATTTTCGGGCGGATGTTCGAAAAGTGCTTGAACAATTCAGGGAAATGTCCCCTGCAGAGCATAGGCGAGAAAATATCCGGAGCCTGCAGACAGCTCTGAATAAAGCTTATGAATGCGGACTGTCGGTAGACGGAATTTTGGGAAAGAAAACAACGGCGGCTGTAAAAGCACATTTGCTGCGTTATCAACCGGGGAAGGCACTTGCCAGAGGAGACTATGTTGCATGGGTGCAGCGGCAATTAATCGAACGAGCTTATTCCTGCGGGAAAACCGGGACAGATGGAAAGTATGGAAAGAATACACAGGCGGCAGTCAAACGGCTGCAAAAGACGGTGGCGATTAAGGAGGATGGGATTGTAGGCATCGATACCGTTTCTGCATTGCTGGAGAATTGGAAATAGAGTTGCAAATAAGTGGCTACAGATATGTTAGATATAGAAAGGAGATATAGAAAATGAATGGGATATGGATGTTTAGTGCAGTGTTATGGGTTTTTTTGGATCGAGCAAAAAAAATATGGATACAAGCAAGTTGGGGAAATTGGTTGACCATCGGTCTGGCAACTGTTGTCGGATTGATACTGGCTTTCGGATATAGATTGGATTTGCTGATGGTAGTAGGATTGACTGAGCAATTGACGGTGGGAGGGCAGATTTTTGCCGGGTTGGCAGTGGCGGCAGGTTCTTCCTGTATCCACGAATTGCTGGAAAAGGTACAGGATAAGGAGGCATAATGGATGGAAGCGTATTGACGGCCATATTAGGCTGTGCCGGAACAATTGTTGGTTCAGCGATTGGAGCGATAGCAACAGCCGGCAAGACTAATTTCCGTTTGGAACAGTTGGAAAAAAAGGTGGATCAACACAATCATCTGGTCGAGCGAATGGTAGCGGTGGAGGAACGGAGCAAGAGCAATACGCATCGATTGGATGAATTGGAAAAAGTATAATGATGGGGAGGCACAGGCCTCCCTTTTTATAAAATGTGGGAAATAAAATACAGCCTGTGATGCCTAAACGGTTTGTCTGCTGCCGGTAATACATACATGATAGGAATATGTTATAATCATATGAGAATACAGGAGGAAAAGCAGATGAAATATTATGCGGATTATTATGAATCACCCATTGGGAAGCTGATGTTGGCTGCTGGCGAACAGGGATTAGCCGGCATTTGGATAGAAGGACAGAAATATTTTGCCGATTCGCTGAAAGAGCAATCGATGATATGGGAAGATCACGCATTGCTTCAGCCGGCAAAGGACTGGCTGGATCGCTATTTTGCAGGAGAGAAACCGCGGGCGGAGGAGATAGCATTGGCGCCCTTGGGCGGCGCTTTCCGGCAGGCAGTATGGCGCATCTTATGCAGGATCCCCTACGGACAGACCATGACATATGGGCAGATAGCGAAGGAAATAGCGCTGCAGCTGCAGCGGCCTGGCATGTCGGCGCAGGCGGTTGGCGGAGCAGTGGGGCATAACCCGATTTCTATTTTGATACCCTGCCATAGAGTGGTGGGAGCAAACGGAAGCTTGACGGGTTATGCAGGAGGAATTGATAAAAAAATATGGCTGCTGCAGCATGAAGGAGTCGATCTATCTCATTTTACGATTCCCAAGAAGGGTACAGCCCTGTAAAAAAATGCATAAAAATAGCGGCAGAAACATTAAATAAGTTCTGCGGGAATTTCTCCGGGATTGGGAACTTTGCGCAGATAATGATTGTAATAAGCGGCAAGAATATCAATGACCTCACCGCTGCTGGGCTTATAATCAATGGTATAACCGGCTAAAGCTTCCAGATTATGGATATAACCGCGATCCCAGATCATATGGACTACTGTGCGCAAATTACGGTCAACACTGCCGGGTGACATATGAAAATCATCGGCAATTTCGAGGAAGAGCCGCCGGGTCATACCCATTAAAAGGCTGTTATCATCAGCAACCAGTTCGACAGCGCGTGCCAGAAAATGGTAGCCACTTAAGTTGGAATGAATTCCGAGGCGGCGTATTAAACGGTATATTTCTTTCATAATTTAATCCTTACTATTAAACGGGTATATATCATAAAATAATCATAGAGCAAAACAGTTGCGAATTGAGAAAATAAGACAGAAAAAGATAAAATTCGATAAAAAATGTCAAGGCATTAAGGAGATATAAGCGATTGAGAGAAAATCTATAAGAATTTCCATGCTCCGGCAGGAATTGCGGGAAAAGTGCCGAATTTTTATAGAAAATGCCATATGGTTAGAAAGGAAACGGGATATGGATAGAAACAGACCTGCTGTGCATTTGACTGCGCCGCGCAACTGGATAAACGATCCCAACGGGTTTATCTGGTTTAAGGGGCAGTATCACTTATATTATCAGCATTTCCCTTATGCACCCATGTGGGGGCGTATGCATTGGGGGCATGCGACGAGCAAGGATCTTCTGCACTGGGAACATCATCCGATTGCTTTGTTTCCCAGTAAAAGCTATGATCGGGATGGTTGCTTTTCGGGCAGCGCCGTGCAGGAAGAAGAGGGCATAGCTTTTTATTATACCGGGGTTGATTATGTACAGGCAGATCCGGAAAACATCAACCGCGTGCTTTATGACACTTATGTAGCGAGTCAGGTGCGAATTCAATCGCCCGATGGCTTTTTCTTTGATAATTTTGCGGGAAAAGAGCAGGTGATTGCTCCGCTGCAAAAACCGGAAATCGGCAGCCGTTATCATACGCGGGATCCGAAGGTCTGGCGGCAAGGAGCATACTATGATATGATTCTGGGCAGTAAGGTGCAGGAGCCCGGAAAAGCAAAAACGACGCCCAAGGTATTGATTTACAGAAGCATGGATGGAAAAGAATGGAGATTCCTCAACGAATTTTCCAGTTATGATACATTGGGAGACATGTGGGAATGTCCGGACCTGTATGAGGTGGATGGACAGTGGATTCTGTCTATGGCGCCGATGCACATGTCGGAAGAAGCTCATATGCATCAACATCAGGCAGTTTCTGCATTAGTGGATTATAATGCGGAAACCGGAGAAATCGGTTGGGATGGAAAACAGTTTGTTTATCTCGATTATGGTATGGATTATTATGCGCCGCAAACTACTCTGGATCATATGGGGCGCCGGATACAGATTGGCTGGCTGCGTATGGAGCGGCCATTGCCTGGCTGTGCATGGGTTGGTGTCTTTACAATGCCCAGAGAGGTTACCGTGCGCGAGGGAAAGCTGTATACTGACGTGCATCCAGAGATTCGTGCGCTCTTCCACAAACCGGTGGCAGAGCAGATTTGCAATGCAGGGGAACCTTATTGCATTCGGACACAGCTGAAGGATGGAGAGGAAGTGCATATAGGCGCTTATCGGCTTGGATTGAAAGAAGGGCATATCTGGGCGGATCGCAGCGGACTTACGGAAGAAGACAAAGCGCAGTTATTCTCACAGACACCATTGCTCGCCAGGGAACAGGTGCAATTGGAAATCTATGTGGATCACTGTGTGGTGGAAATATATGCTGAGGGCGGAGCGGCTGTGTTGACACATGTGGTGCAGCCGCAGGCACTTTGCGGACAGCTGCGTCTGCCGGAAGGCGCTCAGTGTTTTGCGCTTGGGTAATTTGCCGAAGGACAGAAAAAAAGGAATCAATGCCGAATCTGCAGAAGTAAATGGAGATTAAGCAAGTATAAGGATGCAAGGCTTCTTTTGAACAGACAAATGTGGTATACTAACATATGGCTGTATAAAGAAGCTTTGTATTTTTGAATGGATTTTTATATAACGGGGAGCAATATGGATTTTTTGGAACTGGTAAAGCAGCGCCGCAGTGTTCGCAAATATGATGAACGGCCGTTGTCGCGGGAACAGGCAGAGCAGATTTTGCAGGCTGCTGTTTATGCACCCAGCGGTGGAAATAATCAGAGCAGCCATTTTCTTGTCATACAGGATCAGGAATGTATTCAAAGATTGACAGAAATAGCTTTGCGTGCATTTGCGCAGATGCAGATTGAGGAGGGAATGTACCCTAGTCTGGCTTCCACAATCCGCCGTGCACAAAACGGAGGGCATGATTTTACGTATGGAGCACCGATGCTGGTGCTGGCAGCCAATCGACGCGGATATGGCAATGCCATGGCAGATTGCGCTTTGGCTATGGAAAATATGTTTTTGCAGGCGACGGCCATGGGGCTGGGCTCCTGCTACATTAATCAGTTTCACTGGCTTACGGAAGAAGAGACAGTTCTGCAGGCTCTATATGCCTTGGGAATGAAAGAGGAAGAGCTGATTTGTGCGGGCGGCGTATTCGGTTATCCGGCCGGTCAGCCAGTGCCGCCATTGAAACGGTTTGGCAATACAATTACCTATATCAGATAAATGGAGTAAAGGAATTATGAAATTCAGCGTAATGGGATGTGGCCGCTGGGGGTCATTTATAGCTTGGTATCTGCATAAAATCGGGCATGAAGTCTGTATATGGGGGCGGCGGGGTTCTGCCAATCTGGCGGCACTGCAGCAGGGGCATATGGGAGATTTTGATTTCCCGGCAGAGATCCGGCTGACAACAGATGCGGCAGAAGCAGCGGCGTTTGCGGATATCATTGCTATTTCCATTAGTTCGCAGCATCTTCGGGAATTTATGCATGGCGAGGCTTTTAGCGGGGGAGTAAAGCCGGTAGTGCTATGTATGAAAGGACTCGAGGAAAATACGGGAAAACGCCTGAGCGAGATCGCCGGCGAAGTGGTGGGAAAAGAGAACACCGCTGTCTGGCTGGGGCCGGGGCATGTGCAGAATTTTCTGGCAGGGATCCCTAACTGTATGGTCATTGATTCTTATAATGAAGCATTGAAAGGCTGCTTGATTGAGGCATTGAAAGGCAGCCTGATTCGCTTTTATTATGGCACGGATATGATCGGCAATGAAATTGGTGCAGCAGCTAAAAATGTGATTGGCATTGCGGCAGGAATTCTGGATGGCTTTGAAAATGCCAGTTTAAAAGGAGCGTTGATGTCGCGTGGCGCGCGGGAAATCTCCAAATTGATTGAGAATCTCGGAGGGAACCCCATGTCGGCCTATGGATTGGCGCATTTGGGAGACTATGAAGCGACCGTTTTTTCAAAATACAGCCGGAATCGAATGTATGGGGAAAAATTTGTTCGCAAAGAACCGATGCAGGGTTTGGCAGAGGGCGTGAGCACTTCTAAAGCATTGATGTTGTTGGCACAGCAATCTCAGACGGAGTTACCCATTTGTACGGCGGTATATCGTATGTTATATGAGAATCTTTCGCCGGAAGAGGCAATGGAGCAACTTTTTCTCCGTGATTTGAAAAATGAATTTTAAGAAGGAAAACAAGGCACCGGTGTATTGACCGGTGCTTTTGATTGCGCCTATAAATCCTGGAGCAACGAATTGCAGAAAGCAAGGCAGCGCGGATGTGTATTTTGAATATTCTGTTCAAGTAAAAAATAAAGAAGCATCTGAAGAACAGATGCTTCTTTTGCGTAACGAAAAATTGCTTTATGCCTGAGGTGCGCCATTTCCATAATAAGGTGGCTGCGGCATACCGTAAGGCGGATATTGCGGCGGTACAGGAGCGTGCAATCCTTCATCTTTATTCCGGCATGCGAATACGAAAAAGGGCGTGAGGAAAGAGAAGAAGATGGAGAGCACTAAAAACAGTACAGCATTATCCGGTGAGCAGGATTTGTACAATTTATAATAAGCTATATAGGTAAAGACCGCGGAAATCACGGCCAAAGCCAGCAGGCCGATATAACAGATGAGCATGATCAGCACAGTCCCAATCAATGCATCGGCGTTGGAGGAATCAAAAGAGTGCCGCGCTGCGCCAATGATAAAGGAAACCAATGTGGGAATCATGGCGAGGACCAAAACGATCATGGATACACACAGCCATAACAGCAAATGGCGCTGTTTCTTTTTGGCGTTTTTGGCAACCAGATCATATTGGTCGGCAATGCTGCCCAGAATCCATAAATTTCCTAACGGTACCCAAGCCCAGCCGGCGCCGGGGATCCCTCTGCGCTTGGCAATGGTATAAAGGCCGATAGAAGAAAAAATATAAAAGACAATACTAATTACGGAACTGATGCCTACAGCAATACCCATGACGCCTGTCAATATCTCGGCATAAGAAGAATAATATTGCATAAGAGAATTCGCCTCTTTTCTTGAGATAATTTGATGGTATCATATTACCAACTGAAATACAATATAAAAAAGCCTTTAAGCACTGAATGAGCGAATCTCATAACAGCCTTAAAGGCAAAAACGATGGCTAATTTAGGGTTTGATGTAAAAATAAAATAATCTTACCAAATACAATATATCAAAGTAATGCGAAATTGTCAAGTATTTTTCAAACACATTTGCTTTATTTGCTTTCATACATAGGATACCCCCATTATAGAAAAATAAAACATTTTTCTGGTAAAAAATTTCAAAGTCGATATAAAAATGCTATAATAAATCAGTCAAGATTCCATACAACAGGAAGGAATGGAAACGATGGAAAATTTCTGGCTATCTGTATTGTTTTTTCTGATTACCCTGGCTGCTGCTGCGGGAGGTTCCTTTCTTGCTGTCAAGATAAAAATGCCGGCAGGTACGATGTTGGGAGCGATGATCGGGGTAGCAATCTTCAATATTTTTTCGGGCAAAGGATTTTTCCCGGAAGAATTGCGCACAGTAGTGCAGGTATTTTCAGGGGCGATGATCGGCAGTAAAGTTTCCAAGAAAGATGTTGTGGAATTAAAATATATTATTGTGCCTACAATCATTTTGCTGCTGTTTATGACGCTGATGAATGTCTCGCTGGGGCTTATAATTTATAAGGTGGGTAGTTTGGATATCGTTACGGCACTCTTTGCTTCCTCACCCGGCGGCCTTTCGGATATGGCACTGCTGTCTGAAGAACTGGGAGCAAACTCCACGTATGTGACACTGCTGCAGTTAATTCGGGTCCTCACTATTTTTTCTTTTATGCCTGCGATTGTCAAACGCGTGATATCCAAAAAAAATAGGAAACAGGCTAAGGAAATCCACGAACAAATCGAACAGGAGCACGCTCAAAGCAAACAGGAGGCAATGGAAAGCCATAAAGAATTATCGCGAAAACAGCAGATGCTGCGCTTTTTGGGAACCATGTTGGCAGCATTTGCCGGCGGATTGCTGTTTCATTTTCTGGGAGTGACAGCCGGGGCCATGCTGGGAAGTATGCTTGCAACAGCACTCTATAACATACTGAGTGGGAAAGGCTACTTTGCTTCCAATATGCGAAGCTATACGCAAATCGGGTCGGGTGCATTCTTGGGAATGAAGATTGATATGGCCAGTATACTGGGATTGACAAGTCTGATTGTGCCTGCGTTGATTATGGTGGCAGGTGTGTTGTTTTTTGCTTTGATGACAGCGTTGATTATGCATAAACTGACAAAGTTGGATTTCAGTGTTTGCCTGATGTCCAGCACACCGGGCGGCATACAGGAAATGTCACTGCTGAGTGAGGAACTGGGGGCGGATACGCCTAAAATAGCAGTAATGCAGACGGCGCGTCTGGTATTTGTGATTGCACTGTTCCCAACCATGATTGAACTGATTGCCAACAGCCTGGGTTAAAACATGGCGAAGATGTAAATTGTATGTGGGAAAACCGTAAAGAATGCCGGCGACGGAAGCGACCGGGCTTGACTTTTGCGGAATGGCCGATACAATGGTATTGATTACGAAGAATCGCAGGAGAGTTAAAAATGTCTCATTGGAAGAGAATCGCCGCCTTGTGCCTTGCGCTGTTTGTATTGGCGGCAGCCGGATGTAGCGCAAAAAAGACGGATATGGAAGCGGTTTTGGAGAGCGGAAAGCTGCGCGTATTGATGAGCCCTGAGTTCCCGCCCTATGAATATAAAGATGCGGATGGCAATATCGTCGGCGCAGATGTGGAGATTGCTAAGCGAATTGCGGCAATGTTTGGGGTAGAGCTGGAAATCGTGGAATGTAATTATGCAGAACTTCAGGAAGCGCTGCTGGATGGGCAGGGAGATATGATTCTCTCGGCATTTTCTGTTTCAAAACAGTACGCGGAAGAAATACAGTGTTCAGATATCTATTTGAATACAGCGCAGTATATCATTACTTCAGCAGAAAATACCGAAATTGCGGTGGAAGCAGATTTGGAAGGAAAGATTCTCGGCGTGCAGCAATATGCGCAGGGAGATATTTATGCTACCGATATAGCCAGTGCAAAAAACATTGAGCGTTTTGCCGAACTGAGTGAAGCGGTGCAGGTACTGCTTGATGGGAAACTGGATGCGGTGATTGCCGATCAAGTGACGACGGAGGCAGTGCTGGCCGAAAATAGTGAAACGCTGAAGAAAATTTATATCGGTGAAAATATGGGGCATTACTGTATTGGATTGCGCAAGGATTCGGCAATGCTGCAGGAAATTAATGCGCTGTTGGCCACAATGCAGGCAAGCGGAGAGATTAAAACTTATGTGCTGCAGTATACAATGGCGGAGCAGGAGCAGGCAGAAGCCTGAGGCAGGCTGTGTGAAAAAGAGAAAAAAGGGATATCCTGTATAGCGGGATATCCCTTTTTGTTGTGCTTTTGAAAAATGGAAAAATTGGAGTAAAAATGCTTGCATAATAGATACGGCTATGTAATAATGATTTTCATGAGATGATAGGGATGAGGTTATTTCCTGATGATAAAAAAATGTTGTGCAATGACGGTTGCCATTTTATTTTGCTTATCGTTGTTTGCGGCCTGTGCGAAGCGGCAAGAAGAAAACATTTCGCAGCGGAGCAGTCTGCTTCCCGAGCCGGGGACAAGCTCGGAACAGGATGATAAAACTTTAAAAATTGCCTGCATTTACGGGAGTATTACCGGTGAATTTTGGGAAATTGTCTATAACGGATGTATGGCCGCTTTGGAAGAAATGCAGGCTGGTTATGGAGTGGAAGGATATTGTGTTGCTCCTGCAGAAAATACGAACGTGGAGCAGCAGATAGAGTTGATAAAGCAGGCGGTAGAGCAGGAGAAAGTGGACGGCATAGTGCTCAGCAGTATGAATGCGGCGCAGATTGGCTCTTTTATCACAGAATATTTCCAGGTAGATAACTGGACGCCCGTGATTCTGATTGATCGTTCCTGTAATACGGATTCCGACGTGATTGTTTCAAAAGTACTTTCGGATACTTATGCTATGGGGATTGAAGCCGGAAAACAGGCTGCTCGCGCAGTAAATGGCAATGGCAGCTATTTTTGTCTGGGAGTGTTGCCGGATACACCGGATTGGGTGGACCGTTCTTTGGGGGCAATGGACTATCTGACGCAAAATGAACCAAACATGCGGCAGATTGGAGAAACGATTTATTGGATGGGGCAAGAGGGGAGGACGCAAGAAGATCAGATTGCTTATATCCAGAAAACGGTGCGCAGTGTCAGTGGAGAAGTCTGTATATTGCCGGTGACAGAAGGATACACCAATACCGCTGTGCTGGCACTGGCAGAAATGAGCTCGGAAAGACGCCGGCATACTAAAATCGTGGGTTTTGACTTTTCAGAGGATTTTTATCAGCTGATTGTGCAGGAAAAGGTATATGCCACCATAGCGCAGAATCCATATCTGATGGGATATCGTAGTACTTATTATCTTCTGGAGTACCTTTTGGGTGCAGAACTGCAGGAGAGAATAGACATTCCCTATACTATGGTTACTAAGGAAAATCTGCAGGAAGAAGCCGTGCAGGAATATCTGGTATGTATGGGTATCTCTCTTTAGGTGAGAAAGATAAAGTGCGGTGTAACTCCGTAAAAAGGAGTTGCACCGCATTTTTTTTTGCTGTGAGTTTGACAAACAGAAAACATACAGCAAAGCCTGTAATATAGGCCTTTGCCCACTTGTTTTTGCCTTGCGGTGATATTTCGTCCGTCTTGAGGGGTTAGATATCCTGCTTCTGCAGGAAGCTGATGATTCCCATTTAAAGAAGGAAACTGCAATCTGTATGCAACTGATGCCGACAGCAGTCATAACCAGGATGGGCAGACATAGATTTGGGGCGGGCAAACCGAGAAAAGTCGCTTTCATCAGCTGGATTCCCTGCGTCATAGGGAAGACATTTATAATTTTCTGCATCCATATGGGCATTGTTTCGAGCGGGAGTGTTGCGCCCGAAAAGAGCAGCATCGGGAAATAGAGCGCACTGGCAATCATACTGGCTTGTTTTGAATTTTTAGCAATGCTGCCGATCATCATTCCAATACAGAAAGAGGATAGCATGGTCAGCAGCCAGCTGCCCAAAAACGCCAGCCAGTTGCCGTGGATCTGAACTTTCCATATGGGCATGGCTGCGCAACCGAGCGTGAGTAGAGATATCATGCAGTAGACGATGTAAATGCTGACTTCGACAAGCAGCAGTCTGCAAGGACTGATGGGGGTGACCCGAAAATGTTTTAATATATTCCGTTCCCGGTATTCCGATATGACAAGGGGAAGTCCCATGAAGCTGCCTGCGCACATGCTGATTGTGCAAAGTGCGCCGAAAGACTGTTCCAAAAATGTATAGTTTACACCTTCGGCGGCAGGTTTTGTTCCATAGATGAAGCCGAAGATGAACAAGACAGCCAAAGGCATCAAAATCGCAAAGATTACCATATTCATATTTCGGATGTTCAGTTTCAGTTCATTTTTAAATAGTGTAATAAAGGATTTCATTCTGCGGCCTCCTCTTTGGAAAGCACCAGGTAAGCATCTTCAAATTGTTTACAGCCGCTTACTTCTTTGGCCTGCTCAATGGTTCCGTGAAATACATCTTTGCCTTGTATGAGAATGCATATTTCATCACAAAGTGCCTCAACCTCATCCATGAAATGGGAGGTCAGGAAAATGGTCAGCCCCTTGTTTTTCAAATCGGAGAGGATACTCCATACCTCGCGGCGGGCCTTTGAATCAAGCCCTGTCGTCAACTCATCGAGAAATACAAGCTGAGGATCGGGAATAAGTGCCAGAACGATAAAAAGGCGTTGCCTTTCGCCGCCGGAGAGATTTTTGACGAAGTAGTTCAGTTTATCGCCGATTCCAAACCGAAGGCAAAGCGCTTTCCAGTCGGAGGGATGCTGGTAAAGGCAGGATACTTCTTCACATAGTTCGGAAACTCTGATTTCCGGCTGGTAATCGCATTGTTGGAATTGTACCCCCACTTTTTGGAAAAGTTGCTTTCTTTCTCGAATGGGATCGTGTCCTAAAATGGTTACGGTGCCGCTGTCTGCAGTTTTGGTTCCTAAAATGCATTCTATGGCAGTGCTTTTGCCTGCGCCATTTGCCCCAAGCAGCCCAAAAACAGTGCCGGACGGTATCGACAGGCTGAGCTGATCTACCGCCAGCAAATCGCCATAGGATTTTGATAATTGATCTACATACATTGCTGTTTGCATTGTATTGCCTCCTTTATTTTGTGTTCGCATAAAAGAATACCACCAGTGAAAACACTGGTGGAGAAGTGTAGGGTTATAAAAAATGATGCCTCATATCTTGCAGCATGGCTTTGATTTGATAGGCATTTTCTTCTGCAGCAGATAAAGATACCCGCAATCTGTCGCAGACAGAAATAATATCGTCGGATGGTTCCGGCGTATTCAGCGCAAGCTGAACATCCGTAGCGGGATTGTGTGAGACCTGCTGCAATAATCGCAAAATGGATTCCAGCGAGTAATTTGCATATCGTAAAGTGCGAATGATTTTCAGTTGTCTGATATCTTCTTCCATATATATGCGATAGCCATTTTCTCTTCTTTTCACGGTAAGTAATCCGTTCATTTCCCAATTTCGGAGGGTATCCATAGAAATATCAAGCGCTTTGGATACTTCTTTGCGCTTTAATGACTGCATACTGCACGTTTCTTTCCCGGTCAGGAGCTGCTTGGTAAGGTTCGCAGCTTCTTCGGCATTGAAAATCTCCTGCTTGATTTGCCCGATATATTCATCGATTTGCAAAATGGCCGTTTTAAAATCCCTGTTGGCAGAAGCTTTAAGCATTTCGGTGATTTTTTTGCGCAGGCCATGCTGTAATACTTCAACTTGAAAGGCGACACGTATCAGATGACATTGTGCTATATGGAAATCCGTAAAGATCCGATAACCGTTTGCTGCTCTTTCCGGTTTTGGAATCAGCCCTAACGCCTCGTATAAGCGTACTGTATTTGGATGAATTCCGATTTTACGGGCAACTTCGCCGGTTTTATATGTGGTCATAAGATGGCACCTCCCCTATAAAAGATAACACAGCCGGAAGGGCTGGTGGTATAGTGTAAGGTTTCTTATGGCAGATTTTCGGACAGCATGCGCATAATGCCAGGGGTGTAAAGCAGATTTCCAATAAGAGCATACGTTTAACATTTCCGAAAACTGATGCCATATCATTTCTCATATATTACAATAACTTAATAATATATTTACAAAATGTAAAAATTATGTAATAATTAAGCAACAATTTTTTTGACTGACCCACCATAATTGGGTCAAGAAAGGAAGACAGAATGAAAAAAATGTTCGCACTGGTTCTTGCGGTTCTCATGGTCATGATGATGTTTGTGGCCTGCAGCAAGGAAGCGGAGCAGTCCTCTGTTGAGGAAAACGGTTCCAGCGTTGTATCTCAGCCGGGTGAATCTTCATTGGCTACAGAAGGCTATGACGCATATAATATTGCTGCAATTTACGGTTCGATCACCGGTGACTACTGGGGTATCGTTTACAATGGCTGCATGGCAGCTTTGGAGGAATTGAAGACAGCCTATGGCGTAGACGGTTATTGCATGGCTCCTGCAAACTCTAATGACTATACCCTGCAAATGGATCTGATCGAGACAGCTGTATTGAAGAAAGTGGATGGCATCGTATTGAGCGTCAACAATGCAGATTCGATTGGCTCATTTATTACTGACTTTTTCAATGAAGATAATATGACTCCGATCCTGCTGATCGATAAGTCCTGCAATACCGATTCTAAAGCGATTATCGGTCAGGAAATGTCCATGACCTATGAAATGGGCAAGGATTGCGGCAAACTGGCTGCAGAAGCAATGGGCAACACCGGCAACTATGTCACGCTGGGCATTTCTCCCGAAAACCAGAACTGGGCAGAAAGATCTACCGGCGCAATCGATTACCTGAAGGAAAACGCTCCGGAAATGGTACATATCCCCGGTGAAGAGCCCTACTGGATGGCTCAGGTCACAGAGGATCAGCAATTGGCTTACATTCAGGATGTCATTACCTCTAATCCCGGACCTCTGTGCTTCATTACTTCCACTGAGGGCTATACCAACATCGCGGTGGCAGCAGTTTCCGAGATCTCTGCAGAGAGACAGGCTGAAATCAAAATCATCGGCTTTGACTTCTCCAAGACCGGTTATAACCTGATTCAGAATGACGCGATCTATGGTGCGGTTGGCCAGAATCCCTACCTGATGGGCCATGACTCCATATATCATATGTGTGATTATCTGAAAACAGGTGAGATCGCAGAATTCACGGCTGTTCCCTATACGGTCGTTACAAAAGATAATCTGGACGATGAAAACGTTGTCGAATATCTGAAGACGATGGATATCATCTGAACAGAAACCAATTATCTGAGCACCGGATATTTTCCGGTGCTTTTTGTTGTAAAAAAACTGAAATTCATATATATTGCTATTCTGTAATAATTTATTTAATAATAAAAGTTGTAATTAAAAGCAAATGTTGAGATTCTATTGACAGAATTATAACGATTATGTAATAATTTAGCTTGTGAATGATTTACAAGGTTCCAAGAAAAATAAGAGAACCGAGAAAGGACAAGAAGGATGAAAAAAGTGTTTGCACTTGTTCTTGCGGTGGCGATGGTTTTGACCATGTTCGTTGCCTGCAAGAAAGAAGAAGAGAAGTCTTCCGCTTCGGAAGTCTCTCAGTCACAGGTCTCCGAGCCCGGGACATCCAGCTCAGATGCAGGTTATGGCAGCTACAAAATTGCCAATATCTACGGTACGATTACCGGCGATTACTGGGGTATTGTTTACAACGGCTGCATGGCTGCTTTGGATGAACTGAAGGCTGCCTATGGCGTAGACGGTTACTGCATTGCTCCCGGAAACGGCAATGACTACACACAGCAGATGGAGTTGATCGAAGCTGCGGTTTTGAAAGAAGTAGATGGTATCGTTCTTTCCAACTCCAATGCCGATTCCATCGGTGCGTTTGTAACCGACTATTTCAATGAGGATAACTGGACGCCTATTATTCTGATCGACCGTTCCCTGAACAGCGATTCCGATGTAATTGTCAGCAAGCTGATGTCCCCCACCTATGAAATGGGTCAGGAAGAAGCAAAGCTGGCAATCGAGGTGACCGGCGGCAAGGGAAACTATGTAGCACTGGGCATTGGGCCTGAAAACCAGAACTGGGTAGACCGTTCCATGGGCGCTATCGATTATCTCAATGAGAATGCACCCGAGATGGTTTCCCTGACCGGTGAAGAGCCCTACTGGATGGCGCAGGTAGATGAAGTGCAGCAGCTGGGCTTCTGCCAGGATACCATTACGGCAAACCCCGGCCCCATGGTCTTTATCTGCTCTACGGAAGGTTATACCAATATTGCCGTAGCTGCGATCAGTGAAGTTTCTGCAGAGCGTCAGGCTGAGATTAAGGTGGTTGGTTTTGACTTCTCCAAAACAGGAATGTCTCTCATTCAAAACGATGTGCTGTATGGCGCTGTTGGCCAGAATCCTTATCTGATGGGTTACAATGCTGTTTATGCGATGTGCGATTATCTGAGAGATGGCGAAATTGAGATGGATCAAATCGTTCCTTATTGCGTTGTTACCAAGAACAACCTGGAATCTGAAGAGGTAAAAGCTTATCTGGCTTCCATGAAAATTGATGCCTGATAAACCTCGATCACAAAAAAGCACCGGAATGCATTCCGGTGTTTTTTTTGTGTTTTTCCGGTCTAATGAATTTCTTTCCAGAGGCTGATGGGCAGAACTGCGTCTGAATGGAAAGGAAGTGTAACTTTAGAGCCGGATTGAGCGGAAGCATAAACGGCATAGACTGCTTCCATGACATCACGCGCATTCTCGATACCGAAAACAGGGTCTCGATCTTCCAGCATACAATCCACAAAATGCTGCAGTTCCTGAGGGTACCCCTGATTGAATGCTTCCTCGTAAATGGTAAAAGTCCAACCGGTAGAGAGTTCCGCCTTTTCCAGGGCATAATCATAACCCTCTTTGCTGTAGGTAAGGGCTGCATTTCCCTGGAAGAGATCGGCATAGGTGACACCTTTGGTGCCGTAGACTTCGATGCGATCGTCCATACCACCCGGTTTTGCCCAACTGGTCTCAGAGAGGCAGGTGACAGTGCGGCCGTCGGCTGTTTCATATTCGAGGACGACGACGGCATTATCTTCGCCCTGCGTAATAGCCTGGTGATAGACGGTGGAAAGGGAAGCATAGACGCTCTTGATACGGCAACCTTTTCCTAACATCCATTTGAACCAGCCAAAACCATGGCAGGCAAGGTCGAGCACACAACCGCCTCCTGAACGATGCACATCGTAGAACCAAGGGGTATGTGGGCCGGAATGCCGCTCGGACTGCTTGAGCATATAAACATCGCCGATAGCGCCGGCTGCAATCAGATTGCGCACCCGCTCGTATTTAGGCGCAAAACACAACTGCTCCGCATAGAAAAGGCGCACCCCCTCTTTCTTGGCAGCGGCGATCATGGCATCTGCCTGCTGCAGGGATACACAGAAGGGTTTTTCGATGATTACATGCTTGTGAGCGGAAATTGCTTTCATACAGTATTCGTAATGCAAATAGTTTGGCAGACACAAGTCAATGGCATCGCAGCCCGATTGCTGCAGCAGGGTATCGATATCGCTGTAATACTGCGGGATCTCATGTTGGCTGGCAAACTGTGCAGCATGCTCTGCATTGGGATTCCATACGGCGACTACTTCTGCGCCCCGTACGAAACGGCGATAGGATTCCATGTGGATTTGGCTGATGAAGCCAGTTCCCAGAATAGCGATTTTGATTTGAGACATACTGGAATAACCTCCTCTGTTTAATTGGAAAGAGCCTTTTATTTTTATTATAGCAGAAGTTTGGGAAATAGATAGGGAAAAATATCGACAAAAGAGTTTAGATACTATACATTCATATTTATGAATGGAAGAGCAAAAAAGCTGGCACGGGCATTTTTTAACGCAAATCAACGCTTTAGCCAAATGGATAGCAAAGCGCGGTATTTTGGGTACGGCGCATCGGCTTTCGCTGGCAGAGATACATCTGATCGATTATATCGGGTATCATACAGAATGCTTTGTCAATGACATTGCAAGAGATCTAGGGGTGACCAAAGGCGCTGTTTCACAGACGATGAGAAGGCTGGTTGAACTGGGTTATATTGTACGCACGCCGGATGTGCAGAACAAGTCACGGTTGCTGCTCTCGCTGACTGCGGAAGGCGAGCGGGCTTTTTTGGAGCACCAGAAGTACCACCAAGAGATTGAGCGCTATTTTGCCCAATTGATCGAAACATACTCACAGGAAGAATATGAAAAAATGTTGCAACTGTTGCAGCGTTTGGAAGGGATATTTGAGCAGAGTCTTTAGCGGATTGATTTTTTTGGTACAAGAGTTTAGTATCTATACTCTTAAAAGAAGGAGGCGAGGATTTATCAGACGGAGAGGTTGAGCTTTGAATGTGTTTGGCAGACATAGAAGAGAAAGGTTAAAGAAAGAGGGTAAAAAAATGAAAAAATGGATGAGTTTGATATTGATATGTATGCTGTTGTTTAGCTGTGCTGCGTGCGCGACAAGAGACGTAGCAGAGCAAAGCGATGGGGCAGAGGCTAGTGGGGACGCCTTGCAAGCTGGAGCTTCTCCTGAAAAGGATGCGGAATATGGCGCCTATAGCTTGGCCTGCATCTATTCGGAAGTGACGGGCGATTTCTGGAGTATCGTTTATAATGGTTGCAAAGCTGCTCTGCAAGAATTGGAGGAGGCGTATGGGATTACAGGATACTGCGTTGCTCCTGCAAACTCGACCGATTATGTATTGCAAATGGATCTGATCGAGGCAGCTGTGCAGAAGCAAGTCGATGGCATTGTATTAAGCCCGGTCAACGCGGAATCTATCGGTACATTTATCACCGATTATTTTACAGAAGAAAATTGGACGCCTATTGTTGTGGTCGATCGCTCCTGCAACTCCGAATCGGATGTATTGGTTGCAGAATGTGTATCGGATACATACGCGATGGGGCGAGCAGCCGGGGAGCTGGCTGCGCAAGCAATGGGCGCAAAGGGGAATTATATTTGCATTGGGATTTCCCCGGAAAATGAGAATTGGGTGAACCGATCGCAGGGGGCCATCGATTGGATCACAGAAAATGCACCGGAAATGGCGCATACCGGCAATGAACCCTATTGGAGAATGCTGTTTACAGAGCAGCAGCTGGCGTTCATTCAGGATACAATTACTTCAAATCCGGGGCCATTGTGTTTCCTTACTTCTTCAGAGGCAGCGATCAATGTGGTAGTATCCATGGTCAGCGAAGTCTCGGCAGAACGTCAGCAGGAAATACAGGTCATTGGCTATGATTTTTCCAAAACAGGCCTGGTGCTGATCAATCGCAATGTCATGTATGGCACTGTGGGGCAGAACCCCTATTTATTGGGGCGCGAAAGCACATATTTGCTCTGCGATTATTTAGCGGGAAAACAGATCGAAGAACTGGTCTATATTCCGTATTGTGTTGTCGCAAAGAATAATCTACAGACAAAAGAAGTGGTGGATTATTGCGACTCTATGGGAATTTCTCTATAAATCATTCACAGAGTTTCTCAAAGGAGGGAGAGGGCTAGACACCTCTCCCTTTTTCTGAAATCAAAAGGAGAGAATAAAAAATGGCCAATTTTTTTGAAACGCTGATGATTGTATGTTTTGGCGTATCCTGGCCCGCTTCCATTGCGAAATCCTGCCGTGCGCGGACGACGCAAGGGAAAAGCCTGCTTTTTTTATGCCTGTTGGCACTAGGGTGTATATGCGGTATTACGGCAAAGCTGATTTCGCATACATATAACCTTGCATTTTGGTTTTATTTTCCCAATCTGACCATGATCAGTATAGATATTGGGCTGTATTGGCGCAATCGCAATCTGGAAAAGAAAACAGAAAAACACCGGAGGCCTGGATGAACGCTCCGGTGTTTTTTATTAAGGAAGTTACTTGAGATATTTCTCCAGTTGCAGAAGAAACTGCTTAATAGGCAAGCCACCGCCATATCCGCCAAGACTGCCATCCGCATTTATGACACGATGGCAAGGGATCAGGATTGCGATGGGATTTCTATGATTGGCCATGCCTACTGCACGGAAGCCTTTGGGGCAACCCACTGTCAGCGCGATATCCTTATAGGAGGCCACGGCCCCATAAGGAATCTGCTGCAGCGCCTGCCAAACTTTCTTTTGAAAGATTGTACCTTCCGGAGCCAATGGCAGAGAAAAGGAAGTCAATTTTCCAGAAAAGTAAGCCTGCAATTGCAGGCAAGCCTGGTGTAGCAGAGGTGTCTGCTTTACAGGCGCCTGCGCTAAAGCAGCAGAAGGCGAGCCAATATCCAGATATTTGATCGCATATTCATCTGCGCCGATAAACAATTGGCCAACCGGGGAAAGCAGCTGCATTTGATTAAGCATGTTCTTCCATCACGGCTGTATCTTTTTGAACAGCTGTACGCTCCTTTTTATTTTTATGTTTTAACGTAAAGTAACCAATCAAACACATGACGCCGGCGCCGATGGCATCGACGATCATATCTTCCATGGTATCAGCCAGAGCGGCACGGCCGATAAGCTGAGTGCCATTCTCAAGCATAAACTTCTGCATATTCATGCCAAGCAAACCATCCATTACAAATTCATAAATTTCCCACACACCACCGACCGCCAGTGCAAAGCAGAAGGCAAATAGCAAGGTAAAGGCAGGGCTCAGCGTTACCTGTACCTTTTTAGAGCTGTTCATGATATTGACAAGGGAAAAACCCAATACGCCCAGCATAGCACCGCTGAATGTATGCAGAATTAAATCCCAATAAGGAATGATGAAGAAGAAATTGCGCACTTCTCCCAAATAAATCGCACAATAGAGAAAAATAAAATAAAATACTTCCATATAGTTGGGAATATCAATTTTAAAATGTTTCTCGATGGCAGCAGGGAGGAAAAGCACGACGCAACCCAACAGGCATTGCGCCAACATAAGAACGTAATCACTTTTCAGACGTTCATGCGGGCGGGCTTCTGAAAGTTCTGCAGGTGCATCAAACAATTTGTAAATGGAAAAGCCGATAGAAAAGATTAGTGTAACCAGACAAATCATAGCAATTGCATCTTTAAAAGTAATTTTTTTCTTTTTCTGTTCCATAACTCATCTCCGGGAAAATGTTTTGAAAAAACAATATTAATTTATTCTATATGAAAATCTGTTAAGACGCAATAGCTTTTGCGGATAGCAGCGGAAATATGCAGAAATACTGCAATGATTTTAAATTTGTCGATTTACATGGAAATTAAAAGAATCTTAAGTTTCTTTCTCCTGTATTTTTAATAGAGATTCTGTGATAATGAAGCCATTATAAGAGCGCATTCCTATAAGGGGAGATTATGCAGACTATTACAATGATCAATCACGTGCTTACCCTGCTTTTTTTGATATGCTATGGTTATCAGATGGTATATATGCTATTGCCTTTTATCAAAAAGGCAAAGAAAGAACAGCCGGGTCGATTACATCGCTATGCGATCCTGATCTGCGCGCGCAATGAAGAAGCGGTTATCGGGCAACTGATTGAGAGCATCCGCCGGCAGGACTATCCGGCTGAGTTGCTGCAAGTCTTTGTGGCGGCAGATAATTGCCAGGATAATACGGCCGCTGTGGCGCGGGAAGCGGGGGCAATCGTCTATGAACGGGGGAATCGGATAAAGGTAGGTAAAGGTTACGCCCTGCAATTTTTGCTGGATCATATCGGGAATACCTATGGCACAGATACTTTTGACGGCTATTTTGTATTCGATGCGGATAATCTGCTGGATGAATGCTATATCTCACGGATGAATCAGACTTTTTCTCAGGGATATCGCATCGTCACCAGTTATCGAAATTCCAAAAATTATGGGGACAACTGGATTTCGGCTGGGTATTCTCTGTGGTTTTTGCATGATTCGCAATATCTGAATCGATCCCGTATGCTGGCAGGTACCTCTTGCGTGGTAGCGGGGACAGGCTTTCTCTTTGCAAAGGATGTATTGAAAAAAACGGGCGGCTGGACGTTTCATACACTGACAGAGGATACGGAATTTACCATCGCCAATATTCTGGAAGGAGAAAAGGTCGGCTATTGTGAGAAGGCCGTGCTGTATGATGAGCAACCGACCAGTTTTGCACAATCCTGGAAGCAACGAATGCGCTGGGCAAAAGGATATATCCAGGTATTTGGCAAATACGGCCGGCAGCTGGCACAGCAGATGGTAAAGCGGGGGAATTTTACCTGCTACGATATGTTAATGGCAAATATTCCCGCAATTTTACTGACCAGTCTAGGTTTCTTTATCAATCTGTGGGCGGCGGGGCTCGGGTTATTTTATTATAAAACAGGGGTGATCGCTTCGCTGCTGCCGCTGCTGAAAAACCTGATGGGCATCTACAATATGATGTTTGTCATGGGAACGGTAGCCACTATAAGCGAGTGGAAGCAGATTCATTGCTCAACCGGCAGAAAAATAGGTTATCTGTTTACCTTTCCGCTTTTTATGATGACTTATATTCCGATCTCTTTTGCGGCACTGTTTAAAAAAGTGGAGTGGCAGCCGATCCTGCACAATCAAAGCAAGACGCTGGAACAGGTGCGAGAAGGCTCAAAACGTTAAGCTGGAAATTTCAGCTTATATATTAATAGGAAGGAAAATACAAAGGCGCGGCAGATTGCTGCGCTTTTGTATAAAATGCCGGAAAAGGAGAACAGAGGCATAGGTTTGTGTGGATATGGTCCATTTTGTGGAGCGCAGCTGCAGTGCTGCTGGCCTGCTTGAGCCCGGTGATCGTCGGGTTTTTAAAATAAGATGCCGGGCTCAACCGGTAAGTCAGCTGCCGAAAAAGGATTGGCGCAATTTTTGCAATGTTTTTTGCAGGATGCGGGAAATCTGTACCTGAGAAACGCCGATCAGGGAGGCTATTTCGCTCTGCGTCTTATCTGAAAAGTAGCGCAGCAGTATGATCTGCCGTTCCCGCGGCGTCAAAAGCGAAAGCTGCTCTTTCAGCAATAACTTATCGATGCAGAAGTCGTCCTCCTGTGCCGGCAAGGTATCGCCTAAAGTAGAAGAATCGGGTTGATCTTCGAAAATCGGTTCTTCGATAGAACGCGGGATACGGCATGCATCCAATGCCAAAACGACTTCTTCGGGTGATATCCCGGCGGCCTGTGAAAGTTCTTCCAGAGTCGGTTCCCGGCCGGAGGCTTCTTTTAGCTGCTCCTGCAGTGAGAACAATAAGGATGCTTGCTGTTTTAAGTGCCTGCTGACTTTTAGCGGGCCGTCATCTCGTAAGAAGCGGCGGATTTCACCGGTAATCATAGGTACGGCGTAAGTTGAAAAGCGCACCCCAAAAGAAGGGTCGAACCCTTCAATCGCTTTGAGCAGCCCCAGGCTGCCCAATTGAAACAGATCTTCATATTCCGAGCCGCGCCCCAAAAAGCGTTTGACAATGCTTTTCACAAGCGGCGTATTTTGCAGAACTAATGCCTCACGAGCCTGACCATCTCCCAATTGAGCCCGATGCAGCAGAGAGAGCGTCTGCTCATGAGAGGGCAGCATGGGCAGCGGCCTCCGCAGAAGAAATTGGAATGATTTTCTCCAAACGTACTGTAGTACCCCGACCCGGTTGGGAGTGTACCACTACCCGATCCATAAAGGATTGCATGACAGTAAACCCCATGCCGGAGCGTTCTTCACAGTTGCCGGTAGAATAAAACGGCTGCATAGCCTGCTGAATATCCTCGATGCCTTTGCCAAAATCCTGTATTTCAAAAGTTACGGTGTCTCCGCTGATTTTTCCACGCAAAATCACTTTGCCGGTTTTGAGACCATATGCATGAACGACTACATTGGTGACTGCTTCGGAAACAGCAGTTTTGATATCCGAAATATCTTCCATCGTGCAGTCAAGGCGGGCGGCAAAAGCGGCGGCACAGACTCGGGCGAAGGCCTCATTTTGCGAAGTGGCTGGGAAAATCAATTCCATATAATTATCCGTATTCATGTTTCCTCCGAAAATTACGAAATTTTCTCTATGATGCTGTATAAGCCAGACATGCGAAACAGTTTGTCCACATAAGGGTTTACATTTTTTACAAACAGGCGCATGCCTTTTTCTTTTAATTTTTTATAGCGCCCAATCAACAGCCCGATTCCGGAACTGTCCATTAAAGTGACCCGGGCAAAATCGAGGATCAGATTGCCGCGGCTGCGGGCAATGGCACGATCCAACTGTTGCCGGATCGCTTCCGTGTTATGATGATCCAGCTCTCCTTCCAACGCAATGCAAAGAGCACGCATCGTTGTTTTCTGCATAAAATACCTCCTTCAATTGCCATGCAATAATATTCACGCTTTGAAGCGAAAATCCTTGAACGAAAAAGCACTGCTTTTGCCGGAATACTGCGAATGTGCATATTTTTTTATGCGTTGGGAAGAATTTCCTTATGAGTGGAAAAAAGAACAGCAGAAAGCCCGGCGTTTTCAAAAAAATCATAGGGGCGTTATTAGTATGTGCAATTTGCGGAGGAATATTCGTTGCCGCATATATTTTCGGGATTGAAGAATGGCAGGAATTCGATCCGGCTCAGGCGGCACAGATGCAGCTGTGTACAACTCTATACGATGCGGAAGGGAATCCGTTTCAGGAGTTGTATAATACAGAGCGGCGCTATTATGTACAGATAGAAACTTTGCCGGCATATGTTGCGCAGGCGTTTATCGCCATAGAGGATGCTCGCTTTTATGAACATTCCGGTTTTGATCTGGTGCGTATTGGAGGAGCTCTTTGGGCAGATCTGCGCAGCGGCAGTTTTTCACAGGGAGCAAGCACTATCACGCAGCAGCTGATTAAGCTTTCCTACCTGAAAAATGAAAAAACGGTTACGCGTAAGGTCGCGGAAATTCTTATGGCGATCAAATTAGAAAAGAAATATTCCAAAGATGCAATATTGGAACTTTATCTGAATCGTGCGTATTTTGGCAACGGCGCTTATGGAGTGGAGACTGCCGCGCGGGAATACTTTGGAAAAACAGCCATGGAGTTGACTCTGGAAGAAGCGGCTATGTTGGCCGGGGTTGTCAATTCCCCTTCAAGATATGATCCGCGCAGCCATTATGAGGCTGCAAAAGGGCGGCAGGAACTGGTGCTTGCCCAGATGTGCGAACAGGGTTTTATTTCGCAGGAGCAGGCAGAGGAGGCAGGGCAGATATCGCTCGTAGTAAAGGAAAAAGAAGAATTTACCTATCAATATGGGTTCTACACCGATAAAGTAATTGATGATGCAGCAAATTTGCTGACTCTGACTTATACGGAACTGATGGAAGGGGGATATCAGATATATACTTATCTGGAACCGGAGCAGCAGATATATTTGGAACAATATAGTCAGGATAGCGAAGGATTTCCGGCGGCGGCAGAGGATGGCAAGCTGTGCCAGTGTGCGGCAGTAGTGCTTTCGGCAAAACATAATGGAATCACTGCCATGATTGGCGGCAGAACACACGAGACACGCCTGGCATTTAATCGAGCCTGTGCCATGCGGCGGCAACCCGGTTCAGCGATTAAACCGATTATGGTTTACGCACCGGCTATCGAATATCTGGGTTATGAGACGACTTCTCTGCTGATGGATCAGCCGGAGGATTTTTTGGGCTATACGCCGCGCAATGCAGGAGATACCTATCGGGGATGGGTAACGCTGAGAGACGCTGTTGCTTACTCGATCAATTTGCCGGCAGTGAAGCTGTTGAACGAAGTCGGAGTGGGCAAGGCAAAAAATTATGCCAGCAGTGTGGGAATTCCTTTTGAAGAAAAGGACAAAAACCTTTCTCTGGCACTGGGTGGCTTTACAACCGGTGTTTCTCCTCTGGAATTGGCGGCTGCCTATATGCCTTTTGCTTCGGGCGGTTATTACGATGCAACGAGTACTGTCTGTAAAATTGTGGACAGTAAGGGGAATATTGTTTATGAACGGGAGTCACAGGCAAAAAGTGTGCTTTCAGAGCAAACGTCCTTCTTGATGAGCTCGCTTTTACGATCGAGTGTAGAATACGGCACTTCCAAAGCGCTGGCGCAGACGGGCATCCCGCTTTGTGCCAAGACGGGAACCAGCACTTATGATGATGCCAGCAATAATAAAGATGCGTGGATCGTAGCGTATAATCCGGAATATATTGTCTGCTGCTGGATAGGCTTTGATAATCCTGATGATTCTCACTATCTGGGAAAGGGAGTTACCGGAGGCACTTATCCAGCGAAAATGGCTGCGGGGATTTTTTCGAAGATTTATGAACAACGGGAGGCTCCGGATTTTACAGTGCCATCCAGCATCGCGGCGATTGAAGTGGATGCCTATCAGTTGAAAGAAAATCTGGAGTTGCGCCCTGCCTCATCGGAGCGGGAAAGTCAGGTGGAATACTACGTCAGAGAGCGAATTCCCGAAGCTTTGAGCCCTAAAGCATCCAATATGCAGGTGAGTACGAAAAAGGGCTATCCGCTGATTCGCTTTTCGGGTTACAGCAAATATACCTATGCGTTGGAGCGAAAAGAGGTGGGAGAGAGCGATTTTACTCTGATTGCCCGGCTGGAAGGCGGAAAGAGTTATCACGATAAGGAGGCAGAGCAGGGAAAAACATATGTCTACCGGCTGACTCCGGAAGAATACTATACACCGCAGTACGAAACGATATATTTGTATATTCCCAGCTAAAAAGCAGGCACTTTCCTGCTTTTTTTGCCGTTCCGGCAAAAAAGACGCCGGAATCAAAGGAAAGGCGGGCGAATTTCCGGATTTATGCTATAATAAATATCATATTTAATTGAAAGAAGATACCGGCCTGAAAGGAGAAATGATATGAATGGAGAATGGTCGCTGAATGCCTTATACAGCGGATATGAAGATCCGGCTTATTTGGCGGATGAACAAAAGGCAGATGTGTTGGGAGAACAGATTAACGCTTTGGCGGATACTTTGGAAGAACGAAATGAAAGGGAAAACCTGTTGGCTGCACTGCCTCTGCTGGAACAGGAAGCAGATCTGTATGATAAACTGTTCAATTTCAGTGCACTGCGCCAGGAAGCCAATACGGCAGATGAAAAGAGTGCTTCCCGATTGGGCAGCTTAAGTCAGAAAAACAGCAGAACGACAAAGGCGAAAACACGTATCTTTTCCTATATTGCACGGATTCCGGAATCGGAAATGGAAGCACTGATTGTGCAGGAGCCGCTGCTGCAGGAATATCGCTATTATCTGCAATGCATTCGGGAAGATGATCGCTATTTGCTGAACGGGGATGTGGAAGAGGCGTTGGCAAAGTATGGAATGAGCGGTGGTGATGCCTGGGCGGACTTGCAGGCTTATCTGACGTCTTCTGTCAAAGCGGATTATCAGGGAAAACCACTTACCCTTTCTGCAGTGCGCAATCTGGCATATGACGCGGATCCGGAAGTGCGCAGACAGGCCTATGAAGCAGAATTGGCCTGTTATGAGAAAATCAAGGACGCAGTCGCTTTTTCTTTGAACAGTATCAAAATGCAAGCTATCAGCGAATGCGAGTTGCGCGGATTTGCTTCGCCGTTGGAAAAAACGCTGCATGAATCGCGCATGCGCCGAGAGACGCTGGACGCACTGCTGGAAGCAATGCAGGAATACATGCCTAAATTTTGGGAATACCTGCGGGCAAAGGGCAGAGCACTGGGGCATGCCGATGGATTGCCGTGGTATGATCTGTTTGCACCCATGGGCAGCAATGGAAAGAAATATACCGTAGAAGAGGCGGAAGCATATTTGCTGCAGGTATTCGGCGCATTTAATCCCAAAATGGCGGAAATTATGCATAAAGCTTTTCGCGAGGAGTGGATTGATTTCTTCCCGCGGGAAGGAAAAGTGGGAGGTGCCTTTTGTGCCGGGATTCCCGCTATCCGGCAATTCCGCATTCTGACTAACTTTGACGGCAGCTTCAACAGCATCACGACGCTCGGGCACGAGCTCGGGCATGGATATCATGATTTTATGGTGCAGGAAAACCGGCCGCTGAACCGCAGCTATTCCATGCCGGTGGCAGAGACGGCCTCGACCTTTAATGAAAACGTGATTCTGGAAGAAGCGTTGGAAAAGGCAGAAGATAAAGAGGAACAGTTGGCTCTCGCAGAAGGGGAATTGATGGAAGTCACTCAGATTATCTGCGATATTTACTCGCGTTTTCTGTTCGAACAGGAAGTCTGCGCGCGGCGCAAGGATGAATTCCTTTTTGCCGATCAGCTTTGTGAATTGATGCTGAAATCCCAGAGACAGGCTTATGGAAACGGCATTGCCGCCGATACGCTGCATCCTTATATGTGGGTTTGCAAGAGTCATTATTATGGACCGGATCTGGCATTTTATAATTTCCCGTATGCTTTTGGCGGATTGTTTGCGCGTGGTTTGTATGCGAAATACCGGGCGGAGGGAAAGAATTTCCTGCCGAAATACGATGCCATGTTGCGGGCAACTCCCACAGCCAGTGTCGAGGAAGCGGCTGCAATCTGCGGTGTGGACGTGACGGATAAGCAATTCTGGTTGAGCAGCCTGCAGTCGTATACGCCAACGATTGAGCTCTTTAAGCAATTGACCGGGCAATGCTGACGGCAGCTGTTGACTGAAGGTGCAAAGGTCAGAGAACGATATGGAAAAACGCGAGTTGATGCACCGTTTTGCGCAGAGTAAGGAAGAAGAACTGCTGATTGGCCGGTTATTGGATCTGGCCAGGCGGGCCGAAAAGGGTTATGCGGTTTACAGCCGTTTTTTGAATCCCCATGAGCGGGCCATTGCAGAGCGGACTCTGCGAGCAGCCGGGATAAACTTTCGGCTGGAAGGCGGATATCGGGAAGCGGAGCGGGCTATCCTTGCCTTTTTACCTGAGTATTTACAGGAAGCACAGGAGGACCCGCAGTTCCCTGTTTGTTTGCTCTCTTTGCAGATCAAAGGGAGCGATTTCGGAAAAAAGCTGACCCATCGGGACTATTTGGGCTCTCTGATGGCTTTGCGCATTGAACGGGAAATGATTGGGGATATTCTGGTACAAGAGACGGGGGCGTACCTGTTTTTGTTGAAACAGGCAGCACAAGTCGTACTGCAGGAATTGAAAAAAATAGGCA
>CAMEMG010000006.1:0-34572 GCA_945927325.1 uncultured Clostridia bacterium | reverse complement strand
AAGCGGGCAGTTACAAAGCGGCGCTGTATCCCGGGCGCTAAAAAATTTTTTTTGCCGGCCGATTTTTTTGCCGGAAGCTGCCCCTTGTAGTTGATTGCAAAAAAAATGCAATTTTGTAAGTTGAAAAATTCAAAAAGTACTTGACTTTTGAGAAAAAGCTGTCTATAATGAAAACCAATTTAGAGGACTTATAACGCTGTGAAGAGCAGAGTAGCTGCCGCTGGTAGCTCCAGAGAGCCGCTGTAGATGGGAATGCGGCGCGGATGCGGCAGGGAAGAACAGCTCGGAGCGGCCGACCGAACTTTCATGCACCTGGTCGGGCGAACTATTGAAAATGCAGGATTGCATAGCGAAAAACTTGCAAAATTCACCGTCTTTCGCCAGAAATCAGCGATTGTGCAAGGCAACAAGGCTTTGGCCTGCGCATCCGCTGCGTCATGAGAAAGTAGGCTCGGATGCGTCCGGCGCATGACAGCCGGTAGGCAGGCATCGCCCTGCCGAACAGAGATTTTTCCGTTTGCCTTTGGGCAGGGAGAAAAATTGGGTGGTACCGCGGAAGTCGCCTTTCGCCCCAATGGATGGGGCGAGAGGCTTTTTTTATGGAAAGGCCGCGCGAAAGCCGGAAAGGCAGGGCGCGGAAAAGGAAAGAAGGAGCAGCGATGAGAAGAACGGAGTATTGCGGAAAATTCGGGGAACAACATATGGGCACCTGCCAGCAGGCAGCCGGTTGGGTGCAGAAGAAACGGGATATGGGCGGCGTCATCTTCCTGGATCTGAAGGATCGCGAAGGGGTGTTGCAGGTGGTGTGCGATGCCTCCCTGCTGGGCGAGCAGTTTGCCGCTGCCGAGCGGGTGCATTTGCAGAGCGTGGTGCAGGTCAGCGGGCGCATTCGCCGCCGCAGCGAGGAGACGTATAACCCCCGCCTGGCCACAGGCACGGTGGAACTGGCCGCAGAGCAGCTGGAAGTGCTTTCCGAAGCGGGCAGCCTGCCCTTTTCCATGGAGGAAGATGCGGCCGTGCGCGAAGATCTGCGCCTGCAATACCGCTATTTGGATTTGCGCCGCAGCCGCATGTATCGCAACCTGCGCTTCCGCCATGCCGTGCAGAAGGCGGCGCAGGATTATCTGGATGCGGATGGCTTTTTGTTCGTAGAGACGCCCATGCTCACCAAATCCACCCCCGAGGGCGCGCGCGACTATCTGGTGCCCAGCCGTGTGCACCCGGGCAGCTATTATGCATTGCCGCAGTCGCCGCAGATTTTCAAGCAGCTGCTGATGGTGGGCGGCATTGATAAATATTATCAGGTGGCGCGCTGCTTCCGCGATGAGGATCTGCGGGCCGACCGCCAGCCCGAATTCACGCAGGTGGATATGGAACTCTCGTTTGTAGATCAGGAGGATGTGCTCCAGCATCTGGAAAAGCTGTTCCGCCATATCATGCGCACCGTCAAAGGCGTGGAACTGCCCGCCTTTCCCCGCATTACCTGGCAGCAGGCCATGGACTGGTATGGCAGCGACAAGCCGGATATCCGTTACGACCTGCGCATGCACGACCTGACAGATCTGGCTGCCCGCAGCAGCTTTACGCTGTTCCGCAAAGTGGCGGAGCAGGGCGGTGTGGTGCGCGCCATCTGCGTCAAGGGCGGCGCGGCCTTTACCCGCAGCCAGATCGACGACCTGACTGAGCGGGCGATCGGCTATGGCGCGGGCGGCATGGCCTGGATTGCCCTGCGCCCTGACGGCATTTATTCTATCCTCACCAAGTATTTCAGCGAAGCGCAGATGCAGGAGCTGCTCCGGGAAATGCAGGCGGAGGAGGGCGATTTCATCCTCTTCTGTGCCGACCGGCTGGAGACGGTGCGGCGGGTGCTGGGCAGCCTGCGGCAGGATATCGCCGATCTGCAGGGGCTGAAGAACCCGCAGGATTACCGTTTCCTCATCGTGCAGGATTTTCCGCAGTTTGAGTATTCCCGGGAGGAGCAGCGCTGGGTCGCCATGCACCATCCCTTCACCATGCCTTATCCCGAGGATATGCCGTATCTGTTCAGCGATCCCGGCCGGGTGCGCGCGCAGGCCTACGATGTGGTATTAAACGGCGTCGAGCTGGGCAGCGGCAGCGTGCGCATCCATCGAAGCGATGTGCAGCAGCAAATGTTCCGCGCGCTGGGCTTCGGGGATGAGGAGATCGAGCAGCGCTTTGGCTTTATGGTGCATGCCTTTGGCTACGGCACACCGCCCCATGCGGGCTTTGCCTTTGGCCTGGATCGGCTGGTCATGCTGCTGCTGGGCGAGCAGTCGCTGCGGGAAGTGATTGCCTTCCCCAAGATCAAGGATGCCTCCTGCCCGATGACGCAGGCGCCGGCACAAGTGGATCCGGCGCAGCTGGCCGTTTTGGGGTTGGCGATGCGTGGAGAAGGGGAGGGCATGCAGGCGGCGCAGCCCGGCCGCAAAGGCAGCCCCATGGAGGTAGAGCGGGTGGCGCAGCTGGCAAAACTGCGCCTGCCTCCTGAGCAGAAGCAGGCGATGGCGGCGCAGCTGAGCTCCATCGTCGATTTTGCAGGGCAGTTGGCGGCGGCGGATACGGCCTCGGTGGAGGCTGCGGGCCAGGTGGGGGAGCAGGAAAACGTATGGCGGGAAGATGCCGTCACCAATGCTGACCGGCGTGATCAGCTGCTTGCGGCTTCCCCTTCCCGGGAAGGCGGCTACATCGTCGTGCCGCGGGTGGTGGAATGATGGCCCCTTCATCCGCCCGTGTGCGGCGGCGGGAGTGGCTGAGCCCGAAATACCGGCCGGCAGAAGTGCGGCGCGATGCGGCACCCCCGGCAGCAGAAGCGGAAAGCGGGGAACGGCTGCCCGTGCAGCGGCCCCGGCTCTATTATAAACGGAGGACGTTCGGTGCGCGCCTGTGCGGCCGCCTGAAATTCCTTTTTGGAAGAAGCAATGCAGTTCGCCCGCTGTTCCGGCCGCAAGGCAGGCACAAAAGGCGCACAAACAGGAAGACCGCGCGCTCTGCGCGGCAGAGGAGGAGTAGCATATGAAAGCAACAGGCATATCCCTGGCCGGGCTGAGCGTCTGGCTGCAGGCAGGGGAGATCACTTCCCGGGAGCTGACCGGGCAATATCTGCAAACCATTGCGCAGCAGGAGGAGGCGCTGGGCGCTTACCTGACCGTCACGGCAGAACAGGCAATGGCTGAGGCGGAGCGCATCGACGCCCGCCGCGCCGCCGGCGAAGCGTTGCATCCGCTGGCCGGAATCCCCATGGCGCTCAAGGATAACCTCTGCACGCAGGGCGTGCGCACCACCTGCGCCTCCCGTATGCTGGAGCAGTATTGCCCGCCCTACGATGCCACCGTCGTGCAGCGTTTGCGTCAGGCAGGCGCAGTGCTGCTGGGCAAACTGAATATGGATGAATTTGCCATGGGCTCCAGCACGGAAAACTCGGCTTTCCAGCTGACCCATAACCCCTGCGACCCCGAGCGGGTGCCGGGCGGCAGCAGCGGCGGCAGTGCGGCGGCGGTGGCGGCAGGAGAAGCGGCTTATACCCTTGGCTCGGATACCGGCGGCTCCATTCGCCAGCCGGCCGGTTACTGCGGCGTGGTGGGCATGAAACCCACCTATGGGCGCGTCTCCCGCTATGGGCTCATCGCCTTCGCCTCTTCGCTGGATCAGATCGGCCCCCTCACAGCCTGCGTGGCCGATAATGCCCTGGTGCTCTCGGCCATCGCCGGAAAGGATGCCTGCGATGCCACCAGCGTTGCCCGCCCGGAGCGGGATTTCTCCTGCCTGCTGGGCAGGGAAGTGAAAGGGCTGCGGGTGGCGCTGCCACGGGAGTTTTTCGGTAGAGGTCTCAACCCGGAAGTCAAGCGGGCGGTGCTGGCGGCAGCCGGGCGCCTGGAAAAGCTGGGCGCACAGGTGGCGGAAGTCTCGCTGCCCTCGCTGGCAGATGCACTGCCTGCCTACTACGTGATGTCCAGCGCCGAGGCTTCCTCCAACCTGGCGCGGTTCGACGGCGTCCGCTACGGCAGCCGCGCCGCCGTGTATGAAGATATGGAGGAGCTGTATAGCCGCACGCGCAGCGAATTTTTCGGCGCCGAGGTCAAGCGGCGTATTCTGCTGGGCACCTTTGCGCTCTCCGCCGGTTATTATGATGCCTACTATCAGAAGGCGCTGCAGGTGCGCACGCTGGTCTCCCAGGAGTTCTCGCAGATTTTTGCGGAGCACGACCTCATTCTCTCGCCGGTGACGCCCACGACGGCCTATCGCATCGGGGAGAAAACGGCAGACCCGATGGAGATGTATCTGGGCGATATTTATACGGTGCCGGCCAACATCGCGGGCATTCCCGCCCTCAGCCTGCCCTGCGGCCGGGATGCAGCCGGGTTGCCCATCGGCCTGCAGATGATGGGCAGGCCCTGGAGCGAGGCACAGCTGTATCAGGCAGCCTATGCGCTGGAACAATCGGAAAGGAGTGTGTGAATATGGCATTGCAGGATTATGAAATGGTCATTGGGCTGGAGGTACATGTGGAGCTGGCAACGCAGAGCAAAATCTTCTGCGGCTGCTCCACGGCCTACGGCGCTGCGCCAAACACCCAGTGCTGCCCCGTTTGCATGGGGCTGCCGGGAGCGCTGCCCGTCCTCAACCGGCGGGTGGTGGAATATGCTGTGCGCGCGGGCAGTGCGCTGGGCTGTGAAATCGCCCGCGATTCCCGCCTGGATCGCAAAAACTATTTTTATCCCGATTTGCCCAAGGCATATCAGATTTCTCAGTATGAGCGGCCGCTGTGTAAAAACGGCAGCGTGGAAATCGTCACCGACCGCGGCTCCAAAAAAATCGGCATTACCCGCATTCATATCGAGGAGGATGCCGGCAAACTGGTGCACGATGCCAAGCTGGGGACGCTCATCGACTGCAACCGCTGCGGCATTCCGCTGATTGAGATCGTCTCCGAGCCGGATCTGCGCTCGGCGGCGGAAGTGGATGCCTATTTGAAAAAACTGCGCAGCGTGCTCCGCTATTGCGGCGTTTCCGATTGCCGCATGGATCGCGGACAGATGCGCGCCGATGTCAACCTTTCCCTGCGCCGCCGGGGCGAAGAAGCTTTCGGTACCCGCACGGAGATGAAAAACCTCAACTCCTTCCAGTTCATCAGCCGCGCCATTGCCCGGGAAGCCGAGCGCCAGGCCGCGCTGCTGGATGCCGGCGGGGAAGTGGTGCAGGAGACGCGCCGGTTCGATCCGGAAAGTGACCGCACCTTCCCGCTGCGCAGCAAGGAGGAGGCCAGCGATTACCGCTATTTCCCGGATCCCGATTTGCCGCCCATCCGCCTTCCGCAGACGGAGATCGAGGCGATTTGCGGGCAGATCCCCACGCTACCCGATGCCCGCCGCGCCGACTATATGCAGCGCTATGGCCTTTCCGCTTACGACAGCGAACAGCTGACGGCGGAAAAGGAAGTGGCCGATTATTTTGAGCGGGCGGCGGCGCAGTGCCGTTATCCGCGCCTGCTGGCCGGGTTACTGCTGGGGGAAGTGTTCCGCAAGCTTTCCCAGTCGGCGCCGGGAGAAGCGCAGGAGCAGCAAAGGGAGATCCCCGTTTCGGCAGAGCGCCTGGCGCAGGTGACGGATCTGCTGGGGGAGGAACGCATCAACCGCGGCACCGCCAGGCAGCTGCTGGGCGAACTGTGGGAGCAGGATTTCGATCCGGTGCAGGCTGTCGCCCGGCGCGGATTGGAGCAGGTGACCGACGAGGCAGTGCTGCGCGGAATCGCGGCACAGGCCATCGCGCAAAACCCCAAGCTGGTCTCCGACTATCTGGGTGGGCGTGAAGCGGCTGCCGGGGCACTGATGGGCAAGGCCATGGCGCTGGCCAGCGGCAAGGCACATCCGGCAAAACTGCAGGCGTTGCTGCAGGCGGCGCTGGAAGCCGGGCGGCAGTAAACGGCCGGCGAAAAAGGAACGGTGGCAGCCGTTCCTTTTTTTTATAAACCCGCAATGGCCACCGGCGGAGTTGGGTGCAAAAAGAAACGGTTGCAGGCGGGGCTTTTTTCTGTTATCTTGAAGGGAAGAAAACAGCGCCGGAGCAGATGCTCCGGTCGGGTAGGAGGCGGAAAGATGGCAGAGACGGTATTGCTGAAAATTGGTGCACAAAACGGGGCAGACGGGCTGAGGCTGCGCTGCACCAGGTTGGAAACGGGGGATTGGGCGTCGGATGCGGAGGTTGTCTGTGCCGAAGGCAGCTGCCGCGCGCTGGGCAGCGGGCTGCGCTGGCAGCTGGCAGAGCTGAAAGAATTTGCGCAGGAGCTGGCAGAATTGCTGCGGGGGGAGCGCCCGCTGGCCCATTGCCGGGCAGAAGCCGCCGCACGGCTGCATTTTCTGGTGGGAGCGGATCATACCGGTCAGCTTTCGCTGGAGGGCGCTTTCTTTGCAGATGGCCCCTATAGCAATATCCTGAATTTTGAATGGCCGCTGGAGCGCGCCGAGGCCGAAGGGCTGCACCGGCAGCTGACGCAACTGACGGATTGAGCCGCAGGCGGCGGGAGCGGACCGCTCGGCCGAAAAAAGTGAAAAAGAAAAGCGACATAGTCCGGTAGTCATAAAACAGCGCATCCCCACAGTCGTTTATGCCCTTGTGGCTGCATGATCATATGGGCAAATTGTCTGTGAAAACAGATTCCCTTGGTGAGCCCCATCAGCAAATCCCGTTTTGCCGGGGTGCCGTAAAACGCTTTCGGCAAACAATGGCGCACTTCGGTACTCCCCGAACGGGCATATCATGCGCCCTGGGTCGCTTCCTACTCTGCCGGCAGAAAGAAACTTCTCTGCTGCCGGCAAGTTTGAGAATTGGATATAAGAAAATCCTCCGCAGGTTCTATCCCATACGGAGGATTCACTGTTTTAGGAACGCCGCTCTATCTGCCCGCGTTCCTTTTTTGCTGCGCTGTGCCGCTCAGAAAACGACGACCAGCAGCATCTTGAAATGTTCCTGCCCGTAGACGGCATGCGGATGCCCGGCAGGCATGACGATGCTTTGCCCTTCGCGCAGCAGGTATTCCTGCCCGTCGATGGTAATTTTGCCCACGCCGTCCAGACAGGTGACCATGGCGTCTCCGCCGGATGCATGGGTGCTGATTTCCTCGCCCTTCCAGAAGGAAAAGAGGGTGACGCTCAGGGCATCATTTTGCGCCAGCGTTTTGCTGACGACCTGCCCCTGCTGATAGGCAACCTGTTCTTTTAAAGCCAAAACCGTCGATTTTTCTATATTTTTCAACATGATAAGCCTCCAAAACCGCTCTCTGCGGTTGATTTTTGTGTGAGATTTTTTCTGAAAGTGTTATCGCATTATCTAATGCAAATATTCAATTTTTGGCAGCTTTTAGTATTAATTCGGATTCGCGAAATTGTACGGCAGCAGGAGTATCTATAAATTCTACCGTTTTATCAAAATTTTTCATTACAACAGACTTGATTTCCTCAAGGGATACTCTAAAGAACTCACGCCGTGTGTTTACCATGTTTAGTTTACGGCTTTCGAAAGCTCTGTGTAAGGCTGCTTCCAAGGCAGGAGCATCTTCAGAGAAGATGAGTGCGTGTACATCGAAATCGAATGGTACAGATGCGTCACCCAATTCATCAATTCGATCCATAGGTTCAAGACGACGAGTCATACCAATTTTGTATACCCCTTCCCCAAAAGCACCAATGTTGGAAATTATGTATACATAGCCGGCTTTTTGATTTGCTGCCCGATAATCAATTTGCTCCAAGGATTTATTTAGCTCAGATAGGTGATTTTCAATTTCTGCTTTCTTTTTCAGAAGAGCTTCTTGGTCACCAACATCAGCACTGGCAAGTTGTTGATTCAGTTTGAGAAGCGCATTAGTATAATGGCTCTGTTCTTTATCAATTTTCTTTCGCGCTTCTTCTATTTCCTTTTCTAACTTGGCGCGCTCGCGTTCTTCAGCACGAAGTTGTTTTAGTCGATCTTTCTCTTCTTGTTTTTTTACTTGAAATTCATATGCCAAAAATAATTCTTTGATCTTTAAATTCACATATGCTGGAGAAATAGCAATACTCATGATAGTTCCTAATTTAGAAATCGTAGTACTGGCAGTGTGAATTCGCTTTTCTGATGCTTCAATGTTATTGAATTTTACATGGTCAACAATATCATCGCATTCGCAATTGAATGCGCGTAATAGAAGTTTTTGTGTATCTCGAACCATTTTTTTACCTTGGCTTGCACTTCCATTTACAGACCATGTTGTGGTGCCTGAAACTGCAGTTCCCTGTTTGATCATTTCTTTCTGTTGAGCACGCACATCTGCTAATGCTTCTTTATAGCCTGTAGAGTTTGCAAACGCAAATTTGGGTGTATATAGGCCAAAGGATTGCATTAGTACAGTTTCTTCGGTTTCTACTAATTCTGCCCGGGATTCTTTGATTTTTTGTTCTAATTTCTCTAAATCTTTATATGCAACTGCAACCTGTTTATTAGCTGCGGCAATCATATCACCTGTTCTTTTTTGTGTGGCGGATATTGATTTCTCACATTCTTTAGTAATATGATTAAGTTCTTTTTGTGCAGCAGCTATTTTTTCCTGAATTGTAAGTAGATTTCTCATTTCAGGTGTGAGTAATGATTCCAATTCCGCAATACGGTTTTGTAATGTCTTATTTTGTGTTGCTTTAAATAAATCACCAAATCCCATTATATAACTCCTTTTCAATAAAAATGTAATTATAGGAAAAGCCAAAAGAACATGTGAAGGATTTACATTTAATCTCTTGGAATATCAAGTAGAATTTTTGATTAACAGGGGGATGGTTGCATAAAAAATCACTGCGCGGGATGCGGCTTTCCCTTTTCCTGCTCGTATAGGGCGCGGTCAAGATAAATGCGGCGGGTCTGCATCTCACCGGAGTCATAATCAAAAAAGAATGCCTTCATGAATCCGTATTCCTCCAGCCACTGGGCGCTGCTGAACAGGCCGAAGGTGAGCGTGTTGGTGCAGTACCCCACATAAAACCCGTGGGCACAGCCGTCCCGGACTTTTTCCAGCCGCAGGGCAAGGTAGCAATCATCCGAGCCGCCGCAGCGGCCAAAGAGATAGCGCCCGGAGGGCGAAAGGGCATAGGCGCGGAAGGGCGAGGCACCGCCCCGGGGCAGATAGCCGCAGCAGGCGGGGACCTGCCCGTCGTTGGATAAGAAAAGCGTTGTGATGTGCTTCAGCTCCATGAGAACCTCCCTTGCGTTTTGTGCAGCCGCATCGCGCATTACTTTTCTGCTGCTTCAAATTCGGCGCGGATGCGGGCGTATAATTCCGGATCCTGCAGGACGCGCAGCGCAGTCAACGCCATGGCGCAGGCAGCGTCGCGCATGCTTTCATAGGCATAGGGTGTGCGCGTGCAGGCAGCCAGCTCCCGGGAATGGCCGTTGGCGGGGGTGCCGTTGGCAATGTCGAAATAGGGGTGAATGGCCGGGCAAGCCTGGCTCACCTGACCCATGTCGGTCGAGCCCATATTTTGGTCGGCAGGCGCCAGATGTATGCCGCGCAGCGCATACAGCGCCTCGTCAAAGACGTCCATCAGCGTCTGATTGGTGATCAGGTTGTCGTAAGGTGCTTCAAATTCGCTGAATTCCACACGGCAGCCGGTCGCCAGCGCACCCGCTTCGGCGCATTTCTGAATGCGCTTGGTCAAGATCGTGTTGTAGGATTTGGTGGCAGAGCGGATGTAGTACTGCACCTTGCAGTATTCCGGGACGATGTTGGCCGCTTGTCCGCCTTCGACGATGATGCCGTGTACCCGGCTGTCCGGGCGGATGTGCTCGCGCAGGGCGTTGATGGCAGTCATCGCGACCAGCGCCGCGTCCAGGGCATTGATGCCATCCCAGGGGTGGGAAGCGGCGTGCGCCGTTTTGCCGAAAAATTCAAACTGCAGCGGCTGCAGCGCCAGGGAAGAACCGCTGCGCCGCCAAGCGCTGCTGGTGGGGTGGGAGAGCATGGCCAGGTCGACGGAATCAAATTTGCCTGCACGGGCAAACTGTACCTTGGCGCCGCTGGTTTCTTCGGCAGGCGTCCCGAAAACGATTACCTTGCCGCCTGTCTGCTCCAGCATCTGCGCCAGCAGAATGCCTGCGCCCAGGCTGGCCGCCCCCAGCAGGTTGTGCCCGCAGCCGTGGCCGATGCCGGGCAGGGCATCGTATTCCGCCAGAAAAGCCACCGTCAGCCCCGGTTTGCCCGAGTCAAAAACGGCGCTGTAAGCGGTGGGCAGATCGCAGCAGTTGCGTTCCACGGCAAAGCCGTGCCGCTCCAGCAGGGCGGTGTGCTGTTCGCAGGCGAAAAATTCTTCGTAGCCCAGCTCCGGGCGTTCGTAAAGGGCGTCAGAAAGGGCAATCAGCTCGGGCAGCAGCGCTTGTGCCGCAGGCATCAGCTGTGCCTTGTGCGTCTCCATAAAATCATTCTGCATTTTTTGAAACCTCGCTTTACAGGAATTTTTTCGTTTTTCTTCAGTATAGCATAAAACGGCATAATTTTTTGCGGCAGGATCGCCGTATTGCAAATCCTTCCGATCAACAGGGACTGAAATCCGGGAAAATACCGGTGATGACCGAAAAAAGGCGATCGGCGCCCATGGAGGGGGGAGATCGTCTTTGTGGGCCGCGGCGTCAGAGGATGCCGTGCTGTGTGCGCAGCATTTCGCGCACTTCGGCAAAGGGGTGGACGGGCGGCTGTGGGCTGCGGTGCGCGCCGATATGCTTTTCCATCCATACCATGTTGTACCAGCGGCCGAACTTGTAGCCGCAGCGGAAAAATTCCCCCACCGCGCGGTAGCCCAGGTGCGCGTGAAACTGCAGGCTGTTGCGGGTCAGGTACTCGTCGTCCGCGCCGCCCGGGCAGGCGATGCAGGCTTCCATGTTGAGGATGCCCTGCGCCTGCAGCGCCGTCTGCAAAGCGTCATGCAGCAGCCTGCCCAGCCCCATTTTGCGGCATTCCCGGGCAACGTAAAGGGAAGTCTCCACTGCCCAGTCGTAGGCAGGGCGCCCGTGAAAAGGGCTCGCATAGGCGTAGCCCAGCAGCTTTCCGCCCTGTTCTGCCACCAGGTAGGGATATTTCTGCAGCGTGTGGGTGATGCGGCTGCGGAATTCCGCTTCCGTGGGCACTTCATATTCAAAGGTAATGGCGGTCTGCTGCACATAAGGGGCATAGACGGCCAGCAGGGCGGGTGCGTCCTCCGGCGTGGCGGCGCGCACGACAATGCCCTGCGGATGATGCTGAAATTCTGTCATAAGAAACACTCCGGTCGGCAGGCAACGGGTTTCCGGCCTTGGGCGGCGGAAACGGTTTTGCCGTTTTTGTGATAAAAAACGCCGCTTCCGGGCGGGAAACGGCGCCAAAAGCGCTTAATGGCGGAAGGAAATCTCTCCGGTGGCGGCATCCATCTGCTCCACAATGGCCAGACTTTCCAACTGGATGCCCTGCTTGCGCAGGTCTTGCCCGCCGGGCTGGAACCCCTTTTCGACGGCAATGCCCACGCCCTCCAGCGTGGCTCCGGCAAATTCGATGATGGCTTTGAGCCCCTGCACGGCCTTGCCGTTGGCCAGGAAGTCATCGATGATGAGCACGTGGTCCTCCGGCCCCAGATAGCTTCTGGAGACGATGATGTCATAGGTCACTCCGTGGGTATAGGAGGAAACCTTGGCCGTATAGAAATCGTTGCCCACATTGCTGGTGCGGTTCTTTTTGGCAAAAATGACGGGCGCATTGTTAAAATACTGGGCGGCTACGCAGGCGATGCCGATACCGCTGGCCTCGATGGTGAGGATCTTGTTGATCGGCTTGCCGGCAAAGCGGCGGGCAAATTCCTGCCCCATGGCCTGATACAGGCCAATATCGATTTGATGATTTAAAAAGCTGTCTACCTTGAGCACATCGCCCGGCAATACCCGGCCCATCTGCCGTATCTTCTGTTCCAAAAGCTCCATATGAAAAGACGCCCCCCTTGACGCGGAAAAGGATAAAGTTTTAAGAAAATTGTACTATGGGCGCTGCCTTTTTGCAAGAGCAGCGCGCAGATTATCTGCCGCGTGGGCAAGCATCCGGCGACCCGCTCCTATTGTAAAAAAATGTTGCTTGACGGCACCTTCAAGTTATATAATAAAAATGAAAATGAAATATTTTTTTTGAAAGGGCATCTGTTTTTTGCAATATACTGCAAAGAAATTTACAAAGGGGAGGGCACTCCGATGGGCAGCAGAAAATAGGAAACGCGAGGAAAATTGCAAAATACATAAAAGACGGAAAGGAATTGGATATGGATTTGCAAAAGAAGAGAAGTTTATCTGCGTTATGTTTTGTTTTCCTGTGGCTAATGTTGCTTCTGCAACCTTGTTTGGGTGCAAAAGCCGAAGCGCTTTCTGAAACACAATATCTTTCCCGCCGTTTGACTTCGGAGGAAATCAATGCCTCCATGGAGGTAATTGAAGCGTATTTGCAGGCGTATCATTGGGCTTTTTATGATCTGGAAATGCCGGAGCTGGAGATGGTTGTTTATAATGATCAAACGGCATTTCATCTGGAACAGCTGAATTTCAAGCTGGCAGATTATGCAGCCTTTGATTCGGGGTATGATGCGGTCTGGGGAGAAGAAACCGTCTTGCAGACTTCCCATATCAGGCAAGACGGGCAATATGAAATCGTCGTGTATGACAGCTACGATTATCATTATAAAGATGCGCCGGCAGATGTGGAAAGTGGCTGCGGAACCGTTTATACTTTCCTGTTGGAAGTGATTGACGGTGAATGGAAGATTACCGGCATTTCGACGCCGGAGGATGCGCAATATCCGGAATATGGCCAGGCGCAGCGAAAAGCAGTGCTGACTGGCAAAAGCTTGGCGGAATGTCTGCAGGAAGCCTTCGGGAGCCGCATCGACAGCCTGCCGCAGGAGGTTGCTTTCTGGAAAGAACAGAGTGTTCACTTTGCGCAGATGGCAGAAGAGCAGGCTGAAGTGTTGCAAGCACAATATGATCAACCGACAGAAGGCTCGGATGCAGCGGCAGAATTGCGGGATACAGGGCGCCTTACCTACAAGCGAACCAAGGCGACGGATTATGCACTATATTATGCTGAGCGCACCGGCCCGTTTAAGCGAATGTCCGCCGATTGTACCAACTTTGTTTCACAGTGTATCTGGGCGGGGTTTGGAGGAACTTCCAGTTATGCTGTTTCAAACCAAAATGGGCTGCGCAATCTGATTGATGCACGCTATCGGATGACCAGCGACTGGTATGGAATTTCCAGCACTTCTTCGGCAACGTATCCGGCGACGCGCTTTATGCGGGTGGTGGAGCTATACCGTCAATGGAAGCCATACTTATGGTGTGCATGCAGCAGGCTACAACAATAATAAATATTGGCATCCGTTGACGGTCGTTCCCATGATTGGATATGTGCTGCAAATCTTCCATGTAGGGGAGAATCGCTATTCCCATTCGGTAATTGTGAGCAAGACAAATTCGCCAAATCTTTCCAGCCGGGAAAATTTGTTAGATCGTATTTGGATTTGCTCGCATTCGGGAAATTATACCAATCGTTCTTTGCGGGATTTACTGCAAAATAACGGTGGATTGGAATTTACGAAAATGCGGCTGCTGCGGCCGGAATATGCAGTTTATACTTCCTGATTCCCGTGAAACGGGGAGGGATAAAAGAAACTGTTGAACGAGGAGGAGGGAACGGCCCTCCTCCTTTTTCTATAAAAAACGCGCTGTACTTTTTGCCAAAACGCCGGCGCAAGAAGAGAACAGGCATCTTTTGCGCCCCCGCCGCATAGGATAACATTGCTCGAAAAAACGACGGCTTTGCGCCGGGGGTGGAGCGCGGCGGCGGGGAAATTTACCCTTCGTTCCTCTTTTGCCGCCCCCTCCCGCTTGACATTCACCGGCAGAAGGTGTATAGTAATGGCAATCAAAAAAGCAAGCGTGGAAGAGAAGAGTACGCAGCTTTTTCCTTTTTAGAGAAGGGCGCCCCGAAAGGGTGCTGCGAGCGCCCGAAGGAAATTCCTGCGGAAGACCACCTCTGAGCGGTAACAACCCGGCCAGGCTCCGTTATCGGCCTATATTGAGCGCCCCATGAAAAGATAACAGTTGTATGGGGAAGCGGGGTGGAACCGCGGTTTTTTTGAGCCTTTGCCCAGTAAATCGTCCCTTTTGCAGTTTTGCAGAAGGGATTTTTATTTTTCTTTTTTATTAAGTAAGAAAAGCGGCGCCTGCGGGGCCGCATCATACAGGCAGCAGTGCTGCGGGAGGTTTTTTATGATTTTGAAACTGAAGGGCGGCGAAAGCCGCGAATTTGCCGCCGGTTTGAGCGGCATCGAGATCGCACGGCAAATCAGCGAAGGGCTGGCTCGGGCTGCCTGCGCGGTCAGCATCAACGGCGAGGCGCAGGATCTGCGCACCGTTCCGGAAGAGGGCGCGGATTTCGGCGTGCTCACGTTTGACGATGCGGAGGGCGCGGCTGCGTTCCGCCATACCACTTCGCATATCCTGGCGCAGGCCGTCAAGCGCCTGTTCCCCGAGGCAAAGCTGGCCATCGGCCCTTCCATTAAGGATGGCTTTTATTACGACTTTGAATTTGCAGAGCCTCTGAAACCGGAGGATCTGGAAAAGATCGAGAAGGAGATGGCGAAAATCGTCTCCGAAAACCTGGAGATCACCCGCTTCACGCTGCCCCGCAGCGAGGCCATTGCCCTCATGGAACAGAAGGGAGAGCCTTATAAAGTGCAGCTGATTCTGGATCTGCCGGAGGATGCCGAGCTCAGCTTCTATCAGCAGGGCGATTATGTCGATCTCTGCGCCGGCCCGCATCTGATGAGCACCAAGCCGGTCAAGGCATTCAAGCTGACTTCCATAGCCGGCGCTTACTGGCGCGGCGATGAGCACAATCAGATGCTCACCCGCATCTACGGCACCAGCTTCCCCAAAAAATCCATGCTGGAGGAACATCTGCAGCGCATCGAGGAAGCCAAGCGCCGTGACCACAGAAAGCTGGGCAAGGAACTGGGTCTGTTCATGATGAGTGAGGAAGGCCCCGGCTTCCCCTTCTTCCTGCCCAAGGGCATGATTTTGAAAAACACACTGCTCAACTACTGGCGCGAAATCCATGAAAAGGCCGGTTATGTGGAAATTTCCACGCCCATCATGCTCAGCCGTCAGCTTTGGGAGACTTCCGGCCATTGGGATCACTATAAGGAAAATATGTATACCACCGTCATTGACGAGCAGGATTTCGCCATCAAGCCCATGAACTGCCCGGGCGGTATGCTGGTCTATAAATCGCAGATCCACTCTTATAAAGACCTGCCGCTGCGCGTGGGCGAGCTGGGCATTGTGCACCGCCATGAGATGAGCGGCGCGCTGCACGGCCTGTTCCGCGTCCGCTGCTTCACGCAGGATGATGCCCATATCTTCATGACCCCCGAGCAGATCACTTCCGAGATCAAGGGCGTGGCCAAACTGATCGACGAAGTCTATAGCCTCTTTGGCTTCAAATACCATGTGGAACTTTCCACCCGCCCGGAAAACAGCATGGGCAGCGATGAAGATTGGGAAATGGCGACGGACGGCCTGAAAAAGGCTTTGGACGAGCTGGGCCTCCCCTATGAGATCAATGAGGGAGACGGTGCTTTCTACGGCCCCAAGATCGACTTCCATCTGGAGGATTCTCTCGGCCGTACCTGGCAGTGCGGCACCATTCAGCTGGACTTCCAGCTGCCCCAGCGCTTCGAGGCGGAATATATCGGTGCCGACGGCGAAGCCCATCGCCCGATCATGATTCACCGCGTGGCTTTTGGCTCCATCGAGCGCTTCATCGGCATTCTGATTGAGCACTTTGCAGGCGCTTTTCCGGCATGGCTGGCTCCGGTGCAGGTCAAGGTGCTGCCCATCTCGGATAAGACGATGGAGTATGCCGAGCAGGTATATGCGCAGCTGAAAGCGGCGGGCATTCGCGCCGAGCTGGATACGCGCACCGAAAAGATCGGCTTCAAGATCCGCGAAGCACAGGTGGAGAAGGTGCCGTATATGCTGGTTTGCGGCCCCAAGGAAGCCGAGAGCGGGGCGGTCTCTGTCCGCGGCCGCAAGGCAGGCGATATGGGCAGCAAGGCACTGGGCGAATTTATCGCCGAGCTGCAGCAGGAAATCGCGGAGAAGCGCGCTTAAAAGATACTTCCGGGTTCGCTTGTAACAGAGGGAACAACGGAACAAATGAATTTCGCAAAGTCCTTTCAAAATCCTTGTAAATCATTCACAAAAGGAGTATAATAGGGTCGTTTGGCTTTAGCGTATTCCGATTATAAGGATAGAGGGATTTCAGGCAGCTGAGCTGCCGGAGAGCGTACATAGCGTACGCTCTCTTTTTTTATACACCATAAAAAAGCGCCGCGCGGAATGTCGGCCGCGTGGCACTGAAAAGCATGAATCGATAATTTACCGGGCTTCCGGCTGATAAAACCGGCGGCAGAATTCCAAAAAGCGCCGGGCTTGCGCAGAGAGCGGCCTTGCGTTTGGCCGGATCAGCAGCAGCTCTTCGTATAACGGCTCCTGAAAAGGCAGAATGTGCAAGGTGTGTTTGTAGACGGAATCGATGAGCGAGCGGGTAAACAGCGAGATGCCGGCGCCGCTTTCCATCAGCGTTTTGGTGGTAAAGGAGTTGTCCGACCAGGCGACGACATGGGGCGTGATCCCGTGGTCGGCAAACAGAGTGCGGAAAAAGTGATAAAAGGAATATTTGCTCGGCCGCGGCAGGATCAGCGGTTGATCGGTCAACGCTTCCACGGTGATCTCCGTGCGCTCTGCCCAGGGGTGAGAAGGGTAGACGGCAGCGACCACTTCCTCGCGGTATACGGCGCAGGCCTGCATTTGCTCGGGGACGGGGGCGGAGCCGGAAAGAAAGGCCAGGTCAAAAGGCGGGGTGAGATCCGGTGTTTTTGCCGCCTGTACGCGGATCTCCGGGCAGTCGGCAGCGAAGGCTTCGATCAATTCCGCAAAGCGCGGCGGCGTAGTCAGCAAATTCAGGCGGAGCAGGCCGGCCGGCTGCGGATGGTGCGCAGAAAGCTGCCGAGAGGCGCGGTCGATGGCCTCCAGCGCTGGGGCGATCTGCTGGTAATAAAAACTGCCGGAAGCGTTGAGGGCGATCCCCCGCCCGGAGCGGTCAAAAAGCGGCGTCCCCAGCTCCCGCTCCAGCGCCGCAATGGCGCGGCTGAGGGCGGGCTGGCTGATAAAAAGTGCCCGGGCTGATTTGGTGACGCTGCCCGTTTGGGCTACGTGGCAAAAATATTTGAGCTGCAGCAGATTCATACCGCCTCCGATATATAACCAAAATGTTATCAATTCCATTTTTCGACGTAAAAACGGTATTGGACACTTTGCATTATAAATGGTAGCCTTTTGCTTGTAAAGAATTTTGCAGGTGCTTTCTTTTTGGCGCAAGGAGGTCTTTTTTTTATGCGGAAGGCAGAGCAGGAGCGTCTGTGGACGCCCACGTATCTCTATCTGTTGATCATTATTGCCGTCACCAATATCTCTTCCAACCTGATTATGACCGCTTTTGCACGGTATGCTGTGGAATGCGGCATTTCCCTAGGGTTTGCCGGAGTGCTGACCGGCATGTTTTCGCTGGTGGCATTGGTGGGGCGCCCGGTGGCCGGTGCCTTGGCCGATCGCTTTTCCCAGCGCGGCCTGATGATGATTTCGGTGGGCGGCATTGTGCTGAGCGCACTCTTGTATCCCTTCTGCCGCACGCCGGCCACGCTGTTTGCCGTGCGTTTGCTGCACGGGCTGTTCTTTTCGCTCAACGGCACGGTGAGCATGGCTTTTGCCAGTAGCTTTGTGCCCGCTTCCCGCACCGGCGAGGGGATGGGCTATTTCGGCCTTTGCGCCATTGTGGGGCAGGCAGTTGCGCCGGCGCTGGGCTTTGCGCTGGCCGACCGCTATGGCTATAACGTCTGCTTTTTCAGCGTTTGCCTGTTGAATGCCATCGCCCTGTTCATGATGTTTTTCCTCCAAAAGGGGAAAGAGAAGCCCAGGAGTCGCGGCAAAAAGCTGGCCTGGCGGGATCTCTTTCTGCCGGAACTGCTGCCCTATAGCCTGTTTACGGCCGCTTTTTCTATGCTCAATGGCATTTGCAGCTCCTTCCTGGCATTGATGGGCGAAGCAGCCGGCATTGGCAACGTGAGCATTTTCTTTACTGTGTCGGCCGTCGTGCTTTTCTTTGTCAGGCCGCTGGCCGGTAAGCTCAACGACCAGAAGGGGCTGGGCGCGGTGACTTATCCGGGCTATGTATTTTCGCTGATCAGCCTGGTGCTGCTGGCGCTGATGCGCAGTCCGCTGCTGCTCATCGGGGCTGCGGTGTGCAAAGCCCTGGGGCAGGGGATGGCTCAGCCTGCTTTTCAGGCCGAATGCATCCGCCGGGCAGGGCCGGAGCGCCGGGGTGTGGCGGTGAGCATGTATTATCTGGGGGCGGATATCGGCAACGGCATTGCGCCGGTTGTCGGCGGCTATGTGGCCGATGCCTGGGGCTACCCTGCGCTCAACCTGGGAGGAGCAGCGGTCATGGGAATCTGCATCCTGTGCTTTTTCCTGTATCAACGGCGGGAAAAGGCGGTGGGGCAGCAGCGGCAGGCTCCGGCAGAAGGATGAAATGCAAAGCGGCTTTTTTGCAAAGACCGCTTTTTTGATGTGCCGAAAAATTTTTGCAGCCAATCGCAGGGTACCGCCCTGCAAAACGGCAGCAAACAGGCGAATCGTTCTTAAAAATGAATTTTCTTGAATTGAAATTTGTCTCAAAATTGCAAAAATTATTTAAAATACGGCAAAATATGAATTTTTAAAAATATAAAATTGCAAAAATAGGTTGACTTTTGGGGAACACCTGCCTATAATGAAGCTAATTAAAATTTCAACTTTTTTATGGGAGGAATGCAATATGATGCGTTTTTCGGATTACCAGGCTTATCTGAGCCCGGCGCTTGCGAAGTCGACGGATTTGGTCATGCGGGAAGGCAAAGGCTGCTATATGACAGACGTCAATGGGGATACTTATCTGGATTTTGTGCAGGGAATCGCAGTAAATGCTCTGGGGCACTGCCATCCGGCAATTGTGGAGGCGATTTGCAGGCAGGCACGCACACTGGTCAATGCTTCCTTCAACCTGGCAAACTTTGAGCCCACGCTGCAGCTGGCCAAGCGGCTGGCAGAGATTGCCCCCGGGCAGCTTTCCAGCACCTTCTTTTCCAACGGTGGCGCAGAGGCCAACGATGGTGCGCTCAAGCTGGCGCGTGCATATACCAAGCGCCCGGCAATCATTGCGTTTACCGGTTCTTTCCATGGGCGCACGATCGGCGCCGTCTCGGTGACCGGCTCCAATTCCAAATATCGCAAATATTGCGAGCCGCTGATGGGCAGCGTCTATTTTACGCCGTATCCCACCAAGGATCTCTGCCCCCGCGGGTTGGATGCATCGGGGCGGACGGCCTACTGCCTGGAGCAGCTGAATAACCTGCTCAAATATCTGGTCGCGCCCGAAATGGTGGCAGCCATCATCATGGAACCGGTGCAGGGAGAAGGCGGCTATGTGGTGCCGCAGAAGGAATTCGTGCAGAGCGTGCGCGCATTGTGCGATCGATATGGAATTTTACTGATTTTTGATGAGATACAGGCCGGTTACGGCCGCACAGGCAAGATGTTTGCCAGCGAGCATTTCGGCGTTGTGCCGGATATCATGACGCTGGGCAAAGCCATCGCCGGTGGTCTGCCCATGAGCGCGATTATGAGCACACCGCAGATCATGGAGGAATGGCACCCCGGTATGCACGGCACCACCTTTGGCGGAAACCCGGTGGCAGCCGCGGCGGCATGCGCGGTGCTGGATCAGTTTGCCGACGGCTCGCTGCTGGAAAACGTCAATACCATGGGCACCTATTTGCAGGGCAGGCTGCGGGAACTGCAGGCGAAATACCCCTGCATTGCCGACGTGCGCGGCCTGGGGCTGATGGTGGCCATCGAATTCCGCCATCCGCAGGACGATTCTCCGGCGCCGGATATCTGGGAAAAGGTGCGCGCCTATTGCCTGGAGCATCGGCTGCTTACCCTTAACTGCGGAGTCAATGGCAACGGCATGCGCTTTGCCACGCCCCTCAACGTTCGCCGGGAGGAGCTGGATGAAGGGCTGGGCATTCTGGAAGCAGGCCTGGCCGAACTGACGGCGGCAGGCGCCATTTGAGGGAAGGGTGGGGAGGTTGCCGGGAAAGCATCGCGCTTGCCCGCTGCCTCCGCCGGCGGGCAAAGGCAGGCGCAGGCAACTCCCTTTTTCAAACAGAGCCAATCCTATCTTCTATCCTTTTTGCAGGCGGGGAGCCGTCCCATCGGGCGGAGCCCCGTTTTTTTGTATGCGGGAAAAGAAAAAAGCGCCGTGCGGCGCTTTTTTCTGAGAGACTCCTTCAAAGGGATTCGCATTCCGATGCGCAGCCGTAAGGCTTGATGAAATCGGTGCGGCCCAGAATATAGTCAATCGAAGTGTGATCATACATGGCCAGCCTGATCAGGCAGCAGGGTGGAATGGTCTGCCGGCCGCGTTCATAGCGGGTGTAGAGCGCCGGGCTGATGTGCAGCAGGCGGGCGACCTCTGTTTTCTGCAGACGATGCTGCAGGCGCAATTGTTTCAATCGACGGAAATACATGAACAAATTAGCTACCTTGTGGTTGAACTGCGCCTGCTGCCGGGGCAGCGGCGCAAAACAGGTAGTTCTCAGGGCTTTGCGCGGTAAAATTGTTGCGCGTAGTCGAGAAAACGGTGGGCAATGGCGGGCAGCGGCACATCCTCCCGGCGAAGGATGCGGTAGGTGCGCTCGGGCGGCTTCTTGCCAAAATGCACCAGCCGCAGCGAAGGATCCTCTTTGCAGATGCACTCAGCCAGTGCCAGCGGCAGCACCGTGCAGGCTCCGTTGCGCACAAAAATCATCATTTGCAGAATAGAGGGAGCCCAGAAGGCGATGTGCGGCGGGTTCTTGGCAAACAGGCCGCGCAGATAACTACTGAGGGTAGAATGCCCCGGGTCAGGCATGGCGATGGGCTGATTTCGCAGTTCGCGCAGCTGACAGCGCCGCCGCGTCGCCCAGGCATGCTGCTTGCTGATGACGACCACCATCTCTTCCTGCACCAGAGCGAGGTTGGTATATGGCGCGGGCAGAGCCGGGAGCGGGTCAGCCGCCAGCAACAGGTCGTATTCCTCCGCGGGGGAGTATTCCTCGAATTGCAGGCGAATGCGGGGAAAGGCCTTGGAGAAGTAAGATAGGAGCGCAGGCAGCTCCGGCGGCGTGGCCAGCAATCCCAGGCGCACCGTCCCGTGCAGATCATCGCGGGCGGAAGCAGCCTGCAGGGCGGCATCCTCCAGCATACAGAGGGCCTGCCGCACCCGATCGCTGTAGCGCCGGCCGGTGCTGTTGAGCAGCAGCTTCCCCTGCTCCCGCTGGAAAAGAGGCACTTTGAGTTCGGTTTCCAGGTTGATCATCAGCTGCTCCAGCGCTTCCTGCCGGATGCCCAGTGCCTGAGCGGCAGGGGCCAGGCCGCCTTCCTGTAAGGTTTTGCATAGACATTGCAAAGTAAATAATTCCATAAGCAGACTCCGTATTGCAGAGGTGCGACGCACCTCGAAATGACCAAATTTCTGCAGAACGGAAGGTTAGTGCCCGCGCCGCATTACTTTTTGCAGGATAAAACTGCCTTCCTGCATATCCCGGGGGTTGTCGATGTGCACGATGTGGAATCCGCATTTGTTGACATAAAAATTGTGATTGCGGTGAGAATAAATAGGGGTTTCCGTATTCCACAGCAGCGTATCGGGAAACATACGCTCGATTTCGCGCCATACCTGTGTGCCCAGGCCGCGATTTTGCAGCTCCGGGTCCAGGAAGAGGTTGCCCAGTGTATTGCAATGATCCATTTCGTTGATCCAGAGGATGACGCCGCCGGCCAGCCTGCCCTGCGCGTGAATGCAGTAGGCGGTAGCACCGGGGTGCAGCCCGTAACGGCGCAGGAGAGAGCCGTCATCATAGCCTTGAGGACCGCCTGCGGGCAAGCCCAAATGCAGGCGGGTATCTTCGTCAAAAGCACGCCGCATGATGGGCGTCAGCGCTTCAATGTCCTGTTCCTGTAAGGGTGTAAAGTAGAACTCCATGACAAAATGCTCCTTTCATGAAACAGAGTCGGCAGCAGGCCTGCTAAGGGCACATTCCAGCGCATCCTGCGTGCTGTCGTAAGGGGCGATATGCCGTGCCTTGCCTACCATCAGCGTGACCGCGAAAATCAGCACAGCCAGCGCCGGCGGAACTGCCATGCACTGATAGAGGGTGCGCACGCCCGCGCTTTCCAGCAGATAGCCGCTGCCCAGATTCCCCAGCACGCTGAGGACGTTGGAGCCGGCAATGGCCAGCGCATGGGCGGTCGTGGAAAGGCTGGCAGGGATCAGCGTATACAGATAAGAAGCTGAAATGCCCATAAACAGCCCGGAAAAAGCGCCATGCAGAATCTGTGCGCCGATGAGTATCCCCATGGAGTTGGCAAAGGCATAGCAGAGGTGCTCGGCTGCATAGAGGATGCCCACCGAGAAGATGCAGGTCCGGTAGCCGAAGCGGCGAACCAGCCAGCCTGCGGCAAACATCAGCGGCACTTCCGCTGCCGCCTTGAGTCCGTTGAGCAGGCCGACGTCGGAGGAACTGCGCCCCAGCTCAGCCAGCAGATAGCTGAAATAGCTGACACCGAAATCCTTGGCCACATTGATCAGGATAAAGACAAAAAAGAAGGCGATGAAATAGTAATTGTGCAGCAGGCGCTGCGGGCGCAGCTCCCTGAGGGAAAGGGCTTTTTTGCCGGTCTGCGGTGCGGCGGTCTCCCGGCCTGCGCCCAGCAGGCAAAAAAGCGCGGTGAGCAGCATGAGCGCGCCGCCCAGATAAAAAGCAATGTCGACCGAACCCAGCACTTCGGTGATGGCACTGTAGCAAAGGCTGAACAAGGAATAACCGATCGAGCCCCATAGGCGCACGGTGCCGTATTCCAGCTTGCACCCGGCAACCGATGCTTCGCTCACCAGCCAGGCATCAAAGAGGGTAAAAGTCGCGCCGCGAAAAGCGTTGCCGACGACGGAAACGCCCAGCAGCGGCCAGAAGCTGCCTGCAAAAAGGGGCAGCAGCAGGTCGGTGACGCCGCCCAGCGCCAAGCAGAGCATGAGCGTGCGGCGCTTGGAGCGCAGCTTATCGGCCAGCAGCCCCATGGCCGGCGGCGAAAAAATGGAAACGGCAGAAGCCGCTGCCAGCAAAATGCCCACCTGTGTACCGCTGATGCCGCGGCTGTCGTAAAGGGCCACGGTAAAAGCGGAGCAGGAAAGCGCGCAATACAGAAAAAAGACGACGGCGGAATAGTAAAGGTACCCCGCGTCTCGCCGTGTAGCAGAGCTGTTTTTCATATCAAACCTCTTTCATTTCAATCTCAAGACCAGTGTAGCATACTCACGAGCGATTTACCATAGCAGCCCGAAAAAAAGAAGGCAGGAGCTCTCTTTTTAAAGAGCTTCTGCCTTCTCTGATTGATGCGCGGAAGGTGAGAAAATGCAACAAAAGATCACTGCTGCAATGCCTGTTCTATCGGATCCTGCGCCATATCGTAGCGGGGGATTTTGCGCGCTTTGCCGATGGCCAGCGTGATGATAAACCAGAGGACGCCTGCTGCCGGGATGACCGCTGCCACGTAAAAGACGGGGCGCACGCCCAGCCGGTCGATAATTGTGCCGCCCAGCAGGAAAAAGACCATGGCAACGACATTGGCCAGCGCCATGTTGATGGTCTGGGTGGTGGCCGCCAGGCTGTGGGGTACCAGCGTGAAAAGATAGGTGACGTACAGCCCCATGAACAGGCCGTCAAACAGTCCGTGCAGCGCCTGTGCCGCCAGCACCATCATGCTGTTTTGCGCATAGAGGAAAATGAAACTTTCCAGCGTAAAAGCGATGCCCGAGGCAATGATGCATTTTTCATAGCCGAACTTCTTTGCCAGTTTGGCGGAAAAGAAGATGCCCGGAATTTCAAATAATGCGCGCACACCGCTCACCGTGCCCAGAAAAGCCGTGGAAACGCCGATTTCTTCCAGCAGGTGGGTGGTATAATTGAGGTCAAAACAGGAAGCCAGCCAGATGAGGATATAGACCACCAGATAGGTAAGGTAATAGTAGTTGTGCAGTAGGCGGCCCGGCTTCAATTGCTTCAGGGTCAGCGTTTTGTGCTTTTGCGGGGTGACGTCGGGTGCGGCCGATGTGCTGCTGCGGTCGGAGCCGAACAGCAGAAAGAGCAGCATGGCGCCCATGCAGGCGGCGCCCATATAGAAGGATCCTTCGTTGGTAAGCCCCAGCCGACTCATGAGCAGGTTGAGCACAATGCAGGAAAGGGAATATCCAAGCGATCCCCAGATGCGTATGCTACCGTAGTTGAGGAAGATGCCCTGCTTCTTTTTCTGCTCCAGCTCGGAGACGATCCAAGTCATGTTAAGGGAGTCGGAGGCATTGCGGAAGCCCGCAAAGACGGAGGTGAACAGCAGCAGCGGCATAAAGGTGCGCAGACTGGGCAGCAGGGCAAAACACAGGGTATTGAGGCTGATGCACAGCAGGAGCGCCTTGCGCATGGAGCGCATTTTATCGGCCAGAACGCCCAGCAGCGGCGGTAAAAGGAAAGCGCCCAGCGAGTTGGCCGATTGGATGATGCCGATGGCCGTATTGGAAAGGCCGATCTCCAGATAATAAGCGGTGTTGTAAGTCAGGCAGGAATAGCAGGTGCTGAAAAGAAAAAATGAGATTGAGTAGTAAAGATAGGTATTTCTGGCCTGTCTGTGAAGATCCTTAGGGGACTGCATAGATGAAAAAACTCCTTTCGTCATCCAAAAAAAGGGCAGAGTTCTCAAGGCTCTGCCTGCTATAATCATATAACACCCGCCAAAAATTGTAAAACAGGATTTGCAAAGTATTTTTTGGAAAAAGAGTGGGAAAATTCAGCGGGCAGCCGGGGCGGTTTGCGCGCTGAGCGCCTGTTCCACCGGGTCGTCAGCGGCTTCGTAAGGGGCGATGCGGCGCAGTCTGGCCAGCAGCAGGGAACCGGCAAAGAGGAGCACAGCCGCCAGCTGTATGCCTGCCGAAACCCAGAAGATGCTGCGGATGCCCAGCGCGTCGATGAGAAACCCGCCTGCCAGATTGGCCAGCATGCTCACAATGTTGTTGCAGCCGGCGCAGATGGATTGGGCAGTGGCGGTCAGGCTGCGGGGCACCAGGGAATAGATGTAGGATACGGCACAGGAGAACATGATGCCGCAGGAAAGCCCGCGAATCACCTGCCCCAGCATGACGCCGGCAGCACCGCCGGCATAGATGTAGAAAAACTGCTCAACAACAAAGGCCGCGCAGGAAATCATCAGCGAACTGCGGTATCCCAGCCTGCGCACCAGCAGGGGGGAGAGGAAGAGCAGCGGGATTTCCAGAAAGGAGCGCACAAAATTGAGCATGCCCGTAAAGGCGGCATTGCCGCCCACTTCCTCCATCAGCTGCGACATGTAGTTTTGCCCGAAATTCATGGAGCAGCTCATCAGCACATAGACTATTAGAAAAGTCATATAATAGTAATTTTTGAAAAGACGCCCCGGCTTCAGCTCTTTCATGGAGAGGGTGCGGGTATGGGCAGACGCCCCGGTGTGCTCCCTGTGCTTGCCGGCGAGAGCGATGCAGAAGGCGATCAGAGCCAGTGCGGCGCCGCCATACATGGTGATGGCGTTGGAGGCGCCGGTGCCGTTGAGGCAGAAATAGTAGGCGAGGCAGGTGAGGGAATAGCCGAGCGATCCCCATGCCCGCACCGAACCGTAACTCATGCGGCTGCCCAGGGCGGCGGCGCGGTTGACTTCGCTCATGGCCCAGGTCTCGCCGATGGAGACGGTCGCATAGCGCAGACCGTTGTACAGCGCCGCGATCAGCAGCGTCAGCAGGAATTGTTTGCCCACCACCGGTACGCACAGTGCCGTCAGCCCCAGCCCGGCCAGGCAGAAGAGCAGTGTTTTGCGCTTGGAGCGCAGCTTATCCGAAAGCAGCCCCAGCAGGGGCGGAAAGACAGAGGCCATGGCCGAATTGGCCGCCATGATGATGCCGATGCGGCTGTTGCTGTAGCCCAGCTCCACATAGTAGGGGACGAAAAAAACGGTCGTGGCAAACATGGCGCTGTAGCAGCAGAGCAGCAGGGAATAGTAGAAATAGCCGTGGCTGCGCAGGTCTGCCAACAGTCCGCGGCCGGGGGAAGCGGGAAGGTTCCGTCTCATAAAAACTCCTTTATTGCTATAAAAATGATATTCACTCCTTGATAAAGAAGGAGAGAAACGTCCTTTTGCACGCGAAAGCCGAGCGTGGGTTTTGCCGGGACAAACCTGCGCCGATGGTATCAAAAATCTCCCATAGGGTCCATGCGATTTACCCGACTAATCGGCTATCTTGTTTATTATATTGGCTGAAGTATACTTTAAGTCAAGTTTTTTTTACAAAAAAAGCCCGCTTTTTGCGAGCTTTGCAGGTAAGTTGGAGGGCAGGGCGTTATTCCGCCGCATACAGCTTGCGCAGAATCTCCTGAGAAACGGGGTCGTTGGCCGCGTCGTAATGGGAAATTTTGCACAGCTTGCCGATGAGCAGCGAAAGGGCAAAAAGGCCGATGGCCAATACGGTGCAGGAGGTGGAGACGATAAAAATGGAGCGCACGCCGAAACTGTCGATCAGCCAGCCCGAAAGCAGGTTGCCGATGATGGTCACTGCCGAACAGGAAGCGCCGCAGAAAGTCTGCGCCGTAGCCGAAAGCTCAGGCGGCACCAGCGAAAAGATATACCCCACCGCTGCGCCCAGCAGCAGACCGTTGATGGAGCCGTGCAGCATCTGGAAGAGCGTCACCTGCCAGATCTCGCTGCAGAAAATGTAGGAAGCCTGCTCGACGGCCAGCGCCGTGCCGATGATAAACAGCGTCTTTTTGTAGCCCAGTTTCTGAATGATTTTTTTGGAGCAGAAAAGCAGCGGCACTTCGCACAGCGCGCGGATCGAGCCCAGCACGCCTACAAAGACCGGCTTTTTCCCCATGGTCTCCAGCAGCTGGGAGATATAGGAAAGCCCGAAATAGCCGGGAATGTTGAACAGCATGTAGATGACAAAGAAGGTCACAAAATAATAGTTTTTTGCCAGACGCCCGGGCTTCAGGTCTTTCATGGAAAGGGCTTTCAGGCGGCGGGGCGCAGCCTGCACGTTGCCCTGCTCGCGGTAGCTGAGTGCCAGCAGGATGCAGGGAATGGCGAAAAAGGTGGAAGCCAGCCACGACCAGCGGGTGTCGATGTGCAGCGTGGTAAACATGAAATAATAGAGGAAGCCGGCCAGCGCATAGCCGATAGAGCCGGCAGAGCGGATGGGCCCGTAGTTGATGCGGTTGCCCGAAAGGTCAGGCGTATTTACTTCGGTAATGACCCAGCTGTCGGTAATGGAGGCGACCGATCCGCGGAAGATGAGCACAATAAAGATGAGCCCAATGGTCAGCCAGACGTTTCCGGTGAACAGTGCCGTGAATATGGCCGAGATGCCCACGCCGAAATAGAGGATGATCAGCGTCTTGCGCTTGGAACCCAGCTTGTCGGCCACGATGCCCCAGACAGGTAAGAAACAGAGGCAGGCCAGGTTGTTGCAGGCCAGAGCGATGCCGATCTGGGAATTGGTAAATCCCTGATCCGCCATAAAGACGACCATATAGCCAGCAGGGGCAATCATTGCCCAGAAAAGCGCTTCCAGCGCCGAGAAGAAAGTGAAACGGTAATCCAGCCGCCGATGCTTCTTTCTAACTTCCATATGCACTTCAAACCTCACTTATCTACGGGGGGAAATCCCCCTTTGGAATATCTATTATATACCACCTGCAGCCTATTGTAAAACGAAGGGTAAGTAAGTTTTATGCTAAAAAAAGAATTATTGTAGGATATACATAAAATAAGCATAAAAAAGAAGCATAAGAAGCCGTTTGGACTTGTATACATGAGGTATGAGAACAAATCGCAGGCAGCCGGTCCGCCGCAGGCGGAGCCGGAAGAAAACTATATGGAAGCAGGCCGCGCTGCTGTTGGCGGCGGCCATTATCCTGGCGCTGTGGGGCGGCAGCAGCGGCGAACGGTTTGCTTTGTTTGCGGAGCAGCCGCAGGCAGGGCAGGAAACAACGCTGCTGCAGCCAAAGCAGACGATCTCTCTGCAGGTGGCGATGGAGAGCGGGGCGCAGCAGATGGAGCTGGAGCAGTATATTCTGGGGGTAGTAGCCGCCGAGATGCCCGCTTCTTTTGAAACAGAGGCGCTGAAAGCCCAGGCGGTTGCCGCCCGCACTTATACGCTGCGCAAATTGCTCCATGGCGGCTGCAGCCGCGGAGCCGGCGATATCTGCACCGATTCCGCCCACTGCCAGGCCTGGTGCAGCGAGCAGCAGATGCGGGATAAATGGGGGGAGCGGTATCAAGCATATCACGCCAAGCTGCAGGCGGCGGTCGCGCAGACAGCCGGGCAGGTGCTTTGCTATGAAGGGGAAGTGATCGAAGCGCTGTTTCACAGCTCCAGCGACGGCAGCACAGAGGATTGTGCCCATGTCTTTTCCCAGGATCTGCCTTACCTAAAAGGCGTGAGTACGCCGGAAGCAACCGAGCAGAGTGAAGTTTCCTATTCCGCCTCGCAGCTGATCGCGCTGGTCGGGCAGGCATTGGGCAGCTGCGGACTCAGCGAGAGCGGCCTGGCCGGGCAGATCGAGGTGCTTTCCCGCTATGAGAGCGGGCGGGTGCAGACGCTGCGCCTGGGAGAAGAGCAGATCAGCGGCAGCAGGGCGCGCACGCTGTTTTCTCTGCGCTCTGCCGATTTCTCGGTGCGCGTCGAGGGCGGGCAGGTAATCTTTACCGTCCGCGGATACGGCCATGGCGTGGGCATGAGCCAGCGCGGGGCGGATGCGCTGGCGGCGGAGGGCAGCGGCTATGCCGAGATACTGGCGCACTATTATACGGGCACGGCGCTGGCATTGGCCGAGGATTTTCTGTAACGCTCCGGCAAAAGGCGCGGCTTTTGAGTATGTGGAACCGCCTGCTGCCTCATCGGGGCAAAGAAAAAAGCGGCATTGCCCGAGTGCAGCGCCGCTTTTTTATAAAAACGATGGCAGAATGGGGCCGCTCATTGGGCGGCCATCTGTTCTGCGGGGTCGGCATATTTGCCGTTTTCCAGATATTCGAAGTGGACGTGCACGCCCAAATCGCTCTCAAAAGGCGGAATCCCGGCAGTCCCCAGCTGCTGGCCCGCGTTGACCTTGTCGCCTTCCTTGACTGAGAGGTCGGAAAGGCCGGCATAGACTGTGCTGCGGTCATCCGTATGCGAAAGGGTGACGACCCAGCCCAACGTGCTGTCCATCTTGGCAGAAGTCACTTCTCCGGCCAGTGCGGCGCCGACTGCCTCCCCTTCTTTGGCGGCGATGTCAATGCCGTTGTGCGTGCTCCAGGCGTTGAGCGTCTTGTTGTAGACCAGATGCTCGCCGGAAAAGGCACGGATGATTTCGCCGGCTACCGGCATCTGCAATTTGGTCTGCGCCTGTTTTACTGTTTGTGCACTGCTGTTGGAGGCAGGGGTCTGTTCGGGCGGTTCTGCCTGGCTTTGCTCAGCCTGGGTAGGCTCCGAAGCCTCTGCCTGCGGCTGCGTCTGCTCCTGCATGGGGGACTGCTGCGCCTCCTCCAGCGTGGGGGCCTGTTGTTTCTGGACAGGCTCATCCTCTCCCTGAGGGGCCGGCGTCACAGCCAGGTAGACCGCCGTGCCGATCACCAGCAGGCAGCAACCCAGCAGCAGAGCAACCCGCTGCGTATTGAAAAAGTCTTTGAATTTAAGCCATTTGGTGGCTTTTGGTTTTTGATGATTCAATTTTTTTAGCACCTCCGTATGCATAGTTTGCCCGCAAGGTTGGAAATCATACCTGTAAAGAAGCACAATTTGTCTGTAAATTTTTTTGCGGCTGCTGCAGGAAATATCGACGTGCCAAAATAAAACGGATATAATAAAAATGAAAACAATACCGAAGTTACATGCAGTCTGCGGGCCGGACGGGCATATGGCAGAAATACGGAACAGGAGGAACTCATAAAATGGAGTGGAATGCAGAAAAAATATTGGAAGCGGCGGAAAAGCGCAAAGCGATGATACTGGCCGACCGGCGGGCGCTGCATAGCCGGCCTGAAGTAGGCGCACAGCTGCCTGCCACCAAAGCGTATGTGGCCGGGCGGCTGCGGGAAATGGGATATGCGCCCCGGGAGATTTGCGAAAGCGGGCTGGTGGCCTGTGCACAGGGCGCTTCGGAAGGCCCCTGCATTTTGCTGCGCGCCGATATGGATGCCTTGCAGATTTCGGAGCAGACGGAGCTGGAATTTTGCTCGCGCAATGGGGCGATGCACGCCTGCGGGCACGATATGCATGCCGCCATGCTGCTGGGCGCGGCGGATATCCTGAAAGAATTTGAGGCAGAGCTGGGCGGCACGGTCAAGCTGGTATTTCAGCCGGATGAAGAGGGATTTACCGGCGCCAAGGCCATGCTGAAGGCGGGCGTCCTGCAGGATCCTGCGCCGCAGGCAGGGCTTGCGCTGCACGTCCATTCGGGCACCCCCTCCGGCCTCTTCCTTTGCGGCAAGGGGACGACGATGGCCGGCTGCACGCTGTTTCGCATTACGGTGCAGGGCGTGGGCTGCCATGGCGCCATGCCCGAGACGGGGGTGGATCCCATTCTGATTGCCGCCCATATCCATCTGGCGCTGCAGGAAATTACAGCCCGGGAATTGCCGGCCAAGGCGCCGGCGGTGGTCACGATCGGCAAGTTCAGCGGAGGCGAGGCGCCCAATATCATCCCACAGAGCGCTGTGCTGGAAGGGACGATCCGCACTTTCGACCGGGAGCTTTCCGCGCAGATCCTGCGGCGGATCGGGGAGATCTCCGGGCAGATTGCAGCGGCTTTCCGGGGGACGGCTGTGACGGAAGAACTGGCCTCTGCGCCGCCGCTTTATAATGAGCCGGCCTTGGCGGAACAGATGGCGGAGTGTGCGCAGCAGCTGTTTGGCAGCGAAATGGTGTACCGCATGGAAGAAGGCGGCATGGGTTCGGAGGACTTTGCTTCCTATACCTATGAAATTCCCTGCGCTTATCTGCTGCTGGGTGCAGGCACTGCGCAGGAAAATGCGGCTTTCGGCAAACCGATGCATAATGCCGGCGTGGTGTTTAATGAAGAAATTCTGGTCAAAGGCGCCGCCATGTATGCCTACGGTGCACTGAAATGGCTGGCAGAGGGCAGAAAGGCCAATGTTTGAGCCGGCCCGGAGCCTGAGATGAACGCGGGCAAGGCCGCATTCGCCGATGCCTCCGCCCTGCCCATGCTTGCAAATCACTGCGAAAATCATATCAAGCGCCTGTTCCCGATGTGTTGGGGGCAGGCGCTTTGGATGGCTCTGATGGCGGTTAGCTTACTTGGCCTTGCCGGAATACTCCTTTACGAGCGGAAGCACAGAAGTGGCTGCTGAGCAAGCCGGTTTCCGAAAACAATTCGCAATAAAACACACCGCCTTTTGAATAAGGCGGCGCTTTTTTATTTCTTCTGGCGGGGCTGATAGTATCGGAAGGTCCCGGCGGGCACCTGTTTCCAGCGCAGGCGTTCCTGCTCATCCGGAAGCTGCGGCCAGACCAGCAGCTCGGCAAAATAGGTGCGCGGGCTGCTGATTGCCTCCGGGCAGTCGATGCGGCAGTGATACAACCCCAGGCAGCGGTGGGCGATCCGGGAGAATCGCTCGGGCGGGAAGGCTTCGGTCAGGTCGGGCAGATGGGCGTTCTCCAGAAAAAGCATGGAGAGCTCTTCTAATTCGCGCGCGAAGGCAAGGGAGGTCAGCTGCTGCCCTTCTTCGATATAGAGATCGCGCAGCAGGGGAAAGCGTGATAAAAAACGATAATCGCTGAGCGGCGTGAAAATATAGCAGCCCAGAATCTCAAAAGCGCCGAGGCGCTCCAGCAGGGCGCTGTCCTGCGTATCTTCCGGCGCCAGATAGAGGTCGGGTATGCACATGTTGAAAGCGCTGGTGGTGCTCTCCCAGGGGACGCCCAGGGAAGGGCGGGGCTGCCCGTCCGCCGTGATACCCAGGCTCAGACATTGCTTTTGGCAGGATTCCAGTTTGCTGATTTGTGATGCAGTCATACTGCATTTTCTCCTTGTTGGGCGGAAGTTTGTAATCAGAATAACAGAAAAGGCCGGAAATGTCATCCCGGGGCGGCAGAGTTTCTGAGAAAGCGATTGAAAAATGCGGGAAATTGGGATATAGTATAGTCAGTGAAAATTTTCCGCCAAGGAGGAACAAAATCATATGGATCTGAAAAAACTTCGCAACGAAAGCGATATTCGCGGCGTGGCCTGCGAGGGCGTCGAAGGCCAGCACATAAATTTGACGGACGAGGCAGTTTATGAGCTGTCCTGCGGCTTTTTTGCATGGCTGGCGCAGCGGACCGGCAAGCAGAGCCTGCGCGTCGGCGTTGGCCGTGATTCCCGTATCACCGGGCCGCGTATTCTGGAAAACGTAAAAAAAGCAGCGGCAGATATGGGTGTGGCATTGTTTGATACCGGCCTGGCTTCCACTCCGGCCATGTTTATGTCTACCATCACCCCCGGCTTTGCGTATGACGGCTCGGTCATGATTACGGCCAGCCACCTGCCCTTCAACCGCAACGGTCTGAAATTCTTCGTCAAGGAAGGCGGCCTGGAGGCTTCGGATATCAAGGAAGTCATCGCAATTGCTGAGGCAGGCGGCTTCGCAAAGCCGGGTAACGGCACTTGCGAAAGCATCGACTTCATGAGCGTATATGCCAATATCCTGGTGGATAAGATCCGCAAGGGCACAGGCAAGGAAAAGCCGCTCACCGGCTGCAAAATCGTAGTCGACGCCGGCAACGGCGCAGGCGGTTTCTTTGTGCACGATGTGCTGCAGCCTTTGGGCGCAGATACCTCGGGCAGCCAGTTCCTCGAGCCGGATGGCATGTTCCCCAACCATATCCCCAACCCCGAGGATAAGCAGGCAGGTGCTTCCATCTCCAAAGCAGTGCTGGATGCAAAGGCCGATCTGGGCATTATTTTCGATACGGATGTGGACCGTGCCGGTGCAGTGGATGCACAGGGCAGAGTCATCAACCGCAACCGCCTGATCGCGCTCATCGGCAAGATTTTGCTGCTGGAATTCCCCGGCACCACCATCGTCACCGACTCTACCACCTCCAGTGGCCTGGCAAAGTTCATCGAGGCCAACGGCGGTGTGCATCATCGCTTTAAGAGAGGCTATAAAAACGTCATCAACGAAGGCATTCGCCTCAATCAGGAAGGGCATGATTGCCAGTTGGCGATTGAAACTTCCGGCCACGCTGCGCTCAAGGAAAACTATTTCCTGGACGACGGCGCTTACCTCATCACCAAAATTCTCATCACGATGGCCAATATGCGCGAAAAGGGAGAGGATCTCTTCAGCCTCATCGCTTCGCTGGAAGAGCCTGCCGAAGCAGAGGAATTCCGCCTGGGCATCCGCGCAGAGGATTTCAAGGCCTATGGCGCATGGGTCATCGAGCAGGTGAAGGCTGCTGCGGAAGCAAATCCCGCCTTTACGCCGGCACCCACCAACTATGAAGGCATCCGCGTTTCTCTGGATAAAGAGCATGGCAATGGCTGGTTCCTGGTCCGCATGTCCCTGCACGATCCGCTGCTGCCCGTCAACGTGGAGAGCGACAGTGTCGGCGGCGTCAAGGTGATTACCGCCGCTTTGTACGACCTGATCAAGGATATGGATTTGGAGCTGGGCTCTATGGAGACTTACCTTGGCAGATAATTCGCAGAAAAAAAGCTTTTCCGGATCGCTCAAAGGCGCATGGAATAAGTTCGTGGGCGGCGTGGGCCAAACCTACGATAAGACGGTGCAGAAGGCGGAGGATACGCTGGAATCCAACCGCATCCGCAACCGCCTGCGCGAATTGGAGCGGCTGAATACGGAACTTTATGCTAAAATCGGTACAGAAGTTTATCGCTCGGCTGAGCCGCAGATTTCCCGCGCAGATTTTGCGGCGCAGATTGAGCAGATTGAAAAAAATTATGCCGAGCAGCAGGAATTGCTGCTCAGGCAGGCGCTGCTCAAAACTGAGCCGGCGGATCCGCCTTTGGAAGCATCTCAGGATGCAGGGGAGGAGGAAAACCCGCCCGAACAACCTTATTAAGGAAATAAAAAAGAGTCGGTACCCAAGTACCGACTCTTTTTTGCCTGTAAAATGCGCGGCAAATATTCAGCAATCGGAAAGAGCGGGTTGTTTTTTTCCCTGGTTTTATTCATAGGATACCTCTGACCTTATAATTTGGTGAGCAATGATTGTATAATTGATGCACCGTTTTTTTCTTCCGGAAACGA
>CAMEMG010000005.1:0-46129 GCA_945927325.1 uncultured Clostridia bacterium | reverse complement strand
ATGGTCCTTTATTAAAAAGGCAGGTACGATTATTCTGCTTTCCACAATTCTTGTCTGGTTCACTTCTTATTTTGGCTTTGTGGATGGAACCTTCCGTCTGTTGACAGAGGATGAATTGAACTATTCCCTATTGGCTGCAGTCGGCAGCGCGATTGCCTGGATTTTTGCACCGCTGGGCTGGGGAACCTGGGAAGCAGCCGTTGCATCCATTACCGGTTTGGTGGCAAAGGAAAATATTGTAGGTACGATGGGGATTCTCTATGGTGCCGCGGGAAATGTCTATACGACACTGGCTTCCGTATTTACTCCGGTAAGCGGATATTCTTTCCTGGCGTTTAACCTCCTGTGCGCCCCCTGCTTTGCGGCGATTGGCGCTATCAGAAGAGAAATGAACAATCCCAAATGGACGTGGTTTGCGATTGCGTATCAATGCGTTTTTGCTTATGCAGTGGCGCTGATGATCAATCAGTTTGGCAGACTGTTTGCCGGAAATGTACAGATGATCGGCTTGATTTTTGCAGTGGCAGTACTGGCATGCATGCTTTACATGTTGTTCAGACCGTATAAAGAAGCTACAAAGCTGGCAACTGACGTCGCGGTAAAAACAAAATAGCAAATTGTAAACAGCCTGGGCCGTTTGCGTATGCGGATGGCCCGGATGAAAAGGAGCTGGTACAAGATGTTTGCATGGATCATAAAAAATATTGCTACCATAGGTGTCTCCTTATTGCTGATTCTGCTGGTAGCGATGATTATCAGAAAAATGATAAAAGATAAAAGAAAAGGAAAATCTTCCTGTGGGGGCAATTGTGGCTGCTGCCCGATGAGCAACGCATGTCATAGAAAATGAACCGACAGAAGAAACTTTGCGGCTGACTCTATGGCTGCATGGAAAATTTGCGGACTCTGCAGAACAAAGTGTATAAGAGTCAGCAAAGTATAAATTTGGTAACATTTCTTTTTTGGAGACAGATACGGCGATTCTGCTTTCAAAGTTATCCAGAGGAAGGAAACTTCCCTTTTAGAAATAACTGCTTTTGGCAGTGGTTTCGGGCACTTTGCTGCAAGTAATTCTATTGTCTAGTATTGAAAATGAGAATGACCGCAAGATAATAATTTCACTATCACAACCTCCTTTATACCTGACAATGGAAGAGGCGGCACCGGTGTTTCGCCGCGCTGCTGGAACAGTAATACAGCACCTGCTCCAGCAGCGATTTTATATAAAAGAAGAATGGCTTGCATTTGGAAGGCCATTCTTCTTTTTTTGAAAGAACGGAAACAGGGCAGGAATTTTGAGGGAAAACGAGAATTAATAATTAGAAAAAATATAGTCAGGAAATAATTATGGATTTAGTTTTATATCACGGAAAAATTTATTTGCAAAAAGAGAAATTTGCGGAAGCTGTTTGGATCCATGATGATCTGGTGGCAGCAGTGGGAAGCGATGTGCAGATTCTGGCCATGGCACCTTTGGGTGCTCAAAAGATGGATGTCGATGGCAGAGTTATTTTGCCCGGTTTTAATGACAGCCATCAGCATATGAGCCTGGTGGGCGAATGGCAGGCACTGTGCGATCTGGGAGAGGCAAATGGCGTTGAGGATATAATTGCGCGGTGCAGAATGTTTATGGAAGAAAATCCGCAGCTGACCGGAGCGGGCATTCATGGGATTGGATGGAATCAGGATTATTTTACCAGAGGTGAGCAACGCCCTCCGGTCAGGCAGGAACTGGATCGAATTTCTACGGAAATCCCGATTGTGTTGGAACGTGTCTGTGGGCATATGAGCTGTGCCAATACAAAAGCACTGGAGATTGCGCAGATTACAGCGCAAACGGTGATTGACGGCGGCGAGATTATGCTTGGGGAAGATGGTTTGCCCAACGGAATTGTCACAGAAAATGCCTGCTATGCAGTGGCAAAAGCGGCGCCTAAGCCGGATATAGGCCGACTGGAGGAATTGTATTGCCACGCGATGCGGTTGGCTGTTCGTCAGGGGCTTACTTCGGTGCAATCCAACGACGTGGGGGATGAGAACGCGGATTGGATGTTTCCTTTGTGGCGCCGATTATATGAACAGGGGCGGCTGCCTTTGCGATATCGGCATCAGTATTGCTTTTTGCAGCGGAAAAATTTTGAACATTTTTTACACACCGAATGGGAACAGAGAAAATCATATAACAGAATGCTTTCTCTGGGACCACTGAAATTATATAAGGATGGTTCCCTTGGAGCGCGGACGGCCCTCATGCGGCAACCATATGCTGATGATCCTCTGAATTATGGTACGGAGGTATTGAGCGACGATCAGATGGATGAATTGTGCAATCTGGCTGCAGAGCATGGCGTGCAGGTGGTTACGCATGCCATTGGGGATGCAGCGATTGCTGCGGTGATAGACAGCTATGAACGCACGATGCAATCGGGCATGAATGTGCTGAGGCATGGGCTTATCCATTGCCAAATCACCGATCGGGCTTTACTGGAGCGCATTGCCCGTCTGGGTATTCTGGCGATGGTGCAGCCGATTTTTTTGAACTATGATCTGCATATTGCCGAAGCGAGAGTAGGAGCGCAATTAGCTTCTACTTCATATGCGTTTGCTTCTCTGAAAAGGCTGGGCGCTTTTGTCAGTTTGGGAACGGATGCACCGGTGGAAGCATTCCAGCCATTCCATAATCTGTATTGTGCAGTGGAGCGGAAGGATTTGCGAGGAGAACCGATAGGGGGCTTTTATCCGATGGAATGCATGAGCCTGGAAGATGCTTTGGATGCATATACATGGGGTAGCGCGCATGCTGAATTTGCGGAAAACTGGAAGGGCCGGTTGCTGCCGGGGTATGTGGCAGATCTGATTGTATTGGATCGGGATATTTTTGCACTTCCGCCGGAGGCTCTGCTGGAGGTACAGGTAGAAATGACCATGGTGGGCGGCAGAATTGTTTATCAAAAGATAGATTGAATAAAATGAGAGGGGAATAAAAGAAATGGAAAATAAGTATGGCAGTTTGCTGGATACGGTTACACTTAGCAATGGAGTGAAAATGCCGCGATTTGGCCTTGGTACGGTGTTTTTGGAGGAACCGATCATTACTTGGGCACTGCAGCAGGGATTCCGCAATGTAGATACGGCAACCGATTATGCGAATGAGGAAGAAATTGGTAAGGCTGTGCGCAATTGTGGATTGGAACGAAGTGAAGTATTTGTGACAACAAAAGTATGGAACAGAAGCCAGGGATATGAAAAAACGTTGCAGGCTTTTGAATTGTCCCGGAAAACGATGGGCCTGGAATATATTGATTTATATCTGATCCACTGGCCCTGCCCGGATTATGATCTGTATATAGATACCTGGAAAGCGATGGAGAAACTTTATAAAGATGGGTATATTCGGGCGATTGGCGTCTCTAACTTTTTCCCGGAATGGATCGAACGCATACGTCAGGAATGCGAGATATTGCCGATGGTCAACCAGGTGGAATATAATCCTTTCTATCAGCAGACGGAAATCCGGGATTATTGCCGGGCTAATGGTATTCAGATGGAGGCCTATTCCCCCATGGCACGCGGTAAAGTGGGAGATAGTTTTATAATACAGCAAATTGCACAAAAATATGGAAAAAATGGCAACCAGATTGCGGCTCGCTTCCTCTATCAGGAAAAAATATGCCTCATACCGCGGTCTACAAAAAAAGAACGCCTTTTAAGTAATGCCGAAATCTTTGATTTTTGCCTGACACCCGAGGAAATGGAAAGAATCTACAGTTTGAGCAGCCCCTTTGGACGAAAAGGTATGGATCCCTACACGTTCCATGAGTTGAAAAATCTGAAAGATCAGATTGCAGAGCGTGAAGCCAAAGAGAAAGCACTGAAACAACAAAAATAGATTGTGGAAAGACCGCAGAGCAGATTTACAGACCGCACTGCGGTCTGTTTTTTATGGCTTGAAACAGAACAGAAGGAGATATTAGTAAGCAAAAAAGATGAATAAAGGGAACAATAATATATAAAATATTAAAATAGTACGAATATATACGAACGATTATTTTGACAGAAAATTTTCTCTGTGGTACGCTGTGAAAGCGGGTTTTGCTTTATTGAGCAAGCCGAAAACTTTTAATTCGTTTGGAGAGGAGTCAACAATGAAAAAAGTTGCCATGATCATGGGCAGTGCCAGTGATTTGCCTGTTGTGGAAAAGGCGGTGAAGGTTTTAAAAGAATACGGAGTTCCCTGTGAAGTACACGTATATTCGGCGCATCGTACGCCGGAGCAGGCAGGTGCCTTTGCAGCCGGTGCTCGGCAAGCAGGCTTTGGGGTGATCATAGCAGCGGCGGGCAAAGCTGCACATTTGGCCGGTGTCATGGCTGCACATAGCACGCTGCCGGTAATCGGCTTGCCTGTTAAGGCATCGGAACTGGATGGGATGGATGCTTTGCTGGCGACAGTGCAGATGCCTTCCGGCGTACCTGTGGCAACAGTGGCGATTAATGGTGCTGCCAATGCGGCACTGTTAGCAATACAGATGTTGGCGATTGAAGAGGAAACGCTGCAGGTGAAGCTGCAGCAGGCAAAACAAGCGGCTGCCGAACAGGCGCTGGCCAAAGATGCGGAAATAACCGAACTTTATTCGGTAGAAATTTAATTAAATTATATTTATACGAGGTGAGGAGCATGGATAAGAAAGAGCAGCTTTATGAAGGCAAAGCAAAAAAGGTTTTTGCGACTGAGAATCCGGAACTGTATATTGTGGAGTATAAGGATGATGCGACTGCGTTCAATGGCCTGAAAAAGGGAACCATTGCGGGCAAGGGTGTTATCAATAATCGCATGACCAATCTGCTCATGCAGATGCTGGAAAAGAAAGGAATCCCCACGCATTTTGTAGAAGAAATTTCGGATCGGGAAACGATTGTAAAAAAAGTGAGCATCGTACCGCTGGAAGTAATTATCCGTAATATTTCCGCAGGCTCCTTTGCCAAGAATTACGGTGTGGAAGAGGGAATTGTCTTTGAACAGCCTACTATTGAATTCTCCTATAAAAACGATGCCCTGGGAGATCCGCTGATCAACGAATATCATGCAATCGCGCTGAAATTAGCCACCCCTGAAGAAGTGGAAACCATTAAAAAATATGCTTTTGCAGTTAATGAAGCATTGAAAGAATATTTTAAAGCACTCAATATCAATCTGGTGGACTTCAAACTGGAATTTGGTAAACTTTCGGACGGCACTATTGTGCTGGCTGATGAAATTTCTCCGGATACCTGTCGTTTCTGGGACAGCACCACGGGAGAGAAGTTGGATAAAGATCGCTTCAGAAGAGATCTGGGTGGCGTAGAAGATGCTTATCAGGAAGTAATGCGTCGCCTGATGGGTGAGTAATATGCAGAAACTGAAAGAAGAGTGCGGCGTGTTCGGCGTATATGCCGGAGGTGCCGGATGTGATACCAATTTGGCTGATACCTGCTACTATGGTCTGTTTGCATTACAGCATCGCGGACAGGAGAGCTGCGGCATCGTTATCAATGACGACGGGGTATTCCGTTCGTATAAGGATGTGGGGCTGGTAGAGCAGGTATTTAAACCAAGTGCTCTTTCCTATTTGGGGCAGGGAAAACTGGCGGTAGGCCATTGTCGTTATGGTACCACCGGCAGCAGTGATCGCTCCAATAGTCAGCCTATCGTAGTTAATCATATCAAGGGCAGTATGGCGTTGGCGCATAATGGCAATTTGGCCAATTCTTATGAATTGCGGGAGCAACTGGAATTAAACGGCGCTATTTTTCATACGACCAGTGATACGGAAGTAATCTCTTATATTATTACAGGAGAACGCATCCATGTTTCTTCTATCGAGGAAGCGGTAGAGCGAGCAATGGATAAGTTGGATGGAGCTTACTCGCTGGTAATTATGTCGCCCACAAAGCTGATTGCGGTGCGCGATCCGCATGGATTCCGCCCCATCTGTTATGGACAAAGAGAAGACGGTGCTTATGTAGTGGCTTCGGAAAGTTGTGCACTGCAGGCAGTAGGTGCAAAATTTATTCGTGATTTGCGTCCGGGAGAAATTCTGGTATTCGACCAGGATGGTGTGCGCTCTATCACCAGCCATTGCGATCAGGTGGAAAAGAGTTTTTGCGTATTTGAATATATCTATTTTGCACGCCCGGATTCTGTTATTGATGGAAGCTCTGTGCATAATGCCCGTGTGCGGGCAGGTGCTATGCTGGCATTGGAACATCCGGTACAGGCTGATGTTGTCATCGGCGCTCCGGATTCCGGGTTGGATGCTGCCATCGGTTTTGCGCGGCAATCCGGAATTCCTTATGGCATCGGGTTGATTAAAAATAAATATATCGGCCGTACGTTTATTTCTCCGGGGCAAAAATCCAGAGAAGATAAAGTTCGCATTAAATTAAGCGCTGTTTCGGCAACGGTAAAAGACAAACGTGTGGTGCTGGTAGATGACTCTATCGTCCGCGGAACAACACTGGGTAAGGTGGTAAAAATGTTGCGCGATGCAGGGGCTAAGGAAGTGCATATCCGTATTTCTGCACCACCCTTCCTGTATCCCTGTTATTACGGTACGGATATTGATTCCAGTGAAGCATTGATTGCCTATAAGCATTCGATTCCGGAAATCTGTGAGATTATGCGAGCGGACAGCTTAGGCTATCTGAGCGTACAGGATGTCATGCGTATTGCAGAAAACGGAAACGGCTGTGGCTTCTGCACAGCCTGCTTTGATGGAAATTACCCAACAAAAGTGCCGGCGGTCAAGAAAAAGAACCGCTTTGAACAAAAAATTTCACAGAAAGAGGAAAAATATGAATAGTTACAGCGATACCTATAAAGCGGCAGGTGTAGATATTACTGCCGGGTACAAGGCAGTGGATCTGATGAAGCAGCACATTGACCGCACCATGAACAGCAATGTGTTGACCGGGGGCGGATTTGGCGGCTCTATTGAGTTGGATCTGACTGGAATCTCCAAACCTGTGCTTGTTTCAGGAACAGATGGCGTAGGTACAAAACTGAAACTGGCTTTCCTCATGAACGAGCATAATACCATCGGCATTGATTGTGTGGCTATGTGCGTAAACGATATTCTCTGTCGTGGTGCCAGACCAATCTTTTTCCTGGACTATATTGCCTGCGGCAAGAATGTCCCCGAGCGAATTGCAGATATTGTAGCTGGCGTGGCAGAAGGTTGCGTACAGGCAGGAGCGGCGCTGATTGGCGGCGAGACGGCAGAGATGCCCGGATTTTACCCCGAAGATGAATATGACCTGGCTGGCTTTGCGGTAGGTATTGTAGATAAGGATAGAATGACGGATCGACGCAAGGTAAAACCGGGAGATGTACTGGTAGCAATTCCTTCCAGCGGCGTTCATTCCAATGGTTTTTCACTGGTACGCAAAATATTGGCGGATTCCAATGCGGATCTGAACAGTTATGTACCCGAATTTGGTGCTACATTGGGGAAAACATTACTGACGCCTACCCGTATTTATGCAAAACAGGTCAATGCCCTGATGGAAAAGGTAGAAATTAAATCCATGGCACATATTACCGGCGGCGCGTATTTCGAAAAACTGCCCAGAAGCCTGGCAGACGGTGTCAGCGCTCGAATTGAGAAAGCAGCGATTAAGACGCTTCCCGTTTTTGATTGGCTGGCGAAGACAGGCAACGTTGCCGAGAGAGAGATGTTCAATGTCTTTAATATGGGTATCGGCATGATTATTACGGTGGATAAGAATGAGGCAGATGCAGCAGTGAATTTCCTGAAAGGGATTGGGGAGGATGCCTATATTGTAGGCGAAACTTTTGCATCTGACGAGGGAACTGTTTTATGCTGAGCCGCATAGCGGTATTTGTTTCCGGCGGCGGTACGAATTTGCAGGCATTGATCGATGCTCAAAAAAGCGGTATCTTGAAAAGCGGGCAAATTGTGTTGGTGGTTGCAGATGCAGCAGATGCTTATGCGCTGACGAGAGCCCGCGAAAACGGAATTCCTACGGAAGTGGTATTGCGCAAAAAGCTGGGCGGACAGGCCGGCTTTGAGCAGGAATTGCTGCGGTTAATGGAAGTATATCAAATTGACTTGATTATACTGGCGGGATTTATGCGCATATTAACGGCAAATTTTACTTCAAAATTTCCGGAGCGTATGATCAATGTGCATCCAGCATTAATTCCTTCTTTTTGCGGCAAAGGGTTTTATGGCCTCAAAGTGCATGAAGCGGCATTGGCTTATGGTGTAAAAGTGACCGGTGCGACGGTGCACTATGTCAATGAAGTGCCGGATGGCGGGAAAATTCTCTTGCAGAAAGCAGTGGAAGTATTGCCGGATGATACGCCCGAGCGGTTGCAGCGGCGTGTCATGGAGCAGGCTGAATGGATTTTGCTGCCTCAGGCGGCGGAAATGGTCTCCAGGAGATTGGCGGAACAAGGAGAAAAAGCATGAAAGTTCTTGTAGTAGGCGGTGGCGGCCGGGAGCATGCCATCATCAAAAAACTCAAAGAAAATAAGAGTATAACGGAAATTTATGCACTGCCCGGCAATGGAGGCATTGCAGCAGATGCGACTTGCGTGGCAATTGGTGCCAAAGATATTGAAAAGATTACAGAATTCGCCCGAGAAAATGCTGTTGATTACGCAGTAGTGGCGCCTGACGATCCGTTGGTACTGGGTGCAGTGGATGCGCTGAATGCAGTAGGGATTCCCTGCTTTGGGCCCAATAAGGCGGCAGCGATCATTGAAGGCAGTAAAGTTTTCTCAAAGAATCTGATGAAAAAATATGGCATTCCCACTGCGGATTATGCCAGTTTTTCGGATATGCAGAGTGCCTGCGATTATATTGAAGCGCAAGGAGCGCCCATTGTAGTCAAAGCCAATGGGCTTGCTTTGGGCAAAGGCGTTATTTTAGCGCAAACAGTGGAAGAGGCGAAAGAGGCAGTGCGCTCCATGATGGCGGATAAAGTGTTTGGAGAGAGCGGAAGCCAGGTGGTCATCGAAGAGTTTCTCCAGGGGCCGGAAGTATCGGTGCTGGCATTTACCGATGGTACCTGCGTGAAGCCGATGGTATCCAGTATGGATCATAAACGGGCAGGAGATGGAGATACCGGCCTCAATACCGGTGGCATGGGAACGATTGCCCCCAATCCTTTCTATACGCCGGAAATCGCTGAGCAATGCATGCGGGAAATCTTCCTGCCTACGGTTCGTGCTATGCAGCAGGAGGGGCGTGAATTCCGGGGTTGTCTGTATTTTGGTTTGATGCTCACAAAAGATGGCCCGAAAGTGATTGAGTATAACTGCCGCTTTGGGGATCCGGAAACGCAGGTAGTGCTTCCGCTTTTGGAAAGTGACCTGCTTACAGTGATGCAGGCCTGCACCAATGGAACACTTGCACAGACAGAGGTGCGCTTTAAAGAAGGGTGCGCCTGTTGTGTGGTTATCGCTTCCAAAGGCTATCCGCAAAAATATGAAACCGGATTTCCGATGGTGCTTCCCGACGATGGCCAAGCAGAAATTTACGTGGCTGGGGCAAAACTCGAAGAAGGAGTTCTGCGTACAGCAGGCGGTCGCGTGCTGGGCGTGACGGCGATGGCGCCTACCTTGCAGCAGGCAATAGAAAAGGCCTATGCCAATGTACCCAAGGTACAGTTTGAAAATGCCTATTACAGAAGCGATATCGGCAGAAGAGCGCTTTCTGCCGCACAGACGACGGAGGCGTGATTTATGGTATATCGCATTTATGCAGAAAAGAAGCCGGAACTGGCGCATGAGGCTGCCGGATTGACGGCAGAGCTTCAGACTTTTTTACAGATTGAAGGATTGGAAAGTGTTCGCCTCATCAATCGCTATGATGTGGAACATATTGACCCGGCCCTGTTTGCGGCTTGCAAGACGACAGTTTTTTCAGAGCCTCAGCAGGATGTGACTTATGAAACGCTGCCGGAAGTGCCGGGCAGCCATGTGTTTGCAGTGGAATATTTGCCCGGGCAATTTGATCAGCGGGCAGATTCTGCGGCGCAGTGTATCCAGATTATTTCTCAGGGAGAGCGCCCGTTGGTACGTACTGCAAAGGTATATATTCTTTGTGGAGATTTGGACCAACAGACGGTTGAAAGAATTAAAAAATATGTCATTAACCCGGTTGAATCCCGGGAAGCGTCGCTGGAACTTCCCAAGACATTGGCAATAGAATATGATCTTCCTACAGAGGTGGCGACCATGGAAGGATTCCTGCAGTTGGATGAAGCAGGGTTGACTGACATGATAGCTTCCTATGGCTTGGCCATGGATCTGGATGATATTAAGTTCTGCCAGCAGTATTTTGCAAAAGAACAACGGGAACCGACTATTACAGAAATCCGTATGATTGATACCTATTGGTCGGATCATTGCCGTCATACTACTTTTCTTACAACAATTGACAGTGTTCGTTTTGAGGATGAACTGCTGCAGCAGGCGTATGAACGTTATTTGAAAGCACGGGAAGAATTGGGCAGAACCAAGCCTGTAAACCTGATGGATATTGGAACGTTGGCCGGTCGCTATTTGGGAGCAAAAGGTCTTTTGCCCAAGTTGGATGAATCAGAAGAAATTAACGCCTGCACGGTAAAAATTGAAATCGAAGTGGATGGAGAAAAGCAGCCATGGTTGTTGCTTTTTAAGAACGAAACGCACAATCATCCCACTGAGATTGAGCCTTTTGGCGGTGCGGCGACCTGCATTGGGGGCGCAATCCGAGATCCTCTTTCCGGCAGATCTTATGTCTACGCGGCTATGCGTGTCACTGGCGCAGCAGATCCTTTGCGTCCCATTGAGAAGACGCTGCCCGGGAAGCTGCCGCAGAGGAAGATCGTAACTACTGCCGCTGCGGGATATAGTTCTTATGGCAACCAGATCGGTCTGGCGACCGGACAGGTAGATGAACTTTACCATGATGGGTATGCGGCGAAGCACATGGAAATTGGAGCCGTGTTGGGAGCAGCTCCGGCTGAAAATGTGCGTCGTGAACGGCCGGAAGCAGGCGATGTAGTCATTCTTTTGGGTGGCCGAACCGGACGTGACGGTTGTGGTGGTGCAACAGGTTCTTCCAAATCCCATACGCTGGAATCATTGGAAAGTTGTGGCGCAGAGGTGCAGAAAGGAAATGCACCTGAAGAACGAAAATTACAGCGGTTATTCCGCAATAAAGAAGCTTCTCTGTTGATCAAGCGCTGCAACGACTTTGGTGCAGGCGGCGTCTCCGTAGCGATTGGTGAATTGGCAGACGGGTTGCAGATTGACTTGAATGCCGTTCCTAAAAAATATGAAGGATTGGACGGTACGGAGTTGGCAATCAGCGAATCGCAGGAACGCATGGCTGTGGTTGTTGCACCGCAGGATGTGGAGGCCTTCATTCGTTTGGCCAATGCGGAAAATCTGGAAGCAACTAAAGTGGCGGTGGTAACTGAAACACCGCGGTTGGTTATGCGTTGGAACGGCAAGAATATTGTCGATATATCCCGTGAATTCCTGAATTCCAATGGCGCAGAGAAACATATTGAAATTACCCCTGCTGCACCTGAATGCTATGACCGATCAATCCCTGTTGATTTTTCGGAAGGAATGCTGGCGATGGCGGCAGATCTCAATGTCTGTTCCAAACGTGGGCTTTCTGAGCGTTTTGATTCCACGATCGGCGCAGGAAGTGTATTTATGCCGTTTGGAGGCAGCCGGCAGTTGACTCCGATTCAGGCCATGGCGCATAAAATCCCGGTAGAACAGGGTGAGACCGATGCCTGTTCCTTTATGGCATGGGGATATAACCCTATGATCGCGGAAAAGAGCCCTTACCATGGAGCGTATCTGGCTGTGGTGGAATCTGTGTCCAAGTTGATTGCCGCCGGTGCATCTTTTGAAGAAACTTACCTGACTTTCCAGGAATATTTTGAAAAACCGATGAAAGATGGCAAACGTTGGGGAAAACCGCTGGCAGCCTTGCTGGGCGCTTTCCAGGCACAGCTGGATTTGGGCATTGCGGCGATCGGCGGCAAGGATTCCATGAGCGGCAGCTTTGAACAGCTGGATGTGCCGCCGACTCTGGTTTCTTTTGCGGTGACAATGGGAAAGACAGGGGAAGCTGTGCCCAATCACTTCAAAAAAGCCGGCAGTAAAGTGGTGCTGCTTAGCCCTGAATATGACGAAAACGGTTTGCCCAGAGCGGAATCGCTGATTGCTCTTTATGAGAAGGTGCACATGCTGTTGAGCTCTGGTCGTGCAATCACGGCTTATACACCTGCCTATGGCGGTATAGCAGAAGCGCTGATGAAAATGAGCTTTGGCGAAGGGCTTGGTTTTGCAGTGGCAGAAGGAATTACGCTGGAACAACTGTTTGGCTATCGTTATGGCAGCTTTGTGCTGGAAATGGCGGAAGAGATGCCAGAGGGTCTGCTGCTGGGCGAGACGACGGCAGAAAAAGTATTTACTTACTTGGGGGAGAAAGTCGATACAGAGCAGCTTTTACAGGTCTATGAGGGTAAGTTGGAACCTGTTTATGCATGCAACATTCGGGAAACAGGTAAGATGCCGCTGGTAAATGGGGATTGTGCAGCAAAGCGGAATTTCCATGCAAACGGCAGCGTAGCAAAGCCGCGTGTGCTGATTCCTGTGTTCCCGGGAACGAACTGTGAGTACGATACGGCCAAGGCTTGGCGCAAAGCAGGTGCAGAGGCAGATATTTTTGTCATTAACAACCTGAGCGCAGCGGCGATCAGAGAATCTGCAGAGACATTTGCAAAAAAAGTGGAACAGGCACAGATTGTGTTTATTCCGGGCGGTTTCTCGGGCGGCGATGAGCCAGATGGAAGCGGTAAATTTATTACTGCATTTTTCCGAAATGGTGCCGTCAGTGAAGCGGTGAGCAGATTGCTGGAGCAGCGGGATGGCCTGATGGCAGGCATTTGCAATGGTTTTCAGGCTCTGATTAAGTTGGGCTTGGTACCGTATGGAAAAATTGTAGAGGCAACAGCGGATGCGCCGACTCTGACCTATAATACCATTGGGCGGCATCAGTCGCGGTTGGTCAACACCCGCGTAGCTTCCAATTGCTCTCCCTGGTTAATGGAAACACAGGTGGGAGAAATCTACACTGTGCCGATTTCCCATGGCGAAGGCAAATTTATCGCTACACAGGAAATGATTGAGCAGCTGGCACATAACGGGCAAATTATTACTCAGTATGTGGATGCTCAGGGAAAGCCGACGTATGACATACGGTATAATCCCAATGGCTCCTATGCTGCTATTGAAGGGATTATTTCTCCGGATGGCAGAGTACTGGGTAAAATGGGACATTCCGAACGTGTGGGCGCGGGGTTATACCGCAATGTGCCCGGACGTTATGAAATGGGACTCTTCCGTTCTGCAGTCAAATATTTTAAATAAAGATAAATCAAAAAGGGCGGCAGAAAGCTGCCCTTTTTGCTGAATTTTACTTGCCGCGCATAGAGGTGCATGCTATAATAAATAACAATTAAAATTCCGTGAGGGAGTAGCTTGCGGCAAAGCCGTTGAAATATCAACATACTGATTTTTATCTGGTATTTCACAAAGTAGCGAGACTCATGGGCAAAAGTATGTTGAAAAACGATATTTTTGCCCATGGGTTTTTTTATGGGTCAAGGAGGAAAGAGAACGTGGATATTTGGACGTTGCTGATATTGGCAATCGGGGTTTCAATGGATGCTTTTGCAGTTTCTATTTGTAAAGGCCTGGCCATGAAACAGATCAAATTCAAACATATGCTGATTGTCGGGCTGTGGTTTGGAGGATTCCAGGCACTGATGCCGTTGATTGGCTATTTTCTGGGGATTCAGTTTGAAACGTATATTACGGCTTATGACCACTGGATTGCTTTTATTTTATTGGCGCTGATCGGTGGTAATATGATTAAGGAAGCATTATCCAATGAGGAAGAAACGGCAGATGCATCGCTGGCAGTAAAAATTATGCTGGTATTGGCCATTGCCACCAGCATCGATGCCTTGGCATTGGGTGTTACATTTGCATTTTTGCAGGTGAATATTTGGGAGGCTGTCAGTTTTATCGGTGTAGTTACTTTTCTTTTTTCAGTGGCAGGCCTGAAAATCGGCAATGTGTTCGGTACTAAATATAAATCGAAAGCGGAATTTGTCGGTGGAGTGATCTTGATCTTGCTGGGCATCAAAATACTCCTGGAGCATTTGGGAATATTGTGATCAATTGAGTTATTGCCTGACACGGTAGGATAATAGCTATATGGAAGTTCACGGAACTGATGGGTACGGGCAATCAAAGACAGATATCTGCTGTTGGCAGAATCTGAAAAAGCGAAGCATGGATGGCTTCGCTTTTTGTATAAAGTAAAGAATGATTTAAAACAAGGTGATGGAACGCCCTTTGGTACGGAGTTTCCCCTGCTCGTTAAGGCGTCGGATTTCCCGCATCATAGCACTGCGATCGGTACACAGATAGTCGGCTAAAGCGCTCAGAGAAAGCGAAAGCGTATAACTGCGGGATTTATGCTGCAAAGCTTCATATTCAAAATAGGTCATCAATTTACGTTGTAAAGTGCGCTGGCTTAGAATATGGATGTGCATGGAGAGCATCTGTGCTTTACAGGCAGTCATATGAAAAAGATTATTGATCAATTGACTGTGGTGTGCACAGGCCTTGCTGCAGGGTTTGACCAGATGATCATAGCTGAGAAACATGGCTTGGCAGGGTGTGATAGCCTGCACGGCAAACTCCTGATCTTCCAGAGGAAGAGAAAAAACTTCTCCAAAGACATCATCTGTGCTGAGCTGTTCCAGAATGCTGTATTTTCCATCGGCATCGGTATAGGTCAGATGCGCCGTCCCGGAAAGCAGAATGCCGATGCGCTCCAGATGCTCTGAGAAAGTCATAATATACTCTCCGGCTTCAAAAGATTGTACAACCGGTTGAAAACACTGCAGCATGCGGTTCCACTCGGAAGTACTGATGTTGGAAAAAATACTGTTTTTACACATGAGATTCTCCTCTTTGCCAAAAGATTAGTTCCAGTATATCTTTAAAAAGTTGCAATTGCAACAGAAATATGTTAAAAATTTGCTATAATAGAAAAATAAGCAGGAATTGGCTGCGCTTTGTAGAATAATAAAAAGTGGAATTACAAGATGATTATAAGATAACAGGGAGGTACTGCAATGCATTGCATTCGACAAGTTTCGGATAACTTGTATTGGGTAGGAGCCAGCGATCGGCGGCTGGCGCTTTTTGAAAATATTTATCCGATTCCTCAGGGAGTTTCCTATAATGCCTATGTGCTGCTGGATGAAAAAACGGTATTGTTGGATACGGTAGATAAGGCGGTCAGCGAGCAGTTTTTTGAAAATCTGCAGGCGGCATTGGCTGGAAGAGAACTGGATTATGTTATCGTCAACCATATGGAACCGGATCATTGTGCAACGCTGCAAGAAGTGGTATGCCGTTATCCGAATGTGCAGATTGTCTGCAACCAGAAAATCGCAACGATGATCCGACAGTTTTTCTCTTTTGAAACAGAGGGACGGATTAAGCTGGTAAAGGAGGGCGACACATTACAAACAGGCTCTCATACCTTTACCTTCGTTATGGCTCCGATGGTGCACTGGCCGGAAGTAATGGTGACGTATGAAATAACGGAAAAAATACTTTTTTCGGCAGATGCATTTGGCACATTTGGCGCGCTCAATGGCCCGCTGTTTGCGGATCAGGTAGATTTTGATCGCGATTTTTTGCCGGAAGCCAGAAGATACTATACCAATATTGTGGGAAAATACGGTCCGCAGGTCCAGGCACTTTTGAAAAAGGCAGCCGGGCTGGAAATTGAGATGATTTGCCCGTTGCACGGATATATTTGGCGGAGCGGAATGGATGAATTGATAGAGAAATATGATCGCTGGAGCCGCTATATGCCGGAAGAAGAGGGCGTATTGATCGTCTATGCTTCCATTTACGGGCATACGGAAAATGCAGCGAATATTTTGGCGGCAAAGCTTTCCGAGCAGGGTATACAGCGAATTGCCATGTATGATGCTTCGGTCACGCATCCATCCTATATTCTGGCAGAAGCTTTCCGTTACAGTCATATTGTACTGGCCAGCGCTACTTATAATGCAGGGATTTTTACGCCTATGGAGACACTGCTGCTGGATTGAAAGGCGCATAATTTGCAGAACCGCACAGGGGCTATTATCGAAAACGGTTCCTGGGCACCGACAGCAGGTAAATTGATGGCAGAACATGTGGCCGGCATGAAGAATATGACATTGCTGGAGCAAAAGATTAGCCTGCGCTCTTCGGTGAAGCAGGAGCAATTGGAACAATTGGAAAATTTAGCTGCAATATTGGCTGCTTCTTTGCGAAAGCCGGAATTGCGGCTACAGGCAGTGGGCGAAGTGCAGGATAATGCAATGTATAAATTCAGCTATGGCTTATTTGTGTTATCGGCACGGGAGGAGGATTTTGATAATGGATGCATTATCAATACTGCCATTCAGATTACGGATGTTCCGAAGCGCATTGCTTTTGCTGTTAATAAAGGAAATCGAACACATGATATGGTGTTGAAAACGGGAGAGTTCAACCTCTCCATGCTTTCGACTTCGGCACCGTTCAAGCTGTTCCAACATTTTGGATTCCAGAGTGGTCGGGATACAGATAAGTTTACGGAATTTAAACATAAGCAGCGCAGTAAAAACGGGCTTTGCTATCTCGATAAATATACAAATGCTTTTCTCTCCGGAAAAGTTATTGGCTCAATCGACTATGGAACGCATACGCTATTTGTGGCAGATGTTACAGAAGCAAAAGTGCTTTCAGAGGAAGAATCGGTGACGTATGCTTACTATTTTCAGCATATCAAACCTTCCCCTAAGGTAGAAAAACAGGTAAAAGGGTTTGTATGCAAAATCTGCGGCTATGTATATGAAGGGGATGCGCTTCCGGAAGGGTATTTGTGTCCGCTCTGCAAGCATGATGCTTCCTATTTTGAACCGATTCAGGTATAATGGCAACGACTACTAATATTAAAATAAAGGAGTATTGATGAAGATGAAACAAGAGTTTTATATTTGCAAACATTGCGGTAATTTGATTGCAATGGTGGAAAACAAGGGTGTTCCTGTAAAGTGCTGTGGAGAGAATATGCAGAAACTGGAAGCAAACACAACAGATGCAGCGCAGGAAAAGCATGTACCGGTGATTCAGGTGGAAGGCAACCTGGTTACAGTCAGTGTCGGCTCTGCCGCCCATCCCATGACTGAAGAGCATCTGATTTCCTGGATTTCTTTGCAGACAAAGCAGGGGAACCAGAGAAAAGCTCTGTGCGCCGGCCAGGATCCCAAAGTAGAGTTTATGATTTGCGATGGAGATGAAGTGGTAGCAGCTTATGCTTACTGCAATCTTCACGGCCTTTGGAAAGCAGAGTTTTAACAGGGAATCAAAAGAAAGGAACGGCTTATGCCGTTCCTTTTTTGATTCTTCCCGAGAAAGTAAAGTTTTATTTACATCTGTATGCGATATAACGCTGCATAAAGTCCGTCTTTCTCCAATAAAGTATGGTGATCCCCCTGTTCTGCAATTCCCTGTTCATCCAGCACAAAGATTTGATCGGCATGGCGAATAGTCGGCAGGCGATGGGCGATAATCAGAGTCGTACGTCCTTTGCACAGGGATTCCAGCGTTTGACGCACCTCCTGCTCACTATGATAATCGAGGGCACTGGTTGCTTCGTCTAAAATGAGTATCGGAGCATTTTTTAAAAATGCACGTGCAATTTCGATTCGTTGCCGCTGACCGCCGGAGAGGCGGATGCCTTTGGGGCCTACCTGCGTTTCATAACCTTGCGGCAGACTTTGTATAAATGCATCGGCATTTGCTTTATGGGCAGCTGCACAAATTTCGGCGTCGGAAGCATTAGGATTGCCGAATCGGATATTTTCGGCGATTGTGCCGTCAAACAGATAAGTATCCTGGCGAACGACAGCGATTTGTGAACGCAGGCTGGATAGTGTGAGCTGAGAAATATCATGGCCATCCAGCAAAATACGCCCTTCCTGAGGTTGATAAAAACGGGAAATGAGCGCGCAGATAGTTGTCTTGCCGATGCCGGAAGGGCCGGTGAAGGCAATTGTTTGTCCGGGTTGTATGGTAAAGCTTAGCCGGTGCAGGATATCCGGATCCTGTGGATGATAGCGAAAACTTACTTCCTCAAAACGAATTGCTCCCTGAGTAGAATGCAGAGTGATGGCATTTGGCAGATCCTGAATTTCCGGTGGAGTTTCCAAAATATCCATAAAGCGATCGAATCCTGCCAAACCTGCCTGTAATTGCTCTGTCATCCAGGCCAGTTTCTGAATTGGCTCGGTAAGATAACCAAGATATAGCAGAAAGGTCAATAAGTCGGCAGTAAGCAGATTGCCATGGGCAATTCCTATGCTGCCGGCCAACAGAGTGACGATAAACATCAGACGGGAGAGCAGGAGCAGTGCCTGCGTGGGGTAGGTCTCTTCCAAATAGACTTGCTTGCGGCTTTTTAAAAAAAGATTGGCTCTGCTTGCAAATTTTTGTTGGATTTGCGGTTCTGCACAATAGGCCTGTACGGTTCGTATGCCGGCAAGCGCATCTTCTGCCTGTTCATTGACGGAACTGATATTTTGCTGATTTTGTGCGGAAACGCGGCGGATACGGCGGCTGCAAAAGATTGTGACAATCAGCATGGGCGGAATAAAGCAATAAAGCAATAAGGCGAGGCGAGCATTGAGAAAAAATAAAATGGCGGAAGCCCCGAAAAAGCGAAGCCCATTGACAATATAATCCTCCGGCCCATGATGATACAGCTCTGCCAGGTTAAGTAAATCGTGCGTCAATGCCGACATGATTCCACCGATGGGATGTGTATCGTAATAAGAGAAGGAAAGCGTTTGCAGATGACTAAAAAGTTCTTTCCGCATATCGTTTTCCATGCGAGCCCCCAAAGCATGCCCTGCATAGTCAAAATAAAAGCTGCAGGAAAATTCAATTAAGATAATCAGCAGCAAAAGACAGAGGGCGCGCCCTAATCCATTTAAACTTCCGGCAGAAAATTGCAGGACAATGGTTCTGGCGATTAGTGGAAAAAGTAAGGCGGCTGCTGAAGAAATCAACGCACAAGCAAGCACGGAAAACAATTGCCAGGGATATGGATGATAATAGGAAAAAAATTTTCGGATACGTGGATGTTTCAAAAGAGAGCCTCGTTTCGAATGATTGCTAAAATGCTTAGCGGAATTTGCGCAGTAACGTATGGATCAGAATGCGCAACCCGGGGCGCAGGGATTGTTTGTAAAGAAATTCCTGGCGCGTATGTGCACCTTTGCCCAGGTAAGCACCAAAACAGACAGCGGGGATTCCCAGAGAAAGCGGAATATTGCAATCGGTGGAACCGCTGGAGAGAGTTGGGGCTTTGCCTGTTTCTCGGACGATGATAGAGGAAATTTCTCCTATGAGGCGATTCATATGGGCGGGATCCACCGCACCCATGGAAGGTCGGCTGCCCAACAACTGCAGCGACAGGTCGAAACGACGGCCAAAGTCGGAAAAAAGCTTTAATACATCCTGCTTGATACCGGACAGCCCCTCGATACGGTCGGAACGGAATTCAAAGAGCATGTGCGCTTCCTGAGCGATGGTATTGACAGAGGTACCGCCTGTAATAGTACCTACGTTGTAAGTGGTTTGCCCTGGGTACTTTTTGGCATCGATGGTATAGAGGCGGCAGATTAACTCTGCCATGGCGGCGATGGCATTGGAATTGCCGAAATTTCCATAAGAGTGCCCGCCTTCTGTTTTGATACATACGTCATAGCGCTCAGAACCGACTGCTACAGTGGTGAGCGAGGTATAACTGCCGTCAAAAGAAATAAATTCATGGACTTTGCCCTGATACTGCTCCATGATAACGTGGCAGCCCTTGAGGTTCCCCAAACCTTCTTCGCAGGAATTAAAGGCAAATACGACATTTGTCTGAGGGCGCAGCTGCTGTTCGGCTAAATATTGTATGCCCATCATTAAAGCTGCAACATTGGCTGTATCATCGCCGATACCGGGACCTGCCAATATTTCGTCTGTTTCCTGTACCGGTAGTGGCTGCTCATCGGGAAAGACAGTATCCGTATGTGCCAGGAATAAATCGATCTGATGCGGCTCTGCTTCACAGAAACATTCGCAAATTACATTGGTTGCCTCGTCAATACGAGTGCACATCGGAAATCCGGTACGTGCCTGAAGGGCATCGAGCCAATCCTTAATATATGCGGCTTTTTTTTGCTCTTTGTGAGAGGGAGCGGGGATTTTGGTGAGCGTTTTGATAAGCTCCGTATAAGCAGGAAAAATGCGGTCGAGGTAAGATTCCATGGTATATACTCCTTCCTGAATTTGCCTTTATCATAGCATAAATGGTAAAAAATAAAAACTCCCGGGAAGGGAGTAAAAGCACATTTCCGGCTTGAAAAAGGCAAATGAATCCAAGCGGAAGGCATGGACAGGTGCGATTCGATTTAAATTCCTGTATGGATATGAGTGCTGTGAGAAAATTACCAGCTGGGTGGCAATTGCAGCATGGGAAGCTTGACCGGATGCGGAAATTCCTGCCCGAATGTTTCCACGCATACGCTTTGAATCAGAATCGGCTCAATAGGGGAATTGATTTGCACTTCGGGGCATTCCGGGTAAGGAACAGGGCGTACGGGAACGTTTCCCCATCGGAGTACTTCATCCAAACCTTCGAGAATAACGCCGAATGCGGGATAATGTCCATTCAGTTTTTCAAAATAGTCCAAAGGAAAAAAGAACTCTCCGCCGGCAATGCCCTGCGGATATCCCCCCATTGCGATAACTCCCGGTTCTACACGCAACTGATTGGGAAATCCACAGCAACGGGATTCGTTGGCGATCAGATATTTACATTGTTCCTTTCCAAAAGCGGTATAACTGACATCTACAACATAGCCGGGAACGATACGGGAAATGGGATAGTGATCGAAACAACCTGAATTTGCCAGATAAATAAAGCTGGCTACCGTGTTGGGTGCCTGGTCAGGGCGCAATTCAATGCGAATGCGGCGGCCGTTTTCCATAGAAATGGTAGCGATCGGATATTGCATAGAGGAAAACCCCTTTCTGTAAAAATCAAAAATAGAAATAAACGATAAATTTATTACTTTGTTTTCTGTAATCAGTATACCCGGCAAAAAAATATTGTGCAAGTGGGAGAGGGTGAGTTGGGAATCATGTAAAAATGCAATTGAGCAGTGAAAAAAAGTCTGCTATAATAACAAAAGCGATTCAAGGAGTGTAATAAGGCATGCGGATGCGAAAGAAACCCTATGCACGCCCGGAGTTGGAGGCGTGCCCTTTTTTTGTTCAGAGTCCCTGTATTTATCGAGGAAAATGGCGGGAACAATTTGCAGACCCGGAGGCACCTCTATATTTGGAGCTGGGGTGCGGGAAAGGTGGTTTTATGGCGCAGCTGGCGTTGAGAGAACCGCAGCATAATTTTCTGGCCATAGACATTAAGGATGAAGTATTGATTGTGGCAAAACGCAATATCGAAGCGGCGTTTGCGCCGCAGCAGCCTGATAATGTGCGCATTATGAGCTGGAATATTGAACGCCTGGATGCCATGCTTGCAAAAGAAGATGGCATAGATGGCATTTATATCAATTTCTGTAATCCATGGCCAAAATCAAAACACAGAAAACATCGCCTGACGTATCCGCGGCAATTGGCGATTTATGCGGCACTTATGCGGCCGGAGGCAAAGCTGTATTTTAAAACAGACGATGATGATCTGTTTTATGATACACAAAATTACCTGCAGGAAGCAGGGTGGGATATTCTGTTTTTAAGCGATGACTTTTCTCAAAAAAGTTTTGCCGGCAATATCCAGACAGAGCATGAAAAAATGTTTCTGGATGTGGGAAAGACCATCAAAGGGCTGGTTGCGGCTCCACATCCGGGAAAGGAGTTGGAATCATGCAATCGTTGATTGGATTCAGCGGATTGCTGCTGGTGCTGTTGATCGTTTCCGGATTGGGGATGGCAATTGGTACGATTTTGCAGAAAAAGGTCATCTGGATTCCCAGCTTGGTGATACTGCTGCTCTCCTGTGCTGCTTCCGGACTGTTACTGATTCTGATCGGACAGATTTCCTGAGCAGAAAACGATCAAAAGCGATGCTTTTTGCCATAGGGAGCCCGAATATCGCTTTGCCTCAGGATATAGTCAGTGCTGGTCTTATAGAAATGCGCCAATTTGATGACATAGCGGGTTGGAATTTCCCGTTTCCCGGTTTCATAGGTGTTGTATATGCGCTGGTCAATGCCCAGAGAAACAACAATCTCTTTCTGTACATAATCACCGTTTTCCCGTAAATCTTTCAGCCTAGGATAATACATATAGTCGACTTCCATATAGTACTTATAGCTAACTATATGCTACCATCGTTTGGCAGTAGTTATTTTACTATCGAAATATAGTAAAATAGTATTGGCAAAGGGATGAAACTTTATGTGTTCCGGAAAAATTAAAAGGAGTGCCGTAGAGCACTCCTTTTTTGCCTGCTTTAGCAGAACTGAAGAATGTAGTCGTGTAGGTTGCCGTAAGTGACACGATAGATTTCCTCTTGAGAATAACCGGATTGTTCCAATGCCCGGGCGATCTTTTGCAGTGCAGAGGGATTGGGGAGTCCTTCCGGGCAGGCACCGATACCGTCAAAGTCACTTCCGATGCAGGCAGCACGTATTCCGCCTACTTCCATAATATGCTCAAGATGTGCGATCACATCTTCAAGGCAAGCGGAGGGTTGGTCGATGAGATGTTCGCCACAGAAATTAACGCCGATCACGCCGCCCATCTGTGCGATTTCCCGAATGTGATCGTCGCTCAGGCAACGGGTATGGCGGCGTAATGCCCGAGCGTTGGAATGGGAAGCAAAGATCGGTTGATTACTCAATCTGAGCAGATCCTCTATGCCAGCATCGTTGAGATGGGAAACATCGATAGCTATGCCCAAAGCATTCATCTCGCGGACAGCTTCCCGCCCAAAGGCCGTGAGACCGCCGGCATCTGATTCTGTGCCTGGATGAGCGAGCGCATTGGGGTAGTTCCAGGTTACTGTCAACGCACGCACTCCCAAGTCATAAAACTGATGCAGCGTTTCCAAATCCTCTCCGATTGCTTCTCCGCCTTCTATGGTCAGAACGGTGGCAATCTCTTCGCCGAGAGGATCGAAGTTTGTTTCAAGAGGACGGAAAACGGGATGCTTTTTCAATATGGCCTGATAATCGGCAGCCATGCTCAGGCATTGTTCTTTCGCACTTTGCGGCAGGCGCATATTTGGCCACATGGCAAAAAACTGAAGCTTAACATTACCCTGCCGGAGATAAGGCAGAGCAATATGCTGCCCGGGTACCGGATCAGCAATATCAAACTGTCGGGACTGAATGAAAGCGAGAAAATCGCAATGCCCATCGGCAAAAGGGTAGAGTTTCATAAAGAGACCTCCTGAAAAATTACAAGGCGAGTAAATTAACAAGCTTCCGGTATACGGATGCAGATCAGGTAAAATAGTAATTGGTATCCCATTCCGGAATATAGGGATGATGGCGCAGGAAAATTTGATAATCGGGGCGGATACTGTGCACCAGCAAAGGCAGAGAAAACAGATCCTCACTGCGGTGATAAGCGGAAACTAATAGCTTTGGTTTGTATTTGGCAATACTCTTTTGAGCACCTAATAGCGCGTTTGCCTCCTGACCTTCTACATCCAGCTTGATATAGCTGACAGGAGCTCCGTCCAATAAAGCATCCAACGGATAGGCCGGGAGCATCCGCCCATGCCCGACTGCAGAGTTTCGCCCTCCTTTGGCACTGAAAGAAACAAACTGTGGCTTGGCATCGCAGCAGGCATTCCATAAACTGGTTCGCTCCAGATGGGCAGTATTGACCAACAGTTTGCGAAAAGTGCGAAAATCCGGTTCCATACCATAGATGCGGCGGTAATGCGGGCAAAGGCGGGCAAATTGCAGAATGGTATCTCCGTTATATGCACCCAAATCCGCATAAATTTCACCCGGCTGCAGCGCAAAAAAAGCCTCAAATACCTGCTGCTGCGGTGTTTCACAAGCTAAAAGATGCTGCAATTTTCCGGTAATTTTATAAGCAATCATCTCCCGGAAAGTTTTGCGGGAGGATTCATCTGCTAACAGAGAGTAGACGCGAAGCAGTTCTTCCCGATGCGCTGCGGCATAAGTCGGAGTAAAAAAGTCTTCTCCAAATAGGGGTAATGCAGGCGCATAAGTCTCCTGCTCGGCTGCAATACGGCGCATATTGGCCATGACATCCGGTAAGCTGCTGCCAAAAGCAATCAGTACCAGCATTTCGGGACAGGCAGCTTTGGCTTCTTCATAGGAACAGACGGTATAACCATGAAAATCCTGATGGCGCACGAAGTCGTCGCTGGCGAAGACGCCGCGCGCTCGTATACCAAGCTGCTCCAGCCGATATAGGATGCGGTCGGCTCCGTTGCCCATGCCGTAAAGGAAGATTGGTTTTTTGACGGTGGACAGATAAAGCCAGAGATCGGTGTATTCCATGAGAGCCTCCATTCCATGATATGCAGTTATTATATCATACCTTGCGAAAGTTTACAGAGATGGACGAAAAAGATATAATGAAGATATCTTTGAAAGTGAGGAAAAGCAATGCGTTTTTTGCATGTGTCGGATTTGCATATTGGTAAAAGAATTTATAATGTGGATTTACTGGAAGATCAAAACTGTATTCTGCAGCAGATTTGCCACATGGCAGAGGAGTATGCCTGTGATGGCTTGCTGATCGCGGGAGATATTTATGATAAGGCACAACCGTCTGCACAGGCAATTGCAGCGGCTGATGCTTTTTTTACGCAACTGGCCCGGCAGAATACGGCGGTCTATCTGATCAGTGGAAATCATGATAATCCGGCACAGATTTCCTATTGTGCCTCTATTTTACGAAAAGGAGGCATTTATGCGGCAGAAGCTTTTGACGGCCATTTGCAGAAAATAGAGTTGCAGGATGATAATGGCCCACTGGATTTATATTTGCTGCCGTTTATCCGGCCGGTGCATGTGCGGCGGTTTTTCCCTGACTCGCAGATTAAAACTTATGAGGATGCTGTGCGTACGGTGCTGCAAAATACACCGCTGACAGAGGGCCGGCGCAGCGTTCTGATAGCGCATCAATATGTGGCGGGTGCGGTAACCTGTGAATCAGAAGAATTGAGCGTTGGCGGATTGGAACAGATTCCGGCAGAGCTGCTGCGGAATTTCTGTTATACGGCATTGGGGCATCTGCATAGCCCACAGGTATTGTTGAAGGGAAAAGTCAGATACAGTGGCTCTATTCTCAAATATTCTTTTGATGAATCGACTCAGCAAAAGGGGGCGCTTCTGGTAGAAATTGATGGAGAAGGGCAGATAAAGGTGGAAAAACTGCCTTTTGTACCGCTGAGGGATTTGCGTGAAATAGAAGGGGAATTAGCTTCTTTGTTGCAGCTTCCTTACAGCGAGGATTATATTCAGGCAACTTTGACAGATGATGTAATGCCATTGGATGCCAGGGGTGCATTGCGCATCAATTTTCCCAATTTGCTGCACCTGAAAATCAAAAATGCGCGTACCGGTCAGGGAGAAATCGAGCTGCAGATTGAGCAGGTGGAAGAAAAAACACCATTGGAGCATTTTTGCGAGTTCTATGCAGCACAGAATAACGGAATAGCGCCGGATGCACAGCGCCTGGCATTGATGCGGCAGGCACTGCAGGAAGCGGAGGAACAATTATGAAACCGGTTTTTCTTAAAATCAGCGCTTTCGGGCCTTATGGAGGAGAAGAATATCTGGATTTTACGCGCTTGGGTGAATCAGGGGTCTTTTTGATTGCCGGCGATACCGGAGCCGGAAAGACGACTATTTTTGATGCAATTGCTTTTGCTCTGTTTGGCAATGCCAGCGGAGGCAAAGAGCGTAAAAGTGCACGCACGCTGCGCAGCGATTTTGCACAATCCGCTACACCTACCTATGTGGAATTTTGTTTCACGCATCAGGGCAGAGAGTATATCATACGCCGCAACCCTGATTATCTGCGCCCCGGAAAACGCAACGATAAAATGGTGGAAGAAAAACATGATGCCTGCCTTTTGGACGTAGAGAGCGGCGAAAGTTGGAATGGGCCCGCAAAGGCTTCGCAAAAGGTGCAGGAACTGTTGGGATTGGATGAAACACAGTTTGCTCAAACAGTGATGATTGCGCAGGGAGATTTTCGCAGGATACTATATGCGGATAGTGCGGAGCGGACGCGGATTTTCCGGCGCATTTTCAATACCGAACTTTATAGCCGGTGGAGTGAACAGGTGCAAAAGCACTGTCAGCAGGCAAAGCAGACATGCGATGAGACGGTGCATTTGTATGAACAGCTGGCTGCTCAGATACAAATGGAGGAAAAAGACGCCTTTGCTGCACAGATGTTATCGCTTGCACAAAGCGCCGGGCGAGCACAGGAGTTGACAGAGACGTTAGCGGCACAGAATGCGTTGGATGAACAAAAGCATATCGCACAGAAACAACAGTTACAGGAAGCGGAACGGATACTGAGTGACAACACAGCTCGTCTGGCTGAGGCAGAAACGCGAAATACCGGGGTGGATTTGCTGAGACGGGAAAAGGAGCATCACCAGGCTTTGCTGGAGCAGCAGCCGGAGATGCAAAAAGAAGCGGAGCGATTGCTTCGAGCTGAAAATGCCGGATTGGTGCAGCCTTATGCGTGGCGTGTACAGCAGGAACGCATACGGGCCGAACAGGCGGAGCAGACCTTGCTGCGGCTGACAGATATACAGCCACAGAAGGAAGAAGCCTTGCGACAGGCTTCGGAGCAGCTGGCGCAGGCAAAGGCCCGGCAGGCTTCCATGCAGACACAGCAGGAACGGCTGCATAAAATACAGCAGGCGATTCCTCTGATGGAGCAGGGAGGAAGGATTCATGCGCGCTGGCAAAAGGAGCAACAGGCGGCGGCACAGGCAATTGTGCGCAAGGAGGAAGCGGCTTTGCAGTATCAGCAGCTGAACAGTGCGTTTTTATCGGCTCAGGCGGGCTTAATGGCTGCACGATTGCAACAGGGTGTCCCTTGCCCGGTATGCGGATCTCTGCAGCATCCTGCGCCTGCAAAACTGCCAAAACAAACACCGTCGGAAGAAGAGGTACGTACGGCAGAACAAGATCGGATCCGGACAGAACAGGATGCCATGGAAGCTTCCCTTGCATCCGGCCGTGCTTTGGCAGAGTTGCAGCAAATCTGCCAACAGTTGGAACAATTGACAGAAGCGCGGTTGGAACCGGAAAAACTGGAGGCTTATGGAAAGACCTATATTCGCAAAAGAGAACAACTGCAGCGAGAAATCGAGCAGGCGCAGAAGCAATTGGAACAGGCAGAGATGGAACAACAGACATTACAATTGGCTGTTCAGGATGGCAAGGCTCGCCTGCAGGAAGCACAACTGGCTGTTCAGTCAGCCGATTGTGATGTGAAAAACAGCGAACAGATATTTTTGCAGCAGCGGATAAAATGTGGTTTTGAAGATGAGCAAACCTACCAGGCTGCTTTGATGGAACAAAGAGAACAGCAGGTTTTGAGAAGCCGGCAGCAACAATATGAAAAAGAACTTTTTGCCTGCTGCCAGGCAGTGGAACGGCTGCAGAAGCAATGGGGAGAGGCACAGGAGGAGGATCTGACAGCACTCTCCCGTCAGGTACAGGAGCGACGTCAGCAAATTGAGATTCTGCAGGCAGCGGAACGAAGGATAGATGTAAAGTTACAGACTAACCGGCGGATTCAAAAACAGTTGGAAATATGCGCCAAAAAGTGTGCGGAGTCAGCACAATGCTATGGTTTGTGGGAGGATTTGCGCCGCACTATGCAAGGGGTAGTGCCCGGGGCACGCCGCATCTCTCTTGAAACCTATGTATTGCAATTTTATTTCAGACGGGTGATAGCGGCAGCCAATATACGCCTGAAGCAGATGAGCCGCGGGCGATATTTGCTCAGACAGCAACAGAGCCAGACAGATGGGCGGGTACGCACAGGGTTGGATCTGGATGTAATGGATGCAGATACGGGCAAAGTGCGGGATGTCAAGACGCTTTCAGGCGGAGAATCCTTTCTGGCATCACTTAGCCTTGCTTTGGGCTTTGCAGATGTCGTACAAAATGGAAGCGGAGGTGTGCGCCTGGATACGCTGTTTATCGATGAGGGGTTTGGCACGTTGGATGAACAGACACTGCACGCAGCAATGCAGGCACTGTCAGAACTTGCTGGCAGCAGCAGGCTGGTGGGGATTATCTCTCATGTAGGTGTATTACGGGAGTCTATTGAAAAACAGGTCCTGGTTCATAAATCTCCTGATGGCAGTTCTATAGAGATTGTCGGATAAGAATAACGAAATATTTCCCTTTATTTTTCTAAATAGTTCGAATATATGACAAAATTTGTTCAAATGTTGTTTACAAATTTTGCAGTTCGTTATATGATTTGAAGGTAAATTTCCATTTTCTATAGGAGGATAAGTCATGAAAAAAATCGTTTGCCTGATGTTGGCAATCGCAATGGTTTTCTCTTTTGCTGCATGCAAAAAAGACGAAGCCGGATCTGAAACGAGCTCTGTTGCACAGGGATCATCCGAAGTGGCAGGTGTAGCAGTGGAAGATCTGAAAGTTGGCTTCATCTACATTGGTGATGAGAACGAAGGCTACACTGCAGCACACTATTATGGTGCAAAAGCGATGCAGGATGCACTGGGCTTGGAGGACGAGCAGTTAATCTTTAAATGGAATACACCGGAAGATGAAACTTGCTATGATGCGGCTGTTGACTTGGCAGAGCAGGGCTGCAATATCATTTTTGCCAACAGCTTCAATTTTGAGCCTTATATCATTCAGGCTGCCAAAGAATATCCTGAAATTCAGTTCTGCCATGCAACAGGTTATCAGGCAAAATCCAGCGGACTTTCCAATATGCACAACTATTTTACTTCGGTCTACGAATCCCGCTATGTATCCGGTGTTGTGGCAGGCATGAAGCTCAACGAGATGATTGCTGACGGCACTATTACCGAAGAACAGGCTGTGATTGGCTATGTGGGAGCATTCCCCTTTGCCGAGGTAATCAGTGGTTATACATCTTTCTATCTGGGCGCAAAATCTGTCTGCCCTTCCGTAACTATGAAGGTTACTTACACCAACAGCTGGTCCAGTTTTGACCTGGAAAAGGAAGCTGCGGAAGCGTTGATTGCCGATGGCTGTGTGCTGATCAGCCAGCATTCGGATACGACTGGCCCGGCTACTGCTTGCGAAGCTAAAGGTGTACCGATGGTAGGTTATAATATTTCCATGATTTCTGTCGCTCCCACACAGGCGCTGACTTCTGCTTCCATTGACTGGGCACCCTATGTCACTTATGCGGTTGAGTGCGTAGTCAACGGTGAGGAGATTGTGGTCGACTGGTGCCGTGGTTATGCGGATGGCGCGGATAAGATTACCGAGCTGAACGAAGCGGCAATTGCAGAGGGAACTGCTGAAAAAGTTGCAGAAGTGGAGAATGCTATTAAGAACGGAGAACTGCATGTATTCGATACTTCTACCTGGACGGTGAAGGGCGAAACCCTGACTACTTATCAGGATGATTTCGGCAATGAATATATTTCAGATGGTTATTTCCATGAATCCGAACTGGCGTCCGCTCCTTCGTTTAACATTATCATCGATGGAGTTACCGCTGTTGAGTGAGGAACAGATAACTTTTAAAAAATCATACAGGCGGAGCTGCGCAATGCACGGCTCCGTCTTGTGGTTTCATATATAGGGCTGGTTTGTGGTGCTCTGTTCGCCTGTAAATGCGATCAGAGCAGCGCAAACCACAAATAAATAAGAACAAAAAAGAATGGAGGCAGGCTTTGGAGCAGGTAAACGCCATAGAATTGAGAAACCTCAGTAAGAGATTCGGAAAGATCGTTGCAAATGATCAGGTGAGTATGAATGTACGCTGTGGAGAAATTCTTTCTGTATTGGGAGAAAATGGAAGCGGCAAAACAACACTGATGAATATGATTGCCGGCATTTATTTCCCTGATGAGGGACAGATTTTTGTAAATGGACAAGAAGTCACGATCCGTTCACCCAAGGATGCCTTTGAATTGGGTATCGGCATGATCCATCAGCATTTTAAATTAATTGACGTGCTGACTGCGGCAGAAAATATCGTCTTGGGTCTGCCGGGCAGTTTGCGTCTGGATCTGCGGGAAGTAGTGGAAAAAATTAATGCCTTGACCGCTAAATACGGCTTTGAGTTGGATCCCTATCAGAAGATTTACGAGATGTCTGTCTCTCAGAAGCAGACGGTTGAGATTGTAAAAATGCTGTATCGGGGGGCAAATATTCTGATTCTGGACGAGCCCACAGCAGTGTTGACACCGCAGGAAGCAGAAAAGCTGTTTGCTGTGCTGCGCAATATGCGCGATGATGGCAGAGCAATTATCATTATCACTCATAAATTGCAGGAAGTACTGGATCTTTCAGACAGGGTTACTGTGCTGCGCAAAGGAAAGTATGTGGGGACGATACCGACCCGTCAGGCGACGGTCAGCACACTCACCGAAATGATGGTGGGAGAAAAAGTGACGTTGGATATCGAGCGGCCAGAGCCGGTAAATCCGAAAAAACGGCTGATAGTGAAAGATGTTACCTGCGTTAATAAAGAAGGATTTACAACACTGGATCATGCATCTTTTGAAGCAAACAGCGGCGAAATATTGGGCATTGCAGGAATTGCGGGCAGTGGGCAACGGGAACTGCTGGAGGCGATTGCCGGGCTACAGCCTATGACGGAGGGCAGCATTCAGTATTTCGCACCGGAACAGGAACAACCGCTTGAAATATCCAAAATGGATGCCATTGATATCGGCAAGTTGGGCATAAAACTCTCTTTTGTGCCGGAAGATCGCCTGGGAATGGGCTTGGTAGGCTCTATGGATATGACAGATAACATGATGATCCGCAGTTATAAAAAGGGAGGATTCTTTTTTGCGGACCGTAAGAATCCAAAAAGTCTGGCTGAAAAAGTAATAGAACAACTGCAGATTAATACACCGGGAGTGGATACACCGGTGAGTCGCTTGTCGGGCGGCAATGTGCAGAAGGTATTGGTCGGTCGGGAAATTGCTTCTTCGCCGACAGTACTCATGGTAGCTTATCCGGTGCGGGGATTGGATATCAACTCCTCCTATACCATTTATCGACTTTTGAATGACCAAAAGAAAAATGGCGTGGCTGTGATTTGTGTGGGTGAGGATTTGGATGTCTTAACGCAATTGTGTGACAGAATTCTGGTGCTTGCCGGCGGAAAGATAAGCGGAATTGTAGACGGAAGAAAGGCAACGAAGGAAGAAATTGGCATCTTGATGATGCACACCGCAAAGGAGGAGCAGGTAGGATGACAGAACAAAAACAGCCGGCACAGAGAGAGCCGCTTTTCAGAATATCCAAACGCGATGGGATTTCCCTTTGGAAAGCATGGGGAATTCGCATTGGTGCAATACTGCTCTCGCTGGTAGTCTGTGCGATTGTAATTTATTTTTTAACCAGTTTAAATCCGATTCAGGTCTATGAAGCGATTGTCAAAGGTGCGGTAGGCACGGAAAAGCGCACCTGGGTTACACTGCGGGACGCATTGATACTGCTCTGTATATCCATTGCAATAACACCTGCTTTTAAAATGAAATTCTGGAATATAGGTGCAGAAGGGCAGGTTTTGATGGGCGGATTAGCTACGGCAGCTATTATGATCTATGCCGGAGATCGCGTACCTCCGGTGGTGCTGTTTATTGTGATGCTACTGGGCAGTGTGTTGGCAGGCATGTTGTGGGGATTGATTCCTGCAGTATTTAAGGCAAAATGGAATACGAATGAGACGTTGTTTACGCTGATGCTCAATTATGTGGCGATGCAGCTGGTAACTTTCTGTATTGTATTTTGGGAAAATCCCGTCGGCTCCAATGCAGTGGGGATTATCAATTCCATCAGCGAAGCCGGGTGGTTTAAACCCTTGTTTAGATTGACATACGGCTGGAATCTGGTCATCATCTTGGCGATTACCGTTGCTATGTACGTTTATTTGAAATACAGCAAACAGGGCTATGAGATTGCAGTGGTTGGTGAAAGCGAAAATACGGCCAGATATGCCGGAATCAATGTTAAAAAAGTGATTTTGCGGACGATGGCGATTTCCGGGGCACTGTGCGGAGTAGCCGGTTTTATACTGGTGAGCGGCGCCAGCCATACTATTTCCACCAGCACGGCAGGCGGTCGGGGCTTTACGGCGATCATTGTGGCTTGGCTTTCCAAATTTAATGCCTTTGTTATGATGCTGGTATCTTTTCTTCTGGTATTTATGGAAAAGGGAGCTATCCAGATTGCTTCTCAATTTAATCTCAACGAATCCGCTTCGGATGTTCTCACTGGGATTATTTTGTTCTTTATCTTAGGCTGTGAATTCTTTATCAATTATAAAGTCAGCAGAAACCACGGCAAAAAAGGAGGCTCGGCACAATGAGTACGATTATCATCTTTATCCAAAAGGCAATTGCACAGGGAATCGGTATTCTTTTTGGGGCGACAGGAGAGATATTGACGGAAAAATCCGGTAATCTTAACCTGGGTGTTCCCGGCATGATGTATATGGGTGGAATCGGTGGCCTGGTAAGTGCATTTCTCTATGAAAATTCTGTTGCCGAACCCAATGGCGTGGTGGCAGTATTGATCTCTTTTGTTTGTGCATTTTTATGTGCGGCGTTGGGGGGACTGATTTACAGTGTGCTCACTATTTCTCTGCGGGCTAATCAAAATGTGACAGGCCTGGCATTGACGACTTTTGGTGTGGGATTGGGAAACTTTTTTGGCGGTTCTCTCTCGCAGTTGGCAGGCGGTGTAGGGCAAATCGCTTTGCCTGTAACCAGTGCTGCTTATACGGCTAAAATACCCTGGCTTTCGGAACTGGGCATTATAGGGGATATCTTTTTTTCCTATGGCTTTTTGACGTATCTTGCCATTTTACTTTCTCTGTTTCTTACTTGGTTTTTGCAAAAAACGCGTAAGGGGCTTAATTTGCGGGCAGTCGGAGAGAGCCCGGCTACAGCAGATGCAGCAGGGATTAATGTAACCAAGTATAAATATCTTTCCACCTGTTTGGGCGGAGGAATCTGTGGGTTGGGCGGCTTGTACTTCGTGATGGAGTATGCAGGCGGGACCTGGACGAATAATGGATTTGGCGATAGAGGTTGGCTGGCGATTGCTCTGGTTATTTTTGCACTGTGGCGCCCGAAAAATGCCATTTGGGGGTCTATCCTTTTTGGTGGCTTATATATTCTGTATCTGTATATTCCGGGATTACAGCGCAGCACACAGGAAATTTTCAAAATGCTGCCTTATGTGGTGACGATTATTGTACTGATTTTGACTAGTTTGCGGAAGAAAAAGGAAAATCAGCCTCCGGCCAGTCTGGGGCTCCCTTATTTCAGGGAAGAACGATAGGTATAAAAAAACAGAAGCAAAAGCTTCTGTTTTTTCATACCTATTACACGGTAGTATTTTTTAAATTCAGCCACTTAATGGCATGCTGGATATATTCATCCCAGAAATCCCAATCGTGGATGCCGGGACCTTCTTCATAAGTGAAATTGAGCCCCAGTTCTGCCATGATAGCTCTGGTTTTTTGTGAAAGAGAATAGATAAAATCTTCGGTGCCCACTGCAAGATAGAAATCGGGCAATACTACTCCATTTTTTACATGTTCACGTAAAATAGGCTCATCATCCATGCCGGTTCCTTTGCCATCGAAAGGAGGAGGCAGAATCGCTTTGAAAGGCCAGGGAGCGGTACTATCTTCCTGCCCTTCTGCCTTGGCGTTGGTGCCATTCAGGGAAAGGAAGTTCATGCCGCCGGAAAGACCGATGACTTTGCTGTAGACGTCAGGACGACGAATGCCGGCATTGTAGGCACCCATGGAACCCATGGAGAGACCGCCGATAAAGGTATCTTCCCGCTTTTCGCTGGAAGGAAAGAGGGTGCGTACATAACGGGGCAACTCTTCTGTGAGATAAGTGAAATATTGCGGACCATAGACCATATCCTGATACATGGCATTGGCACCCGAAGGCATAACAACCATTAATTTGGCAAATTGCGCATATTTTTCAATGGAAGAAAGGCGCTGCCAATCGGTATAATCTCCGTAAGTACCATGTAACAGATAGAGTGTCTGATATTTAGCTCCCTCATGGAAATAATTACCCGGATTGAGCGGATTTTCCACCGGATGTGGTGTGGGAATAATGACGTTAATATCCGTATTCATGCGCAATGCTTCGGAAAAGAAATTACAGTGAATCAGAGCCATAAAGGACCTCCTGTTTATGCAAATTTATAATAAAATTATACTAAATATTTGAGTTGGCGGCAAGGTGAAACAAAAAAATGACTGCCAAAGGAATATACCTGGATATTGTGAAGTAAGCGGTGAGATGCATAGTGAAGGAAAACGAAAGGAAGAGGGGAGAGAGAAATGTGGGAGGAATTTGAGCCGTTGATAGATCATCGCGGACTGGCCAGTGGAAGGGATAGATTTCGCCCTCAATCGGCAAAAACGTTGGGCGTGCCCTCTTTTTCTTTTGCCGAGACTGATTTCAAAATTCCAAGGCACATGCAACAGGCGTTCCGACGCTTGATCGATCGGGGATTTTGCGGATATACGGTAGCTGATGATCCAACCTACTTGCAAGCAATTGTGAGCTGGATGAAAACGCGGCGGAATTGGGAGGTGCAGCAGGAATGGATTATACCGGTTTATGGTGTGCTGCGCACTATGTCCATGGCACTGCGGGCTGTCAGCCGGCCGGGCGAAGGCGTGATCATATTTTCACCGGGATATACAGCTTATGAAGGGCTGATTGAAGAAAACGGAAGGTCGTTGGTGCGCTGTTCTTTGCGTATTGGTCTTGATCGGTTTTTAATTGATTGGGATGATCTGGAAAAAAAGATGAGTGTTCCGCAGAATACCATGCTTTTTTTTGTGCAATGCACATAACCCGACTATGCATGTCTGGCCACAGGAGGATTTGAGACGCATTGCAGTACTTTCACAAAAATATAATGTGGCGGTGATAGTAGACGAAACATTTGCGGATCTGTGCTTCCCGGAATCTCCGATGACCAATTATGGAGCTATTGCGTACGGTCAGCCGCATTGCATGATTATCAATGCGCTTTCCAAAGCGTTTAATATCACGGGGCTAAATGCGGCGAATGCTATTTTGCCGGATGAACAGATGCGGCGGCGCTTTATGGAAGTTTTTCGGGCAGAGCAACGGGGAAGCGGCAGTATCGAGCCTTTTGCACGAGAAGCGATACTGAGCGGGTATTCCGATGAAGGGTTTGCCTGGCTGCAGCGGCTGTTTGCTTATGTAAAAGAAAATTTTACTCTGACAGAACAGTTTTTTGCAGAGCAGATGCCTCAGGTAAAAATATATCATTATGATTGCGTGTATTTGATTTGGACAGATTGGCGGGCTTTAGGGCTTTCGGAGGCAGAATTGGAACATTTTTTGATGGAGGAAGCCGTTTTCTGTGTGGATATGGGCTATAAATATGGGCCAGAAGGGCAGGGTTTTGCCCGGATCCATTTGGGAACCAGTCATGCCAATGTACAGGCAGGGCTGCAAAGATTGGAACAGGCTGCCTGTCGTCGGGGATGGATAAGCACAGAGGGAGCGAGAACAAAATGAAAATTGTGGAACGGGATGAAGTACTGCAGTAGTTGAGTATGGAACAATGCATGCGGTTGATGCGGAAAGTGCTGCTGGATCTGGAAGAAGGAACTGCACAACAGCCGTTGCGCACGATTCAGGCACTGCCGGGAGGAAACCAGTTTGCATTTATGCCGGCCTGTTTAGGGGACTATTTTGGCGCAAAAGTGATTACTGTGTTTCCGGGCAATCAGGTATCGGCTTATCCTTCACATCAAGGATATGTTTTGCTGTTTGAGAGCAAACATGGAAGTCTGCTTGGCATGGCAGATGGCAGTGCTATCACACAGATGCGCACCGGCGCAGTCAGTGGCGTGGCGACTGATCTGCTGGCGCGCAGAGATGCATATCGGCTGGCAATCATTGGCGCAGGGGTACAAGGGCGTTCTCATTTGGAAGCGATGCTGTTGGTGAGAGAAATTCGGGAAGTATATGTTTACGATATTTCTCCGGAAAATGCACAGCGTTACCGGCAGGAAATGCAGGAAAAATTTGGTGTTGCAATACAGGTTTGTGAAAGCGTGGAACAAGCTGTGCGGAATGCGGATATCATCTGTACAGTGACGCCCTCTGTGCAGCCGTATCTGCAAAAGGAATGGATTCAGCCGGGGACACATATCAATGCAGTGGGAACCTGTTCTCCAGTGACGCGGGAAATAACTTCTGCCCTGTTTGCGGCAGCATCAGTTTATGCAGATCAAATGGAAGCTTTGAGAAAGGAAAGCGGAGAATATCTGATTCCCTTGCAGGAGGGGTTGATTGAGCCCCAGCATATTCGGGGAACGATTGGCGAATTGTTGAGAGGCAGGATTTCCGGGCGAAGCAGCAGAGAACAAATCACTCTTTTTGATGCGCTGGGATTGGCTGCAGAAGATATTGCCTGTGCTCGTTTTCTGCTGACAAAATGAAGCAAAACAATCCGAAGAAAAAATAGGCACTTTTATGCGGCATACTGCATAAAATAAAAAAACATAATAAATAAAAAATTATTGTTGACAATTTAAAAAACAGGTGGTATGATTTCCACAATGAAAAACCTGTGATTGAGAAGAGTAGTAAATCAGTCTTTGTTTCAAGAGAGCTGCGGATGGTGGAAAAGCGGCAACGGGCGGTTTATGAATGGACTCATGAGGGCCTGTAAGGCAGTAAAAGGTATTGCCGAAGCAGGACGTGGGCTGCACGTTATAGCGGCGCATGTATGATGGTACATGGCAGAGGGCGATTTTCTCTGACTGGATTACAGTTATGAGTAGATCGAACATAGGTGGCACCGCAAGTTTACTCTTGTCCTATGATAGGGCAAGAGTTTTTTTATTTTAAAAATTGAAGGAGAATAGAAAGATGAAACGGAACAGAATTGTAGCATTGATACTGGCATTGGTAATGGCTGCAGCAGCACTGGTTTCCTGCAGCAAAACGCAGGAAGAGCAGAACAGTGTAAGCAGTCAGCAGAGCTCTGTCAGCTCAGAAAAGGCTTATACGGTAGGGGTCATTCAATTTGGCAGCCACCCGAGTCTGGACAACTGCTTTGCAGGTGTGGAGCAGGCACTCAAGGCTTCTGAGTTGAATATCACCATCGATCGGCAGGATGGCAACTTTGATTCGGCAACCTGCGATACCATTGCCAAAAATATGGTTTCCAAAAATTACGATTTGATTATTGCGATTGCTACACCGGCTGCTGTTTCCGCATATTCTGCGGCAGCGAATACGACCATTCCCGTTGTTTTCTGTGCAGTATCCGATCCCGTAGCGGCAGGCTTGGTCGACTCTCTGGAGCAGGTGGGCGGCAATTGCACCGGCACTTCGGATATTCTGGATCTTGCAGCTCAGGTGGAAATGATTCAGGCAATGCAGCCGGAATTGAATTCTATCGGCGTATTGTATACTACCAGTGAAGCAAACTCTGTTTCTCAGCTGGCCAGATTGAAGGAAATTGCAGAAGAAAAAGATATTGAAATTGTAGAACAGGGCGTGCAGAGCGCGGCTGATATTCCGCAGGCGGCAGCAAGTCTGGCAGCAAAAGTCGACTGCATCAACAATTTTACGGATAATAACGTTGTAAATAACTTGAGTGTGGTATTAGAGCAGGCTAATGCAGCGGGAATCCCGGTTTATGGATCGGAAGAAGAGCAGGTAGTGAATGGATGCATGGCATCGATTGGCCTTGATTATATTGCACTTGGCAGGGTAACCGGTGATATGGCGCTGGAAATCTTGGGTGGTGCGGATGCTTCCTCGATGGCAGTCAAGACGATTACCGAAACCACTCCTTTTATCAATAAGAGTGTCATGGAGCGTTTTGAAATTGCATTGCCTGAAGCTTATGCGGATGCAACCTTCGTAGATGCGGAGTAAAAATTAAAAAATAAACAGGGCGCTTATGCGTCCTTTTGCCGTTACAGCTGATTTCGACTTCTTCAAAATAAAAAAAAGGAGCCAAGAAAACGCCATGAATGTGATTTTAAATATTTGTAAAGTGACGCTGGAAGAAGGCTTCATGTATGCCATATTGGCATTGGGGCTGTATATCACTTACAGTATACTGGATTTTCCCGATCTTTCTGTGGACGGGACAATGCCATTGGGAGCCATCGTGACCGCATTGCTCATTTTGCGCGGTGTGAATCCGTGGCTGTGCCTGTTGATTAGTTTTGCAGCAGGCGCTTTGGGTGGAGTGATTACCGGACTATTGCATGTCAAATTGCATATTCGTCCGCTGCTTTGCGGTATTTTGGTATATACCGGGCTGCTATCCATTAATTTGGTGTTGCTGTACGTGTTTAACAACGGTACCAGTGTAGCTTCGTTTTTCCGTATGCCTACGATTTTTAATACCGGGGTTGGGGCGTTGATTCCGGAAAATATCGGGGGATTTTATGTCCGGACTTTGGCAGTTTCCTGCATGATGGCTATTTTGTGCAAGATTCTGCTGGATATTTATCTCAAAACAAAATCGGGCTTGTTGCTCCGGGCGACAGGTAATAACGAACAGTATGTGACGATGCTGGCAAAGGATCCGGGTGTCAGCAAGGTGATTGGGCTGAGCTTGGGAAATGGATTTGCCGCGCTGGCAGGCTCGGTAATTGCACAATCCAAAGGATCAGCCGATCAGCAAATGGGCGTGGGAATGGTAGTATTGGGATTGGCTTCGGTTATTGTAGGGTTAAGCATTTTCCGCAGAGTATCCCGGATGAAGGCAACTACCATGGTATTGTTGGGCAGCATTGCTTATAAGGCGGTACTTTCTATAGCGCTTGCATTGGGTTTGCCTACGGAGTATCTGAAATTGCTGATGGCGGTATTGTTTGTTTTGGCGTTGGTGCTCAGCGGTAAAAAAGAAAAGCATAAAAGGAGGAAGACTGCATGATGCTGGAACTGCAGAATATCGTCAAAATATTCAATGAAGGGACGATCGACGAAGCAGAATTATTCCGTGATTTCCATTTTGAAGTGGAAAAAGGGGAGTTTGTATCGATTATCGGTTCTAACGGCAGCGGCAAAACCACCATGTTGAACCTGATCTGTGGTGCGGATACAGCGCAGGAAGGTAAGATTCTCTTTGATGGCAAAGATATTACCGGATTGTCGGAGCATAAGCGCGCAAAATTTATAGGCAGGGTATTTCAGGATCCTAAAGTCGGTACTTGCGCGGGGCTTACTATTTTGGAAAATATGGCTCTGGCGGATAACAAGCAGAAATCTTATGGGCTTGGCTTTGCCATAAACCGCAAAAAATTGGACCTGTATCGCAGTTTGCTGGAACAATGCGAAATGGGGTTGGAAAATCGTATGAACATTAAGGTCGGGTCGCTTTCCGGTGGCCAACGCCAGGCGTTGGCACTGGTAATTGCCAATATGACAAAAATCGAATTGCTGATTTTGGATGAGCATACGGCGGCGCTGGATCCTAAATCTTCTGAGACGATGATGTATCTAACGGACAAATTAATTCGTAAACAGGGCATTACGACATTGATGGTTACACATAATCTCCGCTATGCAGTGGAATATGGCAATCGCCTGGTGATGATGCACGAGGGAAAAATTATCAAAGATTTATGCGGACAGCAAAAAGCGGATCTGCAGGTGCAGGATTTGCTGGATACTTTCAATACGATCAGTATTGAAAGCGGAAATGGCGTGTAATTATTTAAAAGAAATGGTGATATCTTTATTTTAGATATCACCATTTCTTTTAGATTGGTGCTAAATCATGAAATGTACGGCTTGCTGAAAAACTGCCACTTGCCGGAAAAATTCGGATACAAATCCGTAACGATTTGTACATTGGAAAAGCATTGGTTTTTTGCTGAGGATAGTATACTATAAAAGAAAAGGAATAGCTGTTCATTTCTTGGTAAAAGCTATTTTCGAAAAAATATATGATAAGGAGGGTTTTCTTATGTCTCATACACCAACACCTCACAACAGTGCAAAACAGGATGATTTTGCGGCTACGGTATTGATGCCCGGGGATCCTTTGCGCGCCCGCTTTGTGGCAGAACATTATCTGGAAGGAGCAAAATTGGTCAATAATGTCCGCGGTGTGCAGGGCTATACTGGCTATTATCAGGGAACGCGCATATCAGTCATGGCAAGCGGAATGGGAATGCCTTCCATGGCAATCTACAGCTATGAACTGTTTAAATTTTATAACGTGCAGCAGATTATTCGTATTGGCTCGGCCGGTGCCATGCAGGAGCATATCCGGATTCGGGATCTCATACTGGGCATGGGAGCCTGCACAGATTCCGCATATGCTGCACAATATCAGTTGACCGGCACTTTTGCGCCGATTGCCGATTTCACGCTGCTGCGTATTGCCGCTCGGGAGGCAGAAAAAATGGAATTGCCTTTTCATGTGGGCAATTTACTTTCTTCAGATGCTTTTTATAATGAAAATGCGCAGGCGACGCAGCAATGGAAAAAAATGGGGGTTTTAGCGGTGGAAATGGAGGCGGCGGCGCTTTATATGAATGCGGCACGCTGCGGAAAACGCGCACTTGCAATGTGTACTGTTTCGGATCATTTGCTAAATGGAATAGCGACTTCTTCGGAAGAACGGGAAAGTTCTTTTACGCAGATGATGGAACTGGCGTTGAATACGGCGGTAACTTTGGAGCAAATGGCATGAAACGCGTCTTTATCATTGTATTGGACAGTGTAGGGGCAGGGAGTCTGCCGGATGCAGCAGAATTTGGAGATGCCGGCAGTAATACGATTCGGACGATTTCGGCGTCTTCGCAGTTTCAGATTGATACGCTGCAAAAACTGGGATATGGCAATATAGAAACATTGGATTTTATGGGAAGTGTAGCCCAGCCATTGGCAGCCTATGGGCGCATGATGGAAAAATCCCGGGGGAAAGATACTACAACCGGGCATTGGGAATTGGCGGGGATTATTTCCGAACAGCCCTTTCCTACTTATCCGAAAGGATTTCCGAAAGAAGTGATAGAGGCGTTTTGCCGCCAGACCGGCAGAGGCGTGCTGTGCAACCAACCTTATTCCGGAACACAGGTGATCGCCGATTACGGTGCACAGCATATGCAGACGGGAGATTTGATTATCTACACTTCGGCTGACAGTGTATTTCAAATTGCTGCGCATGAACAGATAGTTTCCAGAGAAGAACTTTATGCCGATTGCCGGATAGCAAGAAAATTGCTGACCGGAAAGCATGGAGTGGGGCGAGTGATTGCCCGCCCTTTTGTGGGAGAACCCGGAAATTTTATCAGAACGGAAGGCCGGCGTGATTTTTCGCTGGAGCCGACGGCTCCGACAGTTCTGGATGCTCTGAAGGCAGCGGGCAGGGAGGTGTTGGCTGTAGGAAAGATTGCGGATATTTTTGCCGGACGCGGCATTACGAAGAAATTTGCCACGCATAGCAATGCACAGGGGATGGAAACTGCCCTGGCGCTGCAGAATGAGGATTTCTGTGGACTTTGCTTTATCAATCTGGTTGATTTTGATATGTTGTATGGGCATCGCAACGATGTTGAAGGATACGCACGCGCCGTCAGCGAATTTGATGCCTGGCTTCCGAATTTTCTAAGGCGAATGCAGCCGCAGGACGTACTGGTGATTACTGCCGACCATGGCTGTGACCCAGGGTATCCGACAACCGACCATACGCGGGAATATGTACCGCTGCTGGTTTGCGGAGCGCAGATTATGCCGGCTGCATTGGGCACGCGCAAGAGTTTTGCAGATGTTGCGGCAACGGTTGCCGATTGGCTGGATGTTGCATATATCTGCCCCGGAGAAAGTTTTGCCGATGTGGTGAAGAATGGGTAAGGCTATGGATGCAAAAGGAAATCTGATGGAATTGGCAGAACAGGCAAGAACGGCAGCTTATGCTCCCTATTCCGCCTATCGGGTGGGAGCGGCGTTGTTGTGTGCTGATGGAACGGTTTATACTGGTTGTAACATAGAAAATGCGGCCTTTACCCCCACGGTATGTGCAGAGCGCGTTGCATTTTTTAAGGCAGTCAGCGAGGGAAAGCTTCGCTTTACGGCAATGGCAGTAGCAGGCGGAAAGGGAAAAAGTACAGGAGCTGATTGTGCTCCCTGCGGCGTTTGCCGGCAGGTAATGCAGGAATTCTGCGACCCTGATACATTTTTGGTGCTGCTTCGTCAGGGAGGGAAAGTGCAATCCTATCTGCTGCGAGAATTATTGCCAATGGGTTTTGGCAGAGTTGACGTAGAAGGAGAAACAGGCAATGCGGGCATATGATATTATTGAGGCCAAGCGGGATGGAGCGGTATTGAGCCGTGCGCAGATCGATTTCATGGTGCAGGGATATGTCGATGGGCAGATTCCCGATTATCAGATGGCTGCTTTTTGTATGGCGGTTTATTTCAGAGGAATGACGCATTTGGAGACGGCACAGCTGACTGATGCAATGGCGCGGTCGGGCGATCAGGTCGATCTTTCTGCGCTGGGCGATAAAACTGTGGATAAGCACAGCACGGGCGGCGTAGGCGATAAGACGACGCTGATTGTTGCACCGATCGTCGCGTGTCTGGGCGGATTAGTCGCAAAAATGAGCGGTCGTGGTCTGGGGCATACCGGCGGAACAGTGGATAAATTGGAGGCAATTGCCGGATACCGCACGGAATTGAGCGGAGAAGCATTTCTGGATCAGGTAAGGAAAATTGGAATTGCTGTCGTGGGGCAAAGCGGGAATCTGGCCCCTGCCGATAAAAAGATATATGCCCTGCGGGACGTGACGGCAACGGTGGAAAGTGCGCCGCTGATCGCATCCAGCATCATGAGCAAGAAATTAGCGGCAGGATCCCGCAGTATTGTGTTGGATGTGAAAGTGGGCAGCGGGGCATTTATGAAGACGTCTGCCGAAGCAAGGGAACTGGCACAGAGAATGATAGAGATAGGCAGAGCTTGTGGCCGCAGAATGTCAGCTGTTTTAAGTAATATGGATATTCCGCTGGGGCAGGCAATCGGAAACGGCTTGGAAGTCCGGGAAGCGATACGCGTATTGCAAGGCGACGCCTGCCCGGATCTGCGGGAAGTGAGCTGTGTATTGGCGACGGAAATGCTTTGCTTATGCCAGGGATGGGAGTACGCGCAGAGCAGAGAAGCAGTTGAGCAGGCTTTGCGCAGCGGCGCTGCTTTGAAAAAATTCCGGCAATGGATAGAAGCGCAGGGAGCGGATCCTGCCTGGATAGACCGGCCGGAGCGTTTTGCCGAATGCAGCACCATTTATCCCCTTTATGCACCGCAGAGCGGTTATCTGGCAGCGATGAACGCACAGGTAATTGGCAGGGTTGCTGTCATGCTGGGTGCTGGCCGGGAGCGCAAGGAGGATGCAATTGACCCGTCTGCAGGCATCATGCTGCAGAAAAAGCCGGGGAACTATGTGGAGCAAGGTGATGTATTGGCATTTTTGCACACCAATCGCCCGCAAATGTTGCCCGAGGCAGAAGAACTGTTTTTCAATGCGTTGACGTGGGCGAAGGGGAAGCCACAGGAACAGCCCCTGATATTAGATATTCTGAGAATGGAGGAATGAAGCTATGGCATCTTGTATGATGGTTGGCATTGCAGGAGGGTATGGAAGCGGAAAGACGACGTTTGCACAAAAACTGCAGGAACGTTTTGCAAGGAAAATTCCGGTATTATATTATGAAGATTATTATCGGAATTATGGATATTTGGAGTACGCAGAGCGGACGACGCTGGATTACTGCCGGCCGAATGCATTTGATACTCCTCTGTTGATTGAACATCTGCGTCAGCTGAAGGCAGGCAAGGCGATTGAAAAGCCGGTTTATGACTACGAACAGCATTTGCGCAGTAAAAAGACAGTGCGTATACAGCCTTCGGAGGTCATACTGATAGAAGGTGCCATGATTTTGGAATCTGAGCAGCTGCGGAATATGCTGGATTTGAAAATTTTTCTGGATACGGATGCAGATGAGCGCATTTTACGCTGCATACAGCGGGAAGTAGTGGAACATGGCAGACAAATACAGGCGGTGATTAGCCAGTATCTGCAGCAGTTTAAGCCGATGCATGATCTGTACGTACAGCCGAGTAAGCAATATGCGGATATTATAGTGCCCGGCGGCGGCATGAACGAAAAGGCAGTGGAACTGGTTGCTCAGGGGATATTGGCATACCAGAATATTATCGGATAAAATGAAAAGAAACACGAAAAACAGTTTGGTTCTGCAAAAAAGAATTTTGCAGAACCAAATTGTTTTTGTAGAATAATACAAAATTGTAAAAACTGAATATTATAAAATGTAACTATGTAAATTGAAGGATGATTATGTTGCCTTGGTTTGCATAAAAATATAGCGGAATTTATTTAGCGAGGAAGGAAAAATGAAGAAGAGAGTACTGTCTATCTTTATGGCTGTCGCTTTATTACTGACGCTTTTGCCAACTACGGCATTGGCTTACAGAGATAGCGATAGTTTGGGCTATAAGCTATTCAACGGTTGGAACACCCGTCATACTCGGATGATTCCAGAGACGAATTCTGCGATTCTCAATGGCACAGTTGTAAAAATCGGTAACACAACTCTGACAAGAAACAGCCCGTCGTCGACTGTTGAAGCAGCCAAAAAATCAGGCATTTCCATTACGCCTCCGGCAGGATATTATGTAGCCGAAGTAATTATTGCCTGCAACGATGAGGGCGGTTTTAATTGCAATACCGCTGCTGCCAGCAACCTGATTACTTTTGGTGCAACCAGCTATGAATCCACCACGTTCAATATTACGCCGGATGAGCTGAATCAGGGCGCTGAAGCTGGAAAAACGGTTTGGCATGATGGTAGAGGCAAGCCTTATTGGATTATGGTGCGTATTGTCAAGAGCCCGGATCCCGTGCATGTTATATATGATGCCGGGAAAATGAAGGACGCAATTGGCGCATCTACGGTTTTGGTTACGGGTGGTAATGATATTGCGGTAGATAACAGTGCAGGTACGGCAAGCCATGCTGTTCTGGATATGAAAGATGATTATCAGACGGTCACGAGCGATGGCAAGACCTATCGGTTTACCGGTTGGAAGTTAGAATATTATACTACCTATCAGAATGGTGTACTTTCTGTTTTTCACACCAATTCAGGAATTGTACAGCCGAGAGAAACAATTAAGCTGCACTTGCATGCAAAGCTGACTGCGCAGTGGGAAGAAGTGACCACCTATCACGTTTACTACAACGCAAACGGCGGTACCGGCACGATGACGGATACCAAAGAGTATGAGACTGGTGATGCAATCACGGTTAAGGAAAACACATTCACCTACGCTAATAAGCATTTTGTGAAATTTACCCTGGATGCGGCAGGCACGCAGGAAATCCCCGCTGATTTCGAAATGGGTGAGGAAGATATCACGCTGTACGCACAGTGGGAAGATGACCCCACCTATCGCGTTTACTACAACGCAAACGGCGGTACCGGTACGATGACGGACGCCAAGGAATATTACACCGGCGACGCAATCACGGTTAAGGAAAACACATTCACCTATGATCATAAGCATTTCGTGAAATTTACCTTGGATGCGGCAGGTACGCAGGAAATCCCCGCTGATTTCAAAATGGGCGAGGAAGATATCACGCTGTACGCACAGTGGGAAGATGACCCCACCTATCGCGTTT